>DBTJ01000175.1:9341-9958 GCA_002306985.1 Verrucomicrobia bacterium UBA1319
GGCTGGCGCATCCGAGCCGTGACGGTTTGGGGTTCAACGGCGTCCGGCATGGGGTCGGAAGCTTCCTGGAGTGGGATATGGATCATGCGAGGACGCTATCGAAAAGGAGTTTGATGTTTAATCCGGCAATGCCCGCCGCCACCAGCCAGGCAACCCCCGAAAGCCATGGGGGATTGGTGAATTCACCCATTTTACGACGATCGCTGGTGAATAGGACCAGCGGAATCACGGCGAAGGATAATTGCACACTCAATATAACCTGGCTTAGCACCAGCAGTTTTCCCGCGCCGGATTCGCCGTACAGCGCGCAGACAATGACCGCGGGCACGATCGCCAGACCCCGAGTGATCAATCGCCGCAACCAAGGCCGAATCCGAAGGTTGAGGAAGCCTTCCATGACAATTTGCCCGGCCAGCGTGCTGGTGAGGGTTGAATTTTGACCTGAGGCAAGGAGCGCCAGGGCAAATAGGGTGCTGGCGGCTCCCACTCCAAGCATGGGGGATAGGAGCGAGTGGGCCTGCTGAATATCCGCCACATCCTGCCGTCCTTGCGTGTGAAACGTAGCCGCCGCCACAATCAAGATGGCCGCGTTAATAAAGAGCGCGAACACCAGCGCG
>DBTJ01000102.1:0-9567 GCA_002306985.1 Verrucomicrobia bacterium UBA1319
CCCGTAACCCCAGTGAACCCCCAGCCGCCCCCCCCGTTGGCGTCGGGATTGACCGAGTTGGAAAAACCCGGGATTTTATTGAGCCGCTTGCTTCACGAGGTGACCAATAGCCTGAGCGTTCTGGCGGGGCATGTGCAGTTGCTCGAAATGCAACCCAGCCAGTCCCAGTTGACCGATTCGATTCGGTCCATCAAGTGGGCTAGTGATTCCATCGGCGAGATCGTCGAGCGTTACGTTGGTTTTCGGCGAGAAATCCCCCGCGTGAAAAACCTCTGCACCTTCGCGGAGTTGTGCGCGGCGCTTAAGACCGGGCACCCGGAGGTTTCCTCGGACGCAAAAACCTGCGAGCAAAGTTGGCGGGTATCGGTGCCGGCCAACGCCACCGGACAGCTTGAACTCGAACCGCGCTGGCTGCGATTCGCCGTTTGGGAACTCGCCCGGAGCACTGGGGTGGAAGGGGGAAACATCCAAGTTTTCGGCCCGCAGGACGCCTTTGATCGCCGGGGATTGAAATCGCAGCTGTTCAACGCCAACAAAACGCGGTATATTCATATCTTGTTAAGTTGGTCGAGCGCTAAACCGGCTTTTGGTGAACAAGTTACATTCAAGCCCCCCACCATGAGTCTGGCGTTGGCCGTTGGGATTGTCCGTTGGGCAAGCGGCCAAGCGTGTTACGATTTTATTGAGCCGAACGAAAACCGGTTTTGGATGATTTTGCCGGAATTGTAAACGACGGGGGAATCGCTGTCTTTGGGGCGGTTCATAAAATAATTTAAATGGGGGCTTGCAATGGATGCCAAAGCTTTTTAGCCTTTGGGTTCTTTTGGATGTTTAAACGCAAATGCGGACGGATTTGAGAATAACCGCCGCCGAACGCTGATAAGAGAATTATATGGTTAGAATGCGCTTAAAGCGTGTTGGGGCGACCAACAGCCCAGTTTACCGCGTCGTGGTTGCTGACAACCGCAGCCCGCGGGATGGGAAATTTATTGAAGAAATTGGCACGTATTGGCCTTTAAAACAGGGCAAGAACGTCGACCTAGATTTGGAGCGAGCCGATTACTGGATCAAAGCGGGCGCGCAGCCTAGCGATACAGTGGCCAGCTTCATTAAGAAGGCGAAACGGGCGGTCACCGTGTAAGGCCGCGCCCGGCTTATGCAAGCTTTCCTGGAATACGTCGTCAAAGGGCTGGTGGATCAGCCTGGGGCGGTGACGGTCACCCCGGTGGCCAAGGACGATCTGACGGTCTATGAATTACGCATGGACCCAAAGGATGTCGCCCGGGTCATCGGACGCCAGGGAACCACGATCAACGCGATCCGCACCTTAATGCTGGTGGGGAGCGCCAAGTTGGGCAAGCGTTGCGTGGTGGAGATAGTCGAAGATAAGCCGGTTGAAAGCGGGCCTGCCCGGTAGCGCGCAGGGTGACGAGGATTCCTGCTCTGGAATAACCTTCCGGAGGGGTTATTTATTTGCACGCCGGGGTTTCAACATGAAGATCGACGTGCTCACACTGTTTCCCGAGATGTTCTCGGGGCCGTTGGACGAAAGTATCGTGCAGCGGGCGCGTAGCAACGGGTTGCTAGAGTTGGGCATACATAATTTGCGGGATTATACCCATGATCGCCATAAGACGGTGGATGACCGTCCGTTTGGCGGGGGACCGGGTATGTTACTAAAGCCCGAACCGATCTTTGAGGCGTTGGATCATTTGGCTAAGGATAAGCCCTTTGTGGTGCTTTTGTCCCCGGCCGGGCGGGTTTTTAACCAAAGCGTCGCCCGGGAAATGGCGCAACGGAAACATATTTTGTTTATTTGCGCCAGTTACGAGGGGGTGGACGAGCGGGTGCGTGAAGCTTTGGTGGACGATGAATTGTCCATTGGGGATTACGTGCTGACGAACGGCAATTTGCCGGCCATGGTGATCATTGATGCGGTCGTTCGATTGCTGCCGGGGGCGCTGGGGGATGATGCCAGCTCGAGCGAGGAGTCGTTCAGCAACGGGTTGCTGGAGTATCCGCAGTATACGCGCCCGGTGGAGTACCGGGGCAGCAAAGTGCCTGAGGTGTTGATTTCGGGCCATCATGCCAAGATAGCCCAATGGCGACGGGAGCAATCCCTGGCCAAAACCCAAGCCAGACGGCCGGACTTGATCCAGCCGTCCTTGGATAAGCCGGAAAAACCGGCTGGCAGTGAGGAAAATTTATGAGCCAAGCGTTATTCGATAAAATTGAATCGGAACAATTTCGCAAAGTGCCTTTGAACTTTGCGGTGGGTGACACGGTGCGCGTTCACACTAAAGTTGTGGAAGGCGACAAGGAGCGTATCCAGGTGTTTTCCGGTATTGTGATCGGCCGTCGCGGCCGGGGATTGAACTCCACCTTCACAGTTCGCCGCATCAGTTACGGCGAAGGTGTCGAGCGCGTGTTCCCGGAGAATTCTCCGCGCGTGGACCGGGTGGAAGTTGAGCGTCGCGGGTCCGTCCGCCGCGCCAAGTTGCACTACCTGCGCGATCGCGTCGGCAAGAGCGCCACGACAGTGAAAGAACTGGATGTGCGCTCCGCAGCCGCCAAGAAATAACCGAAGCTTTTTGCTTTGACCCGGCGTCAGCTGTCAAAGGTGGCGCCGGGTTTTTATTATCGTGTCCGGAGGTCCCAAGCCGGCCAGCCTGATTCCAGACTGGCTTTTGGCGCCGCTTCTTCTGTGTCTTTACGCTTCGTTGATGACCATTCAATAATCCGCGCGTCGGCGGTTTTAATGTCTGGGAATGCTCATCAGGTCGAACCGCCAGGTGTTATAAAACCAGCCATATATCCGCCAAAACAGGAATGCATCAACCATAGCGAGCGCTCCGCAGATCATGGCGGAAACCGGGTTTGCCACCAGCAGCCAGGAGATGGCCAAGATTAAAAAAGTCAGACCGCAGGCAATGATCGCCGTCAACACACAACCGGAGCGCAGGCTGAATTTTGCGCTGTCGTTGGTGCCGGAGCTAAAGCCTAGCGCGACAAAGATGCAGCGCGCCGCCGATAATAGACAGACGAGTTTGAGCGCGATGAGCAGGCCATGCCACACGGGCCAATCGGTCAAGTAGGCGGCGATGGCGCCGCCGCACAGACTGAAAACCACGAGCAAGGGCAGTTGGATCAGCGAATACTTAAATAACAGCCAACTCAGCTCGCGATAACCCGCCGCCAACCCCGCGTAGAGCGGAACGGAGACGCCGCCGCAAGCAATGGAGTTGAACGCGCGGCCCGTGCCATAGAAAAGCCGGATGGCTTGGCCTAGGGGCACGCCGAGACCGATGATGATGAGCCAGCCGCTTACGGAGGCGCTCAGCCATTTCAGCGCGAATAGCGCGACCCAGACGAAGAGGAGATTCCGGGCCGCGTTTTTCCATGGTCCGACAATGGATACCCCATCCGCGAAGATCCATTCACACAAGGCCTTTTCACGTTCGCTCAGCCAGAGCCAGAGTTTTTCCTCAAACCATCCGCGCTGCCGCCAAGGCGTGAGCGCTAAAAACTGGCGGGATTGCACGATTTCCTCGATGGCGGTCTCGCCGAGATGCGCAGACCGGCCATCCGATTCGTCGGCCTCATCGAACGCCTCGGATTCGGGCAGAATATCCGGCGCTTCGACGTAACTCACATCGACAAATTCATAGCCGGATCGCAATTGCGCCAGCGCCAGCCGCACGGACCAGCACACTCCGCCGATCAACACCAGTAACCCCAGATAACGCCAGTCCCAACCCGAGTACAGCCCGTGCGCCAAGGACACGGGCCAGCCGGTGGGCAGGAGCAGGTTGAGGTGCCAACTCCAACGATCCAATATTTCCAAGAGTGAAGCCGCCAGGATTTTCCAGACTATCATCAAGCCGACCCAGGCCACCGTCAGCGCGTTGGCCACGAAGAAAATCAAAGTCCGGCGCAGATACGCCGCGCCAATCACGGCTAGCGCCAGTAAGACGGTCCAAGTTAGCGCGGCCAGCAGCATCGCTAGCAGCCAGCGCCCCGGGCCAAAATCGCAGGCCAGCGCCAGCGCGCCATACCCGATGATGAAGTCCGCCAGGGAATAGAGGGAGCGGCGAATGAATTTTTGAAACTCCCATTCAAAAATCGTTTTTTCCGGGATCGGCAGCAAGGACAACGCCGCCAGATCGGGTTCCATAAACAAGCAGGCCAGTAAGTCTTTCGCGCGGATGAAAACGGAACCCAACGCCCAGAGGTTGAGGATGGCCAGAGCGGTGGCGGGATGTTGGGTGTACTCGACTGCCCCCCAAACGGCGCAACCCAATAACAAGGAGAGGCACACCCGGAAGAAACCCGCGCTGGAGTATTGCCGGGCTTGTCTTTTGGCGGCGCGATACTCGCGCTTCAATTCCTGGGAATCGCTGACAGCCTGTTTGACCCGCCGGCGGAGCGAATGCTCGAATTGGACCGAGTGCAGTTTCATGAATTGCCTTCGCGCAGTTGGCGGAACAATTCTTCCAACACATTTTCCTGCACGCCCGCTTGGAGGCGGAGCGCGGCCATGGTGTCAAAGGCGCGAATCTCCCCTTTGTGAATCACGCAAACGCGATCCGAAAAGCGTTCGGCGATGTCGAGTAACTGAGTCGAATAAATGATGGTGCGGCCGCGCCCGGATGCCGCGCGCGTGTGCCGTTTAAAGGCGTCGATGCCGTGCGGGTCCATCCCTGAAGCGAAAGGCTCGTCCATGAGCCAGACCTCGCGGTCGGCCGCGATCATGGCGACCAAGGCGGCTTTATACATTTGTCCCCGGGAAAGGGAGTGCATGGGGCGCAATGCCAGCGGCAGCAAATCGAAATCGCGCAATAATTCGAGCACCCGGCTCTCCGCATCCGCTCCGTCCGCCTCGAACAAGCGCAAAACGATGGCGATATTGCGAATGACGGATTCCTCCCAAATGTGAAACGGGATGTCCGGCAAGATGTACAACTGCCGGCGCAAATCCATGCGGTCCCGCCGAAACTCCTGGTCGTTAAAGTAGACCGAACCTTGGTCCGGCGAGGCGATTCCTGCCAGACACCGGATCAGGGTCGTTTTTCCCGCGCCATTCGGTCCTAGCAAACTGATGATCTGTCCCGGCTCGATTTGCATCGAGACATAATCCAGCGCTCGTATCGACTGATACGATTTCAACACGCTCCGGAGTTCAATTTTCATAGCGCCAACCGTCCGCGTCCCCGATTTGAAACCAGCCATCCGCCGAAAAACGATCTTTATCTCGCTTTCCGCGTGATAGATCTATCCGTAAAGGGTGTGACATTAGAAACCATGGAGATGCCTGTAAATCACATTTTCCAGACGTCGCGAGACTGCGCCCGAGCGCCAATTCGAGCGCCGGAGCGCGGGAAGCGATAAAATGCGTTGCAGTTTGCCACCAACGGGGGCGATTTCAGTCGACTATGGCTGATTCCGTGTGTCGGTTGGTGGCGAGGCAGGTCTGTCCTGCCGCAATTTGATCCCGTGCCGGCATTCAGGAAGCGGCGGTGGGAATTTACTAGTTGGAGCGAGCCGTCGGAATTTACCAGCGAATGACCGCCGCTCCCCAAGAAAGGCCTGAACCAAAGGCGACCAACAGCACGTAGTCGTCTTTCTTGATCCGCCCACCTCGGTAAGCTTCATCGAGCGCGATGGCCACCGACGCGGCCGAGGTATTGCCATATTTCTGCAAGTTCAAGAAAACTTGTTCCGGCTTGGCCTCGAGCTTTTCGCTGACGGCGTCCACAATGCGTTGATTCGCTTGATGGGGGATGATGCAGCCCACCTGACCGACTTCGATGCCGGCATGCTTGAGCGCATCCTTGGAGGCCTGGCACATGACGTTGATCGCATTTTTGAAGGTTTCCCGGCCATCCATGCGCAAGAAATGCATGCGTCCGGCGATGGTTTCCGGGCTGGCGGGACATTTGCTGCCGCCGGCGGGCAATTCGATCAACCCGGACTTGGTGCCGTCGGCTCCCAGGCTGACGGTAAGAATTTCATGCGCGTCCGCGCGGCTTTGCAAAATGGCGGCTCCGGCGCCATCGCCGAAGAGCACGCAAGTGTTGCGGTCCGCCCAGTCGGTGATGGAGGAGATTTTTTCGGCGCCGATTACGAGCACGGTCCGATACGCGCCCGTGTGGATAAATTGGCTGCCGACGTGCAACCCGTAGATGAATCCCGAGCAAGCGGCTTCTAAATCGAAGGCGGCGGCGCGACGGGCGCCGATTTTTTGCTGAACCAAGCAAGCCGTGGAGGGAAAGATCATATCCGGCGTGATGGTGGCCACGATGATTAAATCGATTTGATCCGCCGTTACGCCCGCGTCTTGCATGGCGCGTGCCGCAGCCTTGGCGGCCAGGTCCGAGGTGCATTCTCCCGCGGCGGCGAGCCGACGCTCGCGGATACCCGTGCGGCTCACGATCCAGTCATCGGAAGTGTCGACCATTTTTTCCAAATCGGCGTTGGTCAGCACTCTTTCGGGCACATACGAACCAACCCCGGCGATGTGGCAGGGGTGGCTTTTGACGAGGTTTTTTTCGTGACTAGCGGAATGAGATTTTTGATTCATGAGGGAGCGGGCGCCTCGGCGGCACGGCAGCTGAGGCGGGCGTTCGCGCGCGCGACTTCTGCGGTAATGATCTGGTTGATGCGATTGTTGAAAGCCCGGCCGGTATGCCGGATGGCGTTTTTAATGGCGGCCTCCCGGGCGGAACCGTGGGCGATCGTCACCACGCCGTTGAGTCCCAGCAGTGGCGCTCCCCCATACGTATCGGAATCGACCCGGCGTTTGATGGTCAGGAAAGCTTCCCGCGCCAGCCAGGCGCCCGCTTGCCGGACTGGGGTCTTCATGAACTCCTGCTTGAGCCAGCGAAACATGCTCATCGCCATACCTTCGCAAGTTTTCAACACCACGTTGCCCACAAAACCATCGCAGACGACCACGTCCACATGGTTGGCGAACAAGTCGTGCCCCTCCACATTGCCGATGAAATTAATCTCCACTTGCTTGCAGAGCTTGAAGGCTTCCAGGGTCAGATCGTTGCCCTTTACGTCTTCCGTGCCGACCGACAAAATACCCACGCGCGGCTTGGGGTAGCCGAGAATTTCGCGCGAATAGACGCTGCCCATGATGGCGTATTGCATCAAGTGCATGGGACGGCATTCAACGTTAGCGCCCGCGTCCAGCAAGACGAATTCGTTTTCCTGGGCGGGAATGACGGTGGCAATGGCGGGGCGCTCAACTCCGGGTAAGGGACGAAGTTTGATGGTGGAGGCCGCGACGACGCCCCCGGTATTGCCCGGGGAAATAATGGCATCCGCGCGACCTTCTTTGACGATTTCCACCGCTCTGGCGATGGAGCAATCTTTCTTGCGGCGCAATCCCACCACGGGTTTATCCTCCATGGTTAACACCTCCGAGGCATGGACCACCTTCACTCGCGGGTCGCGCAACCCCAAGTTTTTGATCGCCGCTCCAACTTCATCCTCTTTCCCAACGAGAAAGAGTTCGGTCAGAGACGCGTCCTCTTCTAGCGCTTGTTTGACACCGCCGATGACAACCTCGCAACCGTGGTCGCCACCCATGACATCCACAACAATTCGCATAAATTGGAAGAACGCGCCGGATTCCCTATGGACCTCCGACCTCCCAGCTTAGCCAACAGCTTGGACGGTGACGACCTGACGGTCTTTATAATACCCACAGGCTGGGCATACCCGGTGAGGGATATAAGGAGCCGCGCATTGCGGGCACACGCTCAGCTGAGGCAATTTGAGCACACTGTTATACGCGCGGCGCATCCGCTGGCGACTTCTCGAAGGTTTGCGTTTAGGAACACCCATAAATCACTTTCAAAATGCTACAGTTTCAATTTATTCAATTCAGCCCACGCGGAGGAAACGACCGATTCCGATCTGGCGCCGCCCGCTTGCCGGGGAGCGTCCTTTAATGTTTCGGACAGCCCTTGGCATCCCGTTTCACACAATGGATATTGTGGAAATTCGAGCAAAATATCCTCACGCACAAGCGGAGTCAAGTCAACCATATCGTTGACCACTGGCGCTTGCTCATCGCCCACCCGGGCGATATGAGCCGCCCAATCTCTCAAATCCAGCCGCCGAGTAAAGACTTTTAAGCAACGCACGCAGGTGCACTGCAAATCTAAACTCACTTGTCCACGAACCAAAATCGACTCATCTAGCAGTTGAGCTTCGAGATTATACTTTAACGGTAACGATGCTTCAATGCATTCGTCTAACCCCGAAATTTCTAATTCTTTGACCGGTAATTCGCCTTGCAGGATGATGTCCTGTTTCTCCAATTGGCGTAAATTGATGAGCAGAGGCATAGTAGTAATAAAAGCCTAGCGGCTCGATTTAGCAAATTTTTCCAGCAGTTCTTTGCGCACGTTCGCGGGGACAAAACACTCGATATTCCCGCCCAAACGCGCGATTTCTTTGACAATTTTCGAACTCAGAAACACATAGGTTTCTTTTGGCATCATGAAAATGGTCTCCACTCGACTATTCAATTTGCGATTCATCAAGGCCAATTGAAACTCGAATTCAAAATCGGAGACCGCTCTTAATCCTCGAATAATGGCATCGCCATTCCGGCGATCCACATAATCCACGAGCAAGCCGGTGAACGTATCGGTTTCAACGTTGCTCAGGCTCGCGGTGGCTTCCTTGAGCATCTTTTGCCGTTCTTCCATGCTGAAGAGCGGCTCCTTGGATTCATTGCACGCCACCGCCACGATGACCCGATCGAACAACCGGGCGGCCCGATGGATTAAATCCAAATGCCCATTCGTTACCGGGTCAAAGCTGCCAGGATAAATCGCGGTCCGCATTTTGGTGCCAACCATAAGCAGTTCACATTACTGGATCGTGCCACAAATTGGCAATCGATTTACATTTGTTCTTTCCGCCTCGGGATCCAGAGCGTGGGCTTTCGCGCTCGACCAAATCGTCGGGAAGAGAAAAGGTCGATTGGCGCTTAATCAATCCAGGACGTGCCACGGGTTACCCACAATCCGTGAATTGATTTCAATATCTACTCGGATTGCGGGTTTTTATTGCAAATAAGTGATTCAACAAAAAATAAATACAAAAACACCCGGATAATATTGACAGCTTAATAATATCCGGGTAATAATGGCTGGATGGTTACCTATAAAAAGAAGGATGGAACTGGGGAATGGCACCGTGGGACACTATGCACGGCGTTCCTCGGAACGAAACGACTCGGGAGCGGCGAGTTGGGGCAAGTGGCTTTACTCGCGAAAGCGGCGATCGATCAGGACGCAAACGCGACGGTTCTGGTTTTTGACGAAGCGACGAGTGAACCGATTGAACTGGATCTGCGTGGGACGGTGGAGGATATCCGACTCCGATTGCCTGAAAAACCAAGTTCCCCGGAGGGTGAGGTTTCTGAAAGTGGCGCGCGTGGCCCCGGGCGTCCTAAATTGGGAGTGATGGGGCGGGAAGTTACGCTTCTGCCGCGACATTGGGATTGGCTGAACGGCCAGCCGGGGGGCGCTTCGGTGGCCTTGT
>DBTJ01000102.1:9857-22594 GCA_002306985.1 Verrucomicrobia bacterium UBA1319
CCCGCCATGCCAATGCCGACAAGGATCGCCAGCGCCAAGCCCAGGAGTCGGCCTATCGATTTATGTCGGCGATGGCGGGTAATTTACCGGGCTTTGAAGAGGCCACTCGGGCCTTGTACGCGGGCAATGGGGAGGTTTTTGACGGATGGATCGCCCATTGGCCCGAAGATATTCGCTGGCATGCGCGTAAGCTGGCCGCCGCCGCGCTGCCGCCTACCGCCTCGGCGGTTGGGTAGATCGCATGATTTGGTGGTTAGTGGAGTGTCTCGCAATCGGCTGGAGTTTTGCGGCGAGTTTATTCGCAGAGACAAGGCTCGAGCGAGGAGCTTATCCGCCAGGATCGGTGACGGGCGAGCCACGCGGTCTATGCGGAAAAAACGCCAGCCAATCGCGAGCCACGACACGAGCCACGACACTAGATACGCCAGTTCAAATCCGCGTCTTTTTGGGAGAACGACTCCGGATCGGCTTCGATCAGGCTCACGGCCAGTTCCGCTCGTAAATTGGGCCACCAATGAAGCTGGCCGCGCTGATTGAAGAAAGCTCGTTGGACCTCCTTGATTTTCAGGTTCTGGCAAAAATCCTGAAAATCCAAAATCGAAAAGAAATGGACATTGGAGGTGTGATACCAGGGGGATGGCATCGAGCGCGTGACCGGGGTGTGCCCGCCGAACATCATTTGCAGCCGGGCTCGCATATGCGCAAAGTTGCTGTATGAGATAACGACATAGCGCCCTACGCGAAAGGCCTCGCGCAGCACTTTTTTCCAATCCGTTAATTCCTGGAAAGTGCCCAGCAAAAGGATATAGTCGAAAGAAGCCTCCCCGTATTGGTCCAAGCCGTCGAGAATGTCGCCCTGATGCACCACTAAGCCACGGCCAATGCAGCGGGTGGCTAGTTCGACGTTTTTCTCGACGCCTTCGCCGGAAACTTTTTTGGTTTCCACGAGCCGGGCGAGAAATTCGCCATCGCCGGTGCCCAAATCGAGCACTCGGGATTTCTCCGGGATCCAAGCGGTGACCTGTTTATACAACTGCTGATACATAAGCGATAAATGCCGGGCGTCAGGGTGACGGGCTAAGCCTTCGATAAATTGTGATATTCCCCGATCAGGAAATTGTTGAGCGCCCGGGAAAACTCCGGATTGCGGATTAGGAAAGAATCGTGCCCGTAGGGAGTGTCCAAGTTCAGGTACGTGGTCGGGATATTCGAGCGTTTCAATAGTTTTACCAGTTCGCGGGATTGTTCGGGCGAATAAAGCCAGTCGGACTCGAAGGAAATGACCAGGAAACGCGCTTTCACCGCGCTCAAGACTTCGCGCGCGGAGTGGCCGTCGAGTAAATCGAAGCGGTCGACCGCTTTGGTCACATACAAGTACGCGTTGGGATCGAATCGCTTGACGAAGCTTTCGCCTTGATGCTGGAGGTAACTTTCCACCGAGAAAAATTCCGGGAACAAATCCTCCGGCTTGGCGGGACGCTGGAGTTTGCGCCCGAACTTCTGGTGCATGGAGTATTCGCTTAGGTACGTCACATGCCCTACCATCCGTCCCACAGCTAGGCCGTGTTCGGGCCGGTTTTTCTCATCGTAATAACCGCCGCGCCAATTGGGATCGGTCATGATCGCCTGACGGCCGACTTCATTAAAAGCGATCTGCATCGCCGTGTGCGCCGCGCAGGAGGCGATGGGCACGCAGGTGCGGATGCGGTTGGGATAATCCGTGGCCCAAGCCATGGCTTGCATGCCGCCCATGGAGCCGCCGATCGCCGAAAACAGCGTCTCAATGCCCAAATAATCGAGCAATTTGGTTTGCGCGGCCGCCATGTCGCGGATGGTGACCGGCGGAAAGTTGGTGGCATAAGGTTTGCCGGTGAGCGGATTGATGGAGGTGGGGCCGGTGCTGCCGCTACAGCCGCCAATCACGTTGGAACAGATGACAAAAAACTGATTGGTGTCGATCCCTTTGCCCGGCCCGACATGGAAATCCCACCACCCGGGCCGGCCGGTTTTGGGTTGGAGACCCGCCACGTGGGCGTCGCCTGAAAGCGCATGGCAAATCAGGATGGCATTGTCCTTTTTGGGGGAAAGCTGGCCAAGGGTTTGGTAGGAAATCTGAAGTTCCGGCAAATCATAGCCGGATTGGGTGCGCATGCCGGGCAACGTCACGATTTGGGTGTGCGTGGTACCCAGGTCCGAACGGTATTCGGAGATGGCTTGATCCTGCAAATCGCCTTCGATGGATTTCTTTTCCGGCATACTCTCAATTATTCGCACATTTACGCCTTTTTGCCCGTCCGCTTTCCCCGCGGTAAAAGTGAATTTTAACAAAAACCGGGCAAAATCAAGCCTGAATCCGGGGGCCAATCAACCGGCTGAGCTCAATATCCTTTTCGGACCAGCCAGAAAACGCCAGCCATGGCGCCGAGACAGACGGCGGACATTCCGGTGATACTGCCCGCAAAACCGGACGCAACCACCATCACGACCCCTCCCACAAACGGCACTAGTGATTTTTGCCGCCGGCCATACAAGGCGTATCCGCTGCCGATCGCGCCCCAGATGAGCGATGCGAATAGCAGGTTGAGATCAGGTGTTTTCATGCGGATGCGGTTTCCTATGGCCATCGCTCAACGAGGTGATCGTCGACCGGAAAACGGAACGTTTTAAGCCGGTGATTTCAGGTCGGAGTATGGCGTAGTTTTGCTTGGATTTTATGGAGTATTTCCGCGGCTTCTTGTTTCAAGGGACCTTGGAAAAGCGCGCCTAAAACAGCCCAATCGCTTCCGACTCGGGCGTAGCCATCCAGTTCCACCTGAACTTCACCATTGGGTAATACTTTCACTAATACCATGACAATTTCGGTGGCGGATCGGGGGCGGGAGCTGATCTCCCAAATGGTGCCATCCGGGTGGAGTATCTTTTTGGGTGGCGGGAAATCATGGGCGGCGAGGGTTTCGCCGATGGCCGCCTGCGGAAGCGTGGCGGGAAGCGCTGGCAAAACCGCGTTATCCGGTAGCGTGTTTAAATAGCCGCGGGGCGGCTCCGGCAGCGCTGGTGGCGGCGTTTTCTTGGTATGGCACCCGGTTACGAGCACCCAGCCAGCCAACAGGCAAATGGCCGCGCGATTTGCCCAGCGTGTTTGCGTTGGATTGAAATGGGGGCTAGGCTTCATAGCTTAAGAGTTTATTTTAAGCCAATTGCACGCGGGGATCTGCTTGCAGCAAGTTTGTCAGGTTGGGCCAGTTGACCAACTGCATGGCGGCCAGACTATGCAGGTAGACCGATACATGCTTTTCCGGGTATTTGGCCAGCAAAGCGTCAATCGCACCTTTCAACGCTTCGTCCGCCACCGTGTCCGGGAAACTTTCCACAATGCCATCGTGATGCTTGATGCCGAGGTGATTGAGGAAGTCCGCCAACAACGAAACCTGAGCCGTAGTCAGCCATTGGCGTAATAACAGAGCGGCGGTTTCATCTAGGCGGGGTGCGGCCAGCGAGGCGGCCATATCGCGATGTCGATCGGCTTTGGGTTTTTTCTTCAAAAACTCCGGACGCACCTTGCGGGCGGCGGCCACCGCGCTCAGGACCGCTTCGTAAGCCGGTTTATCGACGTGAGCGGTGGTTTCGATTATTTCGATGGCCAAGGCCGGGGGCATAAAGCCAAACAACTCATGACAAGTCAGCATATAAGATGGTTGCGATTCACCGTTGATCGATGTGCCGCACAGCCTATGCTCACATCCGCCCTTTCCCCTGTCAATCCTGCGCCCAGGCCATTCTGGGTAAGGCGGATCTGCCTCCAGATGGTCGTTCAATTGGAGAGGCCCGGCGCATCCCCTCGCCGAAACTGGCGCGCAATTGCTGGGAACAAGGGACGGTTGAGGCGGCCTCCTAGGATGCGGGAAGGTTGCTGGTGGACGGAACGTTAGCAATCGCCTTGATATTGCGAGGGTAAAATATTACCGTATCGAAGTTAATTGACGTTCCCATCCTCCGCGGAGCCAGGGCGTTTTCCGCGAAGACGTAAAGCTAGGAGTATCCGGGTTTATGAAAAAGGTATTATTCATCTTATCTTGCTGTTTCGCGTTGACCGCTTGGGGGGATGAAGACCGGATCTGGGTGGACGCGAAGATAAATGGCCAGAGTGTTCGGATGGCGTTCGACACTTGCGCCGACACGTCGATTCTTTTACGCGGCACGGCCGAACGGCTTAAGCTGAAACTGATCCCGCCACAGCCCGGATTAAAACCGGCGCCAGGTTTTGTCTCCGGGCCGTTGACGGAGCCCTGCGATCTGGTGTGGGGGCACCTCAGCGATCGCACGCAATTTGGCGTGATCGAATTGCCGCCGCTTTCCGAAACGCGGATTGACGGGCTCCTAAGCTGGCGCAATGTGCGAAGCAATGTCTTGGTGTTCGACGCCATTCAAGGATTGAATATCACGGAGAGTGTGCCCGCGCGCGCCAAGGTTTGGCAAAAATTTAAGCAACGCTCCGATTTGGACATGCTGGGATTCGAGCTTGACGGCGGCGATGCCACCGGGCAGGTGGTGTATGTGGATACCGGGGACGATGGCGGGATAGCCCTCGGGCATTCGCTTTGGGAGAAATGGGTCGCCAGCCGCGCGGATCAAACGTCGACCATGGTTGCTTTCGGTAAATTGCCCGCTGGTATGTTGGTGAAACGGCAACTGTGGGCGGACATGATCGCCCTCGGCCCGCTGGTTTTTACCAATGTGCCCGTTCGCGAATTCGACCGCAAAGAGGAATCGTCCGCCATGCCCAATGTGACGGCGGTTTTGGGGCTTTACGCGTTGCGCAGGCTTGACCTCGTGGTGGATGGCAAGAGGGGCGTGGTTTATGCGCAACCTCGAGGGGATATCCCGCTCGCCTATGCCCATAATCAACTGGGCGCGGTGTTTGTTCCGAAGGATGAGCATGACGATTCCCTAATCGCGCATGTGGGCCCGGGTAGCCCGGCGCACCTCGTCGGCATTCGCGATGGCGACGTATTGCTAAAAATCGACGAACTGGATGTTGTCCGCTGGCGCACCACCCCCAAAGTAATGCCATTGCGCCGTTTTTGGTGCGATCGCCCGCCGGGCACCACGTATCGTTTGACATTGAAAAGAGGCGGAAACGAATACCAGACCACGGTCACTTTAAAACGAATTCTCGCGCCCGCTGAGCAAAGCATGGCGGTAACCATGTCGTTGGACGAATTGCGCGCCAAGGCCGATCAAGGCGACGCCCAGTCAGAAGCCGATCTGGGCACGATCTATCTGTTTGGCAATTTCGGTGTGGCGAAGGATGAAATTGAGGCGGTGAAATGGTATCGCCAGGCGGCCGAAAAAAATGTCGCCGACGCGCAATATAATTTAGGGGTTTGCCAGTTAAAAGGGCTGGGAGTGGCGAAGGATGAGGTGGAGGGATACAAGTGGGTTTTACTGGCAGCCAGGCAAGGTAACCAGAATGCTTTGAATATCCTGAGCACGCTTTCGGCGCAGATGAATCGCGCGACCATGGCGGAGGCGCAAAAGCGAGCCGCCGAATTCAAACCTCGCGTCGCGCCCTCGAGCCATAAGGATCATTCAGACCAGGCTTTGCCGGCGGCTCGATAACGCGTTTATTAGGCG
Organism: Verrucomicrobia bacterium UBA1319; assembly: GCA_002306985.1. Taxonomy (GTDB): domain Bacteria; phylum Verrucomicrobiota; class Verrucomicrobiia; order Limisphaerales; family UBA1319; genus UBA1319. The sequence goes on from DBTJ01000102.1 coordinate 15,492, forward strand.
GGCCGACGCCTAAGGCGGCTCGGGCTTGGCGATTTTAGAATTATCGCCGCGCCGGGTTTTATAGTTGAAATTCCAGGCCTTCGGCGGCCGCGATACATTGGGTTTTAGCGCCCGCTTGCGCGATCCGTTTCCGGCACCCATCGAGCTGGTAATCCAAATCATCATCCGAACGATCAGGGTCGTGATGGAATAACGCGAATTGTTTAACGCCCGCCTCAATCGCCAGATCCGTGGCATCCGCATAACTGGAATGTCCCCAACCTCGCGTCTGGAAGTATTCTTCCGCGGTGTACTGGGCATCGTGGATCAGCAAGTCGGCGCCCCGGCAAAATTCGACGTAGTCCTGGCGGCCGAGCCCGTTGGGGTGGGGGAAGTCTAATTCATTGTCGGTTAAAAAAACGAAGGTTTTGCCGTTTTCTTCGAATTTGAAACCGTAACCGCCATTAGGATGATTGATGGCGATGGGTGTGATATGCATTAGGCCTGCGCCACCCGCTGTTTGGCAGGCATTGCCAAAGGAAAATTTGGCTTGGAGATGTTTGAATTCCACGGGAAAGAACGGGGCGGCCATTTGTTGGGTCAAAAACTCGGGGAGAAATTTTTGAATCGCCGGTCCCCCGCAAATGCGGATGTGGTAGGATTCCAGATAAGCTGGCGCAAAAAAAGGAAACCCCACGATGTGATCCCAATGCGTATGGGTGAAGAGCAGGAGGATCTCCGTGTGGTCGGGCTCATTCAACAGCGCCTTCCCTAGGTTGCGCATGCCGGAGCCGGCGTCTACCACGATAATGCGATCTTGAGCGTCGCGGATTTCCAAACAGGCGGTGTTGCCCCCATAGCGGACAGTGTGCGGCCCCGGTGTCGTCAGAGAACCCCGGCATCCCCAGATTTTGATTTTCATGCGTGTCTCCTTTGGGTGTGCATAACGCATTGCGGGCGGCATGTCAAAGCATGCGCCCGCAAAATGTCGGCGGCGGTTTGGAACTATCCAGCGGCAGCCCGTTTTAACTGGCGGCCGGTGGTTCGGACTCAGGCGTCTGCGCCGAGGGTTCCGATCCCGCTGCCTCCGCTTCCTCGCCTTCTTCTTCCTCGTCGATAACCGGTGCGATGGCTTGGAGTTTGTCGCCTTCATCCAGGTCGATCAATTTTACTCCTTGGGCGTTGCGGCCGGTTTCGCGGATGTCTTTTACCATGGTGCGCACCATCTGGCCTTTGGAGGTGATCATCATGATTTCGTCCTCGTCCCGCACCGTGAGGGCGCCGATGACCGCCCCGGAACGCTCCGTGGTTTTCATGGTGATAATGCCCTTGCCGCCGCGGGTTTGGGTGCGGTATTCGCCAAAGTCGGTGCGCTTGCCAATGCCGTTTTCACCCGCCACGAGCAAGGTCGCGCCCGGTTCCACCACGGCTAGGGCTACGACGCCGTCGGTCGGTTCCAGGCTGATGCCGCGCACGCCGGTGGCCGAACGGCCCATGGAGCGGACGTCCGATTCCGAAAACTGGATGCTCATGCCTTCCCGCGTAATCAGGATGACATCGTTGCCGGGAGTGAGGGTTTCCCCTTGCTCGTTCACGGTGCAGCCGATGGTCAATTTGGCTTCGATCAGCGTATCGCCTTCGTCGATATTGATGGCGATGATCCCGCCTTTACGGACATTGCTAAAGTCGGAGATTTTGGTCTTTTTGACGGTGCCTTTTCGGGTCGCGAAAAAGATTTCGCCCTCTTGAGACCAGGTTTGGTCCACCTTGTCCGGACCGTATTTGGAAACCACGCGAATGAGGGCGGCGATCGTCTCGTTGGCTTGCAGTTCGAGCAAATTGGCGATACTGCGGCCTTTGGCGGTGCGGACCATATCCGGGATCTCATGCACTCGCTCGACGTACGCGCGTCCGGTGTTTGTGAAGAACATCAGATAATCGTGCGTGCTGGCGGTGAACAGGTGTTCGATAAAGTCCTCGGTCTCCCCAGCCACGGCGGTGCTTTCGCGAGTGGCCATGCCGATGACGCCCTTGCCGCCGCGGCGCTGGGAACGATACGAGCTGGTATTGGTGCGCTTGATGAGGCCCGCGTGGGTGATCGTGATAATGACCCCTTCATTGGCGATCAAATCTTCGATGGCGATCTCGCCCTCGTCCGGCACCAGCGCGGTGAGGCGGGGGGTGGCGTATTTCTGCCTGATCAGGCGTAGTTCGTCTTTGATGATGGCGAAAACACGGGATTCTTTGGCGAGAATATCCAGCAGATCCACAATCTTGGCGGTTAACTCTTGGTACTCCGCCCGGACCTTGTCGATTTCCAGGCCGGTCAATTGATAGAGGCGCAGTTCGAGGATGGCGTTGGCTTGTTCCTCGCTGAATTTATACCGGCCGGCATCCAACCGGGCTTCGCTACGGATTAAAATGCCCAAGGCTAGCACTTGCTCGCGCGAAAAATCATAGGCGAGCAATTTTAGCTTAGCCTCCTCGCGGTTTTGAGATTGGCGGATGATGCGGATGAAATCATCCATGTTCGCCAGCGCGATCAGGTAACCTTCCAACACCTCGGCGCGTTCTTCGGCCTTACGCAGTTCGTAGCGGGTACGGCGCAGCACAACCTCGCGCCGGTGGTCGATGTAGCAGGAGATCAGTTCCTTGAGATTGAGCGTTTTGGGGCGCCCGTGATCGATGGCCAGGGCGTTAACCGCGAAACTGCTTTCCAGGGCGGTATTTTGATACAGGTTGTTGATGACCACTTTGGCGATGGCGTCGCGTTTCAACTCGATCACCACGCGCGTGTTTTCATCGGACTCGTCGCGGATGGCGGTAATGTCCGTGATTACTTTTTCATTCACCAACTCCGCGATTCGCTGCACCAGGGTGGCGCGATTGACGTTATAGGGAATTTCCGTGACCACGATTTGCTCGCGGCTGTTCTTCAATTCTTCCACCTCCATTTTGCCGCGAACCTTAACGCTGCCATGGCCGGTAGTGAAGTAAGCCTTGATCGGATCGAGTCCGCACACGGTGCAACCCGTTGGAAAATCGGGGCCCTTGATGAACTTCATCAATTCCGCGATGGTGATGTCCGGGTTGTCGATTTGCGCGCAAATCCCGTCCACCACTTCGCCCAAATTATGGGGCGCCATATTGGTCGCCATGCCGACAGCGATACCCGTGCCGCCATTGACCAGCAGGTTGGGGAACGCGGCGGGGAATACCGTGGGTTCAGTTAAGCGCTCGTCATAGTTGGGCACGAAATCGACCGTGTCCTTCTCCATGTCGTCCATCAACGCCGCGCCCAGGGCGGTCATGCGGGCTTCCGTATAACGCATGGCGGCGGGGGGATCGCCTTCTACGGAGCCGAAATTACCTTGTCCCTCGACGAGGCACTCGCGCATAGCCCACGGTTGGGCCATATGGACTAGCGTGGGGTAAATAACCATTTCGCCGTGCGGGTGAAAATCGCCGCTCGTATCGCCGCAGATTTTGGCGCATTTGTAGTGCTTGCGCCCCGGATACAAGTTAAGCCGTTGCATCGCGTAGAGGATGCGGCGTTGGGAAGGTTTGAGACCGTCGCGCACGTCGGGTAGGGCGCGGGAAATGATGACGGACATGGAGTAATCAAGAAATGAGTTCTTGATCTCGTCCGCCACGTTCATTTTCTCCACTTTTTCGTTAGCGGCAAAAAGCGACGTTTTAGGATCGGGCAAGCTGTTTGGATCAGCAGGAATATCTGGCATAAAATAATAAATTAATTGGAGGCGCGCGGGCAAAGGTCCCGGGCGGACGGAGTGGTGCTCCGGCGCCCCGTGGCGGCCCGGGGTTTAATCACACATCCAAGTTGCGGACGTTCAGGGCGTTATCCTCGATGAACTGCCGGCGTGGCTCGACTTCATCGCCCATAAGTTTGGTGAACATGTCCTCCGCTTCCACTACGTTATCCATATTGATCCGGAGGAGTTTGCGTTTCTCCGGGTTCATCGTGGTTTCAAAGAGTTCTTTGGCGTTCATTTCCCCCAGACCTTTGAAACGCTTGATTTGGATGCCCCGCTTGCCGGCGTCTTTAACGGCGGTGAGGATTTCCGCGATGGAGAATAGCGGTTTGACGCTGGCGCGTTCGCCTTCGCCTTCGATCAACTCGAAGAGCGGTGTATCCTGCGCCGAATAATGTTCCACGTTAAGGCCTTTACCGCCGAGTTTAGCGAGCAGTTCCACCACGGATTTACTCTCGTGCAATTCGATGTGCGTGGCTCGCCGGGTGTTACCGTTCTTAGGTTTCTCCGTTTTTTCGTTTTTCTCGGCCGCCCCGGCTTCGTGATCTTCGCCAAACAGGCCTAGATCAGGATTCTGATCGTCGAACGCCGCCAATTCATCTTCGGTGTGAAAATAATGCACCGTTTCATCATTGCCGTCGCGGACTTTGACGAGATGCGAGGGCAATTCGCGGGTGGTCGGATGCCGATGTTCCAGGAAAACCCCGAAATCACCGCCGTGGCGGCGTAGCGATTGCACGTACTTATCGAGCAAAGTGAGCAATTCGAGAATTTCCGTCAGTTGTTTCTCGGAAAGTTCCTGATTCGTGGTCAAATCCCGCAACCGCACATCGTCGGATCCCAACTGGATCAAGATGCGGTTCATTTGCGTATCGTCATCCACGTATTCGACGCGCTTTTTGCGCGTAATTTGGTAGAGCGGAGGCTGGGCGATGTAAACGAAACCCTGTTTCACCAACTGGGTCATTTGCCGGTAGAAAAAGGTCAGCAACAGCGTTCGAATATGCGAGCCATCCACATCGGCATCGGTCATGATGATGATTTTGTGGTAGCGCAACTTTTCGATGTCGAAAGCCCCTTCTCCTTCGCCATCGCCGATGCCAGTGCCGATGGCGGTGATCATGGTACGGATTTCCGTGTTTTGCAGCACCCGATCCAGTCGGGCTTTCTCGACATTGATCAATTTGCCGCGAATGGGCAGGATGGCCTGGTAGCGGCGATCCCGGCCTTGCTTGGCGGAGCCACCGGCGGAATCGCCTTCGACGATGTACAACTCGGAGTTAATCGGATCGCGATCCGAACAATCCGCCAATTTGCCGGGCAGACCACCGCCGGAAAGGGCGCTTTTGCGGACGGTATCGCGGGCTTTGCGCGCGGCCTCACGAGCCCGAGCGGCCATCAGGGCTTTATCGATGCATTTTCTCGCCACGGCGGGATTGGCGTCAAAGAACGTCATCAATCCCTCGTAAATAACCGACGAAACCACGCCTTCGATTTCGGTGTTGACCAATTTAACTTTGGTTTGCGATTCGAAGCGCGGATTGGGCAATTTGACGCTCACCACGCAGACCAGCCCTTCCCGCACGTCGTCGCCGGAAATGGAGGGATCTTTGTCCTTCAGTAGCTCGTTGGCTTTGGCGTATTGGTTGATCGCCCGGGTTAAGGCCGAGCGAAAGCCGCTCAAATGCGTGCCGCCATCCGGGTTTTGGATGGAGTTGGCGAAGCACATGATCTGGTCGTTGTACGTCTCGTTATATTGGAGCACGCAATCGACAAATACCTCATCCTTTTGCGCCCGGAGCACAATCGGATCCGGATGGATCAACTGTTTGTTGCGCCCCAGTTGTTTGACAAACTCCACAATGCCGTCTTTATAAAGATACTTTTCGGCTTTGTTTTCCACCCGCTCGTCGGTGAGGGTGATGACCAAACCGGGATTCAAGAACGCCAGTTCACGCATCCGGTTCGCCAATAGTTCGAATTTGAACTCCGTGGTGATGGTGAAAATGGTCGGATCGGGCTTGAACGTGATCAAGGTGCCCGTCTGTTTGGATTTTCCGATGACAGCCAGTTTTTTCAGGGTCACGCCCCGGGCGAATTCCATACAGTAAACTTTGCCGTCCCGGGAGACTTCCACTTTGAACCAATCGGAGAGCGCGTTGACGCATTTTGCGCCCACGCCGTGCAAGCCGCCGGAGTATTTGTAAGCGCCTTGCCCGAATTTACCGCCCGCGTGCAGGTTGGTCAGCACCAACTCGACGGCCGGCATATTGAATTTGGGATGCATATCGACCGGTATGCCGCGGCCATCGTCCCGGATGGAACAAGATCCATCCACGTGGATGGTGACATCCACGTTTTTACAGAAACCCGCCAAATGCTCGTCGATGGAGTTATCGAGCACCTCGAACACGCAGTGGTGCAAGCCATGTTCGTCCGGATCCCCGATATACATGCCCGGGCGTTTGCGCACCGCCTCCAAACCCTCAAGTTTATCGATTTTCGAGGCGTCGTACCGGGTATCCGCATCAATCGGCGCGATGCCGGTTTGCGGTTTTATTGCTTCGCTGGTTTTGTCCACTTCACTTTCCATAAATAGCCATCGGCAGCGGCCCTGTCTGAGCCGCCTAAATCATCTCAAAGAGTAGGCAAAACCGCAGGGTGACACAATCCTTTTCGCAAGTGAATTTGGACAGCTTATATAATTCGTTATCAATAGGTTGCTTATCGGGATGTTCCTATTTCCAACCCGGGCGAGCGAGAAAACGAAGAACCCCGGTTCAGGGGGCAAATAATTTGCGATTAACGACCTGGGAGGGCGGAGCGGATGGCGCCGGGAATGAAGTGAGGCCGACTCAGGCGGACCAGCGAAAACCGAGTATCCAAGGCTCCGCTCGCCTAGCCGCGGGCTTACCGTGATGAGCGAGTCTATCCGTTAACTAATTGTCGCAGGCGGTCTACCGATATATTTAGGGACTGTGCTTGGGAATGCAGCTCCGTGGCGGCGCTGGCGCTTTCTTCGGCGCTCGCGGCATTGGATTGGGTGACCCGATCCAGGTTATTCACCGCTGAGTTCAATTGTTCGATCCCTTGGTTTTGTTCCTTGGAGGCGGAGGCGGATTCGGCGGCAAGCTGGTCGACTTCCCGTACTTTGCTCACAATGCCATCCAGACCCGCCTGGACTTTTTCGCTCAATTGCACGCCCACGGAAGTGGCGGAGACGGCGGCTTGAATCTTCTCGGACGTTTCCTTGGCGGCTTGAGCGCTACGATGAGCTAGGTTGCGCACTTCTTCCGCAACTACGGCAAATCCCATTCCCGATTCGCCCGCGCGCGCCGCTTCCACCGCGGC
>DBTJ01000102.1:22891-23083 GCA_002306985.1 Verrucomicrobia bacterium UBA1319
GGAAGGCGATCTCATCGATGGTTTTAATAATGTTAGCGATTTGGCCGCCCGATTTTTGAATCGCCAGCATGGCTTGGCTCATCGCTTTCATATCCGTCACTCCGGTATCGGCCGCCACCCGGGCTTGGCGCGCCAACACATTGGTCTTTTCGGCGCCTTCGGCGTTTCGTTTGGTCATGCTGGCCATTTCTT
>DBTJ01000210.1:0-338 GCA_002306985.1 Verrucomicrobia bacterium UBA1319
CCCGTGACAAAAATATATTTCATACGAATTTTTTCTGAAAAACCGCCGCGCCCGGACTGCCGCTAACAGGATCGCCGCAAAAGCGCTTCGACCCGCGCCGCATCTTCCGGCGTGTCCACCCCAACGCTATCATACTTCACCCGAACCACCGCAATCTCTAGACCATTGTCTAGCGCGCGCAACTGTTCGAGTTTTTCCGCTTGTTCCAAGGGCGACACCGGCCATTTCACCAAGCGCATCAACGTTTCGCGCCGGTATCCGTAGATGCCCAAATGCTTCAAAAATGGAAACGCCGCCAATTGCTCCGCGAGAGAACGACTGGCGGCGTCGCGCAGATA
>DBTJ01000210.1:438-83329 GCA_002306985.1 Verrucomicrobia bacterium UBA1319
GCGCGCAACTGCTCCAGCTTCTCCGCATTTTCCAGCGGCGACACCGGGAATTTCACCAGCCGCAATAGCGTCTTGCGCCGGTATCCGTAAATGCCAAGGTGCTTCAAAAAAGGAAACGCCGCCAACTGCTCGTTCACGGGACGGCTGGCGGCCTCGCGCAGATACGGAATCGTGCGCCGGGAGAAATATAAAGCACGCCCGGCGGCATTGACAACGACTTTCACGGCGTTGGGATTATCGAACTCCGCCAAGCTTTCGATACGGGTTGCCGCCGTGGACATTGCGCAGGTTTCAAGCGCGTCCGCCACCGCGTCGATCACTTGGGGATCCAGCAACGGCTCATCGCCTTGGATATTCACCGCGCCTTCACAATCGCAACGTCGCACCACCTCGGCCACCCGATCGGTTCCGCTGGGATGACTGGCCAAGGTCAGCTCGACTCGACACAGGGACTTGACCGCCGCCTCAATCCGGGCATCATCCGTGGCGACAATGACATCCGCCAGTTTTTTGGCTTCGCGGCAGCGCTCGATGACATGCTGGATGAGGGGTTTGCCAGCAATCGGAAAGAGGGGTTTTCCTGGAAACCGGGTGGAACCGAAACGAGCGGGAATAACGCCAATGATTTTCATAATAAATCGTCGCTGCCGGGGAGCATAATCCGGCCAACCGAAAAGTCACGGACTATGGAAACCTACCTGGCGGGCGCGAAAGCCGCCGGTCAATCCCTGGTCTGCCCGGTTCCGGAAGCCGCTAACCGCTGCGCCAAGCGGATGGCGGCAGTCATGCTGGAATACTGGGCAACTCCCTGTCCGGCAATATTATAAGCTGTCCCGTGATCGGGAGAAGTGCGAATAAAAGGCAATCCTAAAGTCCAATTGATACCCTGTTCAAAAGCCACCATCTTGAGCGGCGCTAAACCTTGGTCGTGGTACATGGCCACCACCACGTCAAAATCACCGCGAAACGCCTGGTGAAACAAGGCGTCCGCCGCAATCGGTCCGATGGCTTCCAAGCCCTGAGCCCGGGCTGCTTGCACGACCGGGGTGATGATTTCGATCTCCTCGGTTCCCAGCTTGCCCCCTTCTCCCGCATGGGGGTTAAGACCACAAACCCCGATTCGGGCGCGCGCCAGCCCTAACCATTGGCAAGACTTAGCGGCCATTTCGATGGCCAACTCGATTTTCTCTTTGGAAAGTCGGTCCGCCACCGCGCGTAAGGGCAGGTGAATGGTCGCCAGCACGACCCGAAGCCAGCGAGCCCGATCATCACACCCCAGCAACATCATGGCGAAACGCGAAACGCCCGCCATTTCGGCCAGGAACTCCGTTTGCCCAGTAAAACCGGAATACCCGGCATTGATTATGGCTTCTTTGTTTACCGGCGCGGTAACCAAGGCGGCAAATTCACCGCTCAAACAGCGTTTCGCCCCTTCGGCAAGCCAATTCATGGCGGCGTGGCCGACTTGCGGATCGCCCGATTTACCCGGCCCGAAAAAACGGTGAACCCCGCTATCTAACACTCGGATTTTTCCAGGTGCGAGGGGGCTATCGTATGGCGAAAGCATCAGGCGCAGGCCCAACTTTTCATTCCAGAAACGGCACAAATCCCCACTGCCAATGAGGACAAACCGCGTGGGATCGGCCACCGGCTCGGCAGCCAGCGCCTGAAGCGCGATCTCCGGCCCGACCCCGGCCGGATCTCCCAGCGCGATGCCAATGACGGGAGGCTTCAAGGGAAATCAGAAATAACGGACGAAGGCCTTCGACTTCAAGCGATTAATCCATTGTTCTTGAAGTCGTTTCTGCTCCATAGCGGTCAGGGTCTTTTCGATTTCAGGCCGCACTTCGGAAAGTTTACGAATATGCGAAGGCTTCAGTTCCTCGACTTTGACCACGTAACAGGCGGTGGGCGTATCGATGACTTTGCTATGCTCGCCAGCCTTCAGATTGAAGGCCGCCTCGGTAATTTCCTTGCGTAATCCAGAACGCGTACGTTCCACCCAGCCGTAGTCCCCGCCCTGATTCCGCCGCGCGCTCTCCGAATAGACGGCAGCCAATTCCTCAAAGGAGGCGCCTGAATCCAATTTGCGAATGATCTCGGCGGCAATGGCGCCAGCCGCCTCTGGAGCCTCTTTGGACTTGGTCAATTCAATGAGGCGCAGCTTAGCCTGATCTTCCATTTTGAATTGATTCTGATTGGTACGGTAGTACACCTCGATTTTGTAGGGCGAGATGATCAGTTCTTGCGAAACGTGCTTTTCCCGAAGGTAACGAACGATGAGATTCTCACGGATATTCCGGCGATACTGATCCATGGTCACCCCCTCTTCTTGCAAGGTTTTGGTCAGCTTCACGCGGTCTCCATAGTATTCCTGACGAATCCGGTCGCGAACCTGGTCCTCAATGAAACTTTCAGGGAGGTTGTACCCCGAGTTGGTAAAATCCATCAAGATCAAGCGGCGCGCGATAAGTTCCTCGATGCGCTCACGGCGCAGTTCCAAGAGCTTGCGGTTAAATTCCTCCGGCTGACTGGCGTACTGCGTGGTCAGCAATTCGATGGCGGGCAAGATGGCGCGGTCGACGTCTTTCTTGGTGATAATTTCATCGCCCACAATGGCGATGATGCCATCAATACTAGCGGCCTGTTGCGCCTGGGCGGTTGGCGCTTGCAACAGGGCAACCACCGCAAGAATGAATATAAATCTCATAAAAAGCACGCTTCGGCTAACTCTAGAAGGCCTGGCAACCCCGGTCAAGGCTGTGGTTAAGGGGGTTTGGCTCAAACCGCCATACGCTTAGACGGGCAGGGACGTTTATTTGCTCAAACCGCGCTCGCTGGCGCGGGCAAACTGAACCAGGTGTTGGATCTCCGGCAAAGGCGTCAATTCGGCCTCAATACGCGCCAAAGCGTTGGACACGGTCAACCCGTCGCGAAACAAAATTTTGTAGGCTTGCTTCAGTTGGTTTTGCACCTCCTCAGGCACGCCGCTACGCTCCAGTTTGACCTTGTTGACCATGCGGGTTTGCGCCGGATTGCCATCGACAAGCATGAAGGGCGGCACGTCTTGCACGACTTTGGAACAGCCGCCGATCATCGACATTTTACCCACCCGGCAAAACTGATGCACCGCCGCCAAACCACCAATGCCCGCGTAATCCTCCACGATCACGTGTCCCGCGAGGGTGGCGGCATTGGACATAATTACATGGCTGCCCACCACGACGTTGTGCGCCAAATGGCAATACGCGAGAAAATTATTATCCGAACCCACCAGGGTCGTCTGCCCGTCACCCGTGGCGCTATGAATGGTGACATATTCCCGGATCGTATTGCGACTGCCAATTTGCGTCCGGGTAATCCCCCCCTTCCATTTGAGGTCCTGTGTCTTCTGGCCGATGCAGGCGAAGGGATAAATTTCGTTGGCCTCGCCCAACACCGTGAAACCGTCGATCACCACGTGGGAATACAAGTGGCAGCGAGCCCCTAAAACCACGTGTTCACCCACCACGGAATAGGGGCCAATCTCACAATCTTCCCCGATTTGAGCGGCGGGATGGATGACTGCTGTGGGATGGATATTGCTCATGAAATCGGAAATTGCGGGGTGTCACACATGCGCTCAAGAGGCCGTCCCAGTTTTGCCTTGCCCGCGTTCCCGAGGTTCCAAGGAATCGCCAAGCATGATGGTAAATTCCGCCTCGCTAACAATATCGTCGCCCACCCGGCACACCCCTTTGGCCTTGCCGATTTTACCCCGAAACTTGACCATTTCGACATCGATGATCAGCGTGTCTCCAGGTCGGACGGGCCGACGCCATTTGACTTTGTCGGCCGACATGAAATAGGCGATCTTTCCGAGATTCTCCGCCTCGCGCAACATGAGCACACCCGCCACTTGGGCAATCGCCTCCAACTGCAACACGCCGGGCATGATCGGGTACTGCGGGAAATGCCCCTGAAAAAACGGCTCGTTGATGGTGACATTTTTGAGCCCCACTATGCGGTTGCCTTCGACTTTGATGATGCGATCCACCATCAAGAAAGGAAACCGGTGCGGCAACATGCGCATCAATTGATCGATATCCAGGGTCTGGCCATCCTTAATAAGCACGGCCTCGGCGGTGACCGCGGCTTTAACGGGCAAAGGCGGCGGGGAAAAGGTTTGCTGGGCCACGATCGGCTTGAGCCGTTGGGCATTTAACCGCCGGGCTAACTCGCAATTGGCGGAGTGGCTGGGTTTGACCGCGATGATATGCCCCCGCACCGGACGACCGAGTAAGGAAAGATCGCCGACAATATCCAGAATCTTGTGTCGGACGAATTCATTCGAATACCGCAACGGCTCGGTGGTTAGAATGGCGTCGTCGCGAATAACCACCGCGTTTTCGAGCGAACCGCCCTTAATCAGGCCATTCTTGATAAGCAGCTCGATTTCCTCGTAAAAACAAAAAGTCCGGGCGTCCAGCACCTCCTTGCGCATGGTCTCCGGGGTGATTTCCACGCTAAAATGCTGTGTGAACCGCCCCTGTTTATCCGAACTGACGCAAGTAATTTTCCAGCGGTCGTGCGGAAAAACGGTCATCAGGGTCTCCCCCATCTGGAACTCCATCGGGGCTCCCACCACCAACGCCTCGCGCGCCTCAGCTTGGGGCAGCAGGCCCGCTTGCTGGATGATTTTGGCGAACTCGCGCGCGCTACCGTCGGCGATGGGCGGTTCGTTCGCGTCCAATTCGATCACCGCGTTATCGACGCCGCACCCCATCAAGGCGGACAAGACGTGCTCAACGGTATGAATCTTGATGTTGCCGCGCGCCAGCGTGGTGGAACGATTCGTTTCGCCAACATTTTCAACTCGCGCCTCAATTTCCGGCTTACCTTCCAAATCCACCCGGCGAAACCGTACCCCGGAATTAGGAGGCGCGGGCAGGATCGCCATTTCCACCTGGTTGCCACTATGCAACCCGATGCCGGCAAACCGCGCCGCTTCGCGTAACGTTTGTTGATTTAACACAGCTCGGATTTAACTTGGATGTCCCTATTTGGCAAGCGCCTCTTCGGGGCCTGTCAGATGAAAAAAAGGCGAGCCAGAGCAGCTCGCCTTTCACCGTGAAACCCTAGTTCTTTCGGGGTTCGCGGGAATCGCCACGCGGTTCCCGGTGTTCGCGATGTTCCCGATGCTCCCGGGGCTGCGAACTCACCTCGCGCGGTTGCTCCCGGCCTTCACGAGGCGGCGGGATTTCCCGTGTGTCGCGCGGTTCCTGACCTTCGGCGGCATCCTTATCCTTGTTGGGATCGGCCTCGCGGTCGCGCTCAGCCATGGCGGCTTTGCGAGACAGGCGCACCCGGCCCTTTTCATCCACCCCAATGCATTTAACCCAGATTTCATCGCCCATCTTGACGATGTCTTCGGCTTGCTTGACTCGGAAATTGGCCAACTCGCTGATGTGAACCAAGCCATCTTTGCCCGGGAATACTTCGACAAAGCAACCGAATTCCTTGATGGTCACCACTTTGCCGCGATAAATCTTACCCACTTCGATCTCGGCGGTCATGCCTTCGATCTCGTAGCGAGCCTTATCCATGCCCTCGGAACTGACCGAGTAAATCTTCACTGTGCCATCGTCCTCGATATTGATTTCGCAACCGGATTCCTCGACGATGCGCTTGATATTCTTGCCGCCAGGACCAATGAGGGCGCCGATCTTATCGGGGCTAATCTTCAAGGTCAGGATGCGCGGAGCGTATTTGCTCAATTCAGCGCGCGGAGCGGGTAAGGTTTTCGCCATCTCGCCCAAAATGAACAACCGGGCGATCCGCGCCTTTTCAATGGCTTCCGCCATGATGTTTAATGGCAAACCGGGCAGCTTCAGGTCCAATTGGAAGCCCGTGATACCCTTTTCGGTGCCCGCGATTTTGCAGTCCATATCGCAGAACGCATCTTCCCAGCCAATAATATCCGTGAGGAGTTGATAGCGGGAAATCTGATTGCTGGCGGATTCAGTGCAAATGCCGACGCTGATACCCGCGACTGGCCGGATCATCGGCACACCCGCGTCCAGCAACGCCAACGTTCCGCCGCAGACGGAGGCCATCGAACTGGAGCCGTTGGATTCCATAATCTCGCAAGTCACGCGGACCGCATACGGAAACTCCTTAAGCGGGAGCATGGGCTCGATGGAGCGTTCAGCCAAAGCTCCGTGCCCGATTTCGCGTCGGCCCGGCCCGCTAATGCGGCCGGTTTCTCCCACCGAGAAATTCGGGAAATTGTAGTGCAGCATGAACTGCTTCTCAGTCGTGCCGCCGGTATAGGCGTCGAATTCCTGAGCGTCTTCGCTGGTGCCCAACGTGGCGAGCGCCGCCGCCTGGGTTTCACCACGCGTGAAGATCGCCGAGCCATGCGCCCGGGGAAACACGCTAACTTCCGACGACAGGGCGCGAACCACTTCAAAACCACGGCCATCAAGGCGTTTTTGACTGTTCAAAATCAACCCACGAACCGCCTCTTTTTGAAGGACATATACAATCTCCTTCAACATGGCGTCCGTAACTTTTTCAGCGGTGAACTTTTCGACCAGTTTTTTGCCAATTTCAGCGGCGAGCGCGCTGCAAGCCTCTTCTCGAGCCAGTTTTCCAGGGGTCAGCAAGGCCGGGACCAACCGGTCTCCCGCCAATGTCCGAGCTTCCGCCATGACGTCGTCCGGCACCGGGGCCAGCACGATAACCCGCTTGGTTTTAGCGGCTTTGGAAATCAGCTCTTTTTGGGCGGCGATGACGGGGAGACAGGAATCTTGGGCAAACTTCAACGCGGCGTTGAAATCGGCTTCGGTGATTTCATTGGCCGAGCCCTCATACATCAACATATCCCGTTCATTCGCCACGTACACCAGGTCCAAATCGCTCGAAAGCATTTGAGTATGGGTGGGGTTAGCCACGAATTGGCCACCAATACGACCCACGCGCACCGCACCTAGAGGACCATCCCAGGGGATGTCGCTCACACTTAAGGCCGCCGAAGCGCCAATGATGCTCAAAATGTCCGGATCGTTTTCACCGTCGGCGCTAAGCACAATGCATTGAACTTGAACTTCATTGAACCAGTGGTGAGGGAATAAAGGACGAATCGGACGATCGATCAAACGGCAGGTCAAAATTTCTTTTTCAGTGGGACGACCTTCGCGTTTGAAGTAGCCCCCGGGGAATTTCCCGGCGGCGGCGGCTTTTTCACGGTAATCCACCGTGAGGGGGAAAAATTCCTGGCCAGGTTTGGCCTTAGTCGCAGCCACAGCGGCTACGATCACTATCGTATCACCAAGTTGAACTGTAACAGAACCATCGGCTTGCTTGGCGATTTTGCCCGTTTCGATGACAACTTCGGAGTTCCCGACCTGAGCGGTAACCTTTGCTAACATATATCTCTTCCTCTTGACCGCCAACACGGAGGAACTTCAGTCAGAACCGGCGGCGCGGGTGCTGAATGAAATTTCCCCGAGTCAACGGAGTCTTGTTGATCGCGCAATCTGCTGTCGGCCAAGGACCAAGGCGCATTTCTGGTCCCCGGAGCGATTAGAAAATGGGAACACGCTGTCCCCTGCCTTTGACCGAAAAATTCGGAAAAAAGCCAGAAAACAGCGTTAAGAATTACTTGCGCAATTTAAGCTTCTTCGTGACGTTCAGATAACGTTTAACATCGGTGCGATGAAGATAATCCAGCAACCGTCGGCGTTGGCCAACCATCATGATCAAACCGCGACGGGAACCGTGATCCTTCTTGTTCTTCTGCAAGTGTTCCGTCAAACGATTGATCCGCTGGGTCAATAACGCTACCTGTACATCGGGCGACCCTGTATCGCCTTCGTGAATTCTGAAATCGGCAATCTGCTTTGTTTTCGCGTTTGCTTCCATATTTCCCTATCAATCTTCGTAATCGTTCGGCTAAGTTAATTTTTCCACTTGCCGCTGTAAAGCAGATTTCCCGTCTTTTTGACCTGAACGTTCAAACCACTCACTTCGCAAGCGTCATTTCTATTAAAGAACAAGCCCGACCGGAGTAAAGCGATTCTTTCTTGTTTCTCGAATTGACCCGTTGTTAAATCCGTCTTAGTCAAGTTGTGTTCTTAACCGGGTTGGGAACTCGTCTCCAATAATTGTGATCTAGCACGAAAGAAAACGCCGCCATTCATGAATTTGCCAAACCGCTTAACCGTCTCGCGCTTGGTGCTCACCCTGCTTTTCTTGGTGGCTATTTTCTCCAAATGGCCCTTCAGCGAGACCGTTGCCTTATTCATTTTCGGCGCCGCCAGCCTAACGGATTATTTCGACGGCAAAATTGCCCGCCGCGACAAAACAATCACCGATTTCGGCATTCTCATGGACCCCCTGGCGGATAAGATCCTGATTTGTTCGGCTTTTATCGCGTTCGTGGAACGGGGCGTCATGCCCGCTTGGATGGTGGTGGTGATCGTCTCCCGGGAATTAGCGATCACCGGCTTACGATTGTTGGCCGCTTCCAAAAGCCAAGTGTTAGCGGCCGAGAAATGCGGCAAACATAAAACCATTTCCCAGATCGTAGCCATCATCGCCATCCTATTGCTGCTGAGTTATCCGCAATGGGGGGGATGGTCCGCGCCATTGTTCAATCCCTGGTTGCCCACCGTGGAAGGGCTTTCTAAATGGGTGGCGGTCCTGCTCACGTGTGTCTCGGGGATGATGTACCTATGGCGCAACCGCCAACTCTACATGAACGATCTTTAAGCGGGGATCGTTTCCTGCTTTGGCTGGCTCAAGGCTTCGGCATTGGACGCATTCCCTTTGCGCCCGGCACCTGGGGTTCTTTGCTGGGCGTCCCCTTGACGGCCTTATTGCTTGGGACCGGTTCCGTCTGGGCAGCCTTGGCTCTCTGGCTTTTCAGTTGCGCGCTCTCGGTCTACGCCTGCGGCCGAGCCGAAATCGTTTTGAAACAAACCGATCCCGGCTCGGTCGTGCTCGATGAAATCGTGGCCATTCCCCTTTGTTTCGCCCTGTGGTTGGGAGTCGAATTCGGACGTCTTGGTCACTTGCCTGGACCCACTTGGTTATTTCAACCGAACCACTGGCTCGGGGTGATGGCCATCTTCGCCCTGTTTCGCCTCTTCGACATTTGGAAACCCTGGCCCGTGAAGCAAAGTCAGCATCTGCCGGGTGGCTGGGGGGTGACAACGGACGACCTGCTCGCCGCGCTTTACGTAAACGGAGTGACCTTCTTCTTCGTGGCTTGACGCCACCTAATGGCTTTCAGCCGACAACCGCTTGCCCCTCTCAGCGTTCGCCCATATGTTTGAGCTGTGGCATCTCCCGTCTGCGAGGTTCCCCAACGCCGCCATATCGTGCTCTATGACGACACCTGCCCAGTGTGCCAAGGGCAGATGCGCCTATGGATGCGGCTGGATTGGTTCCATCGGTTGGACTGGCGGCCGCTTAACCATCCGGAAGCGCTTACGCTCGCTCCAGGCCTTACTCGCCAAGCTCTGGAATCGGCCATGCACTGCCTAAGCCGACAGGGAACCGTCTATCGCGGGGCGCGGGCGTTTCGCTTCATGGCGACGCACATTCCTTTACTGGCGCCGCTTGCCTTGCTTTTATGTATCCCCGGAGGACTGTGGATCGCGGAACGGCTTTACGCGAAAATCAGCCGCCCCCGGCAACAGCTCAGCCGCTGGTTCACGCGGAGGCAGCCGACGCGTTAAGTCGCGGGTACTTATCAAAATCGGCCGGCTCGCTCCATTCTCCCGCAACGACCGACTGGGTCCGGAGGCGCCGCTCCGTTTCCGTAAGCAAGAGGAAATCCGCGGGGCCACCCGGCTGCAGCTCATTCGGCATGCCCCACGCCGCCGCCACCCGTTCCGAAAAACCCGGCCACACCTCCCGCCAAGCACAGCCCAGCATCCGCGCGGCGCGTAGCACGCCTTCTATCGGAGTTAAGGCGGAGCCCGCCAAATTAGGAGTCCCAGGCAAACGCACCACCCGATCCTCCCCCACCTCCAACGCCAACCGGCCCATCGCATAGGTTCCCGCCGGCGCCCCGGCGGCGGCCATTGCGTCGGTGATATAAACGATTCCCGCCTTGGGTTTGACCCGATGAATCAGCCGGAACAATGCGGGTGACATATGCGCGCCATCGGGAACCAGACTGATTCGCGGAAAGGGCAGATCCAAAACCCGCCAGAGAATATTATCGAAGCGGTGCAGCTGCGCCGGACACCCATTGCCCAAATGCGTAAAGCCGCTGGCTCCAGCGTCGAGGGCGGCGCGCAGGATTTCTGGTGAAGCATCGGTATGGCCAAGCGAAACTTGAAATCCCAAAGCCACTGCGTGCGCCGTCGTTTCGATTGCCCCGGGACATTCCGGCGCCAAGGTGAGTAAAACCGGATCGCCTTGGGTTATTTCCCGCAGGCGGTCCAAGTGCCCGGGGCTGGGATCGAGCAACCACGCCGGATTGTGCGCGCCATAAAAACCGGGTTTTCGGGAAAGAAACGGCCCTTCCAAATGCCATCCGACCATCGCCGCGACCAGTTCCGGATCACTTTGTCGCGTTTGCTTAAGCTGGCGCAACCGCCGCAACATGCGCTCCCAATCGTCGGTGATGAGGGTGGGGATAAAACGCAGGCAGCCATGCCGCCGCAAACTTCGAGTGAGTTTTAATAAATCACCACTCGGCACCGAATCCCGCTGCAAATCCACCCCGGCAAACCCGTTGATCTGTTGGTCCATTAAACCTGGCGCAAACCAGGGTAAATCAACGGCGTCCTTTTCCAAAGGGGTTAAGCGTGCCAGACGACCATCCCGCCACTCGATTTCCCAAGACTGGCTCGTGGCGTAATGTCTGGCTTTGATTCGTCCCGTGTTCATCTTGCTAGTATCCATATTTCCCCGGCCCGCGCGAATGATTTTCACCTGGCGAGTTGGTTGCCCCCTCCCCGGGAAACCGCGCAAACCCATCCCCGCATTTGAGGAACTCAAACTCTTTGCATTCCGGCCAAGCCGCGTGTAAGGATAGATTCAGTATGCAATCCCAAACGACCCATCGCTGGCTTGGAATCTTGCTTTTGGCCCTAGTGGCCGTATCGCTTCAAGCCAAGGAAAAACCCTTGGCGCTTTGCCCGCAAAATCCGCATTACTTTTTATTTCGCGGCAAACCGGAAATCTTGATCACCTCCGGGGAGCATTATGGAGCGGTGATCAATCTGGATTTCAACCAGGAAAAATATCTCGATACGCTCTTTTCCAACCGCCTCAACTTGACTCGCACTTTTGCGGGCGCTTACGTGGAGCCACCGGGCGCATTCGACATCGCGGACAATACGCTCGCCCCCGCCCCCGGACGATTCATCTGCCCTTGGGCGCGAAGCGCCACGCCCTATTACGCCAATCGCGGCAACAAATTCGATCTCACCCAGTTCGATCCCGCGTACTTCAAGCGTTTGAAGAGTTTTCTGCAACTGGCCTCCAAACGGGGCATCGTGGTCGAGCTCAATCTATTTTGCCCGTTTTATGAGGAATCGCAGTGGAACCTCAGCCCGATGAATTACCTCAATAACGTCAACAACCTCGGCACCGTCGAACGCACGAACGTTTATACGTTGGACAAAAACGGCGGACTGCTCGCCATTCAGGAAGCCATGACGCGCAAAATCGTCGAGGAATTGCGGGACTTCGATAATCTCTACTACGAAGTCTGCAACGAACCGTATTTTGGCGGGGTCACGCTGGAATGGCAAAACCATATCGCCGAAGTCATTCAGGCAACCGAAGGGAAATCCGCTCGCAAACACTTGATCTCTCGCAACGTCGCCAATGACAAGGCAAAGGTCGTCGAGCCGCACGCGGCTTTCTCGATCTTCAACTTCCATTACGCCACCCCACCGGATACCGTCCACCTGAATTATCTGCTCCAGAAACCGATCGGAGATAACGAGACGGGGTTCAAAGGCACCGCCGACGCCACCTATCGCATCGAAGGCTGGGAATTCATTCTGGCGGGCGGCGCGTTGTATAATAATTTGGACTACTCGTTTACGGTGGGGCGCGAGCACGGTACTTTTGCTTATCCGCCCAAACAACCCGGCGGCGGCTCGGCGGCCCTACGTCAACAGTTGCAGTATTTAAGCCAATTCATGCACGGCGTTCCCTTCACCCGCATGGCGCCGGACAATTTTATCATCAAAGGCGGCATGCAGCCGGGAGCGACGGTGCGCGCCTTGGTGGAGAAAGGCTCCGCCTACGCGATTTACATTCGCGGCGGCCGCCACGCCGACCTCAAGGTCGATCTCCCCACGGGCTCGTACAAAGTAGAATGGTTTAATACCCGCACGGGCAAATGCGAAAAACCTTCCACGCTAAAACATACCAGCGGAATTGCGGTCCTCAGTTCTCCCGATTACGAGGAAGACATCGCTTTGCGAATTCTCAAAGCGAAATAATCAAATACCACCGGCCGTACTCTGGACCATGCTCAGGGATCCAGCGGCCGGTAATTAACACCCCTTTGCGCCAGCCTGGCTTGATGGGCCTGGAACCGGACTTTGAAACCCGCCCAAGCTTTGACTTCCGGCGGCGACCAGAGCGCCTCCGCCAAGGCCGCGGCTCGCGGATAAACAAAATACTCCACTTCGCTTCGGCTTTGGATGTACTCCGTCCAAAGATTACCTTGGCCGCCTAAAATATGATGCCGCCGCGCTAGCGGTAAATCCGCCGGCACCGGTTCAAAAGCATACACTTGTTCCAGAGGCAAATAGCCCCCAATGCTCTCCGGCTCGGTGGGCCCTTTGGCTTGCGCATAGTCGAGATAACAATGAGTGGTTGGCGACATCACCACATCGTGACCCGCATTGGCCGCCGCCATGCCACCGGCCACTCCGCGCCAGGACATGACGGCGGCGCCGGGAGTGAGACCGCCTTCCAGGATTTCGTCCCAGCCGATCAATCGGCGGCCCTGGCGCGCGAGAAAACCTTCGAGCCGGTGGTTCAGCCACGTCTGCAATTGCGCCGGTTGCGTTAGCCCTTCGTCCTTCATCCGTTTCTGACACTTGGCGCAATTCTGCCAACGGTCGCGTGGCGCTTCATCTCCGCCAATGTGAATGAAACGGCTAGGGAAAATTTGGACTATTTCCGCGAGCGCGTCTTGGACAAATTCACAAGCGCGGTCATTCCCAACACATAAAACATCCTGATCGATCCCCCAGCGGGTTCTCACCGCAAACGGCCCGCCCGCGCAGGACAAATCGGGGTACGCGGCCAAGGCGGCCAAAAAATGGCCCGGGATTTCGATTTCCGGAACGATCTCGATGTGCCGCTCCCGGGCATAGGCAACCAGATCGCGCAATTGCTCCTGGGTATAGTAATACGGGCCATACGGCGTGCCATCCCCATGCTCGCGGTCGCCGCGCCGAGGGGATTCCTGGCGCGCGGCCCCCACTTGGGTTAGACGCGGGTATTTTTTGATCTCCACCCGCCAACCTTGATCGTCGGTAAGGTGGAGTTGAAGCGTATTGAATTTATATTCCGCCATGGCATCGATGAATGGCTTGAGATCGTCTGGCGGAAAGAAATGGCGAGCCACATCCAGGAGCAGTCCCCGCCAAGGAAAACGGGGAGCATCCTCAATCGTAACACATGGCATCGTCCAGCCACCCGGCGGAGGCGAAGCCAAACGGTGGGGACCAACTATCTCGGGTGGCAACAATTGTCGGAGCGTGACACCACCATAAAACAACCCGGCTTCCGTGGCGGCCTTGATGATTACCTGGTTTCTTGCGACCTCCAACCGGTAACCCTCTTTGCCCAAGCGCGATTCTGCGGCTGGATCCAGCACCAGCAGGATCGACGACGCCGAATGCTGGCTTGAGGTCACGGACAACGGTAATCCGGTGGCCAACCGCAGGCTCGCCGCCAACTTGCGCGCCTCTTTTTCAGCGGTGCCGGTGGCGACAAAAACGGTCTTGGAATCGAATTCAAACCGTTCCGGTCTCCATGTCTGCTGAGCGGGTAATGGAATGATAGCGGGCAATTTGTCGAGCTTCATTTTGCTATTCCTATCCGTAACTTGAGCGAGCATCCAGGAACAGTCCATCGCGGTTTGGTCCGGAGTCTTTATGAAAGACCTCGAAGCGCGCGCGGAAATAGGTATCGTCTCGGCCGCGTGGATGAATCGGACCGGCACTGCGTTAATCGAACTCGCACTGGCTACCCCGGGCGCGACCAGTAGGCCAAGCACCGCGAGATGGAGCCTCGAAAGGAGGTGACTGGGCTGGTGTTTCATGGCGAGATTTTGTAACTTTTTAGGCTTCTGTCGAGTGTTGAACGGGATTTTTATTTATCTTTCCGCCACACCTACGCGCCAGCTTTCAGCGTATCGCAGCCATCCAAACCGGCGCTTTTTTCTCTCCAGGCCCGCAAAAAACGGCGAAATTGATAAAAAAGTTACGCTCCGCGTTCGGTTTGGCGTTCGGCAAGGATATATAAGATGATGGAAGACTGGCAATTACTGCGGGAATACGTGGAACAGCACTCGGAAGCGGCCTTTCGAGAACTGATGGGCCGGCATCTCGATTTGGTTTACGCCGCGGCTTCGCGGCGACTCGGTAACGCCCAAGCGGCGGAAGATGTCACGCAATCCGTATTCTGCCTGCTCGCGCGCAAAGCCCCGCAATTACACCCTAACGGCTCGCTCGTGGGCTGGCTCTACCAAACCGCCTGCTATATGGCTTCGAAACACCAAGACCGCGAAATTCGCCGGCAGCGGCGCGAACAAGAGGCGGTTATGGCTTTAACCGATGACCCATCCGAGGAAGCGAATTGGGAGCAAATCCGACCCGTGCTCGATGAGGCTATGCATCAGCTCAGCGAACCGGAACGAAATCTCCTGCTGTTGCGCTTTTTCAAGGACTCTTCGTTTCAAGAAACAGGACGAAGCGCGGGCATCAGCGAAGACGCGGCGCGGATGCGCATTCACCGAACCCTGGATAAATTACGCGAACTGCTGCGGCAACGGGGCGTCTCCTCCACCACCGCCGCTTTGGCCGCGATGCTCGACCAAAAAGCCATCGAAGCCGCCCCGACTTCGGCCTCCCAATCCATTCAAACCGCCGTCATGAAGGCCTTAGCCACAGCCAGGGTTCCCTCGCTATCCCAAACTCTATTCAAAGTCATGAAACAATCACCCCTGCTAGCTACGTTCATCATTGGCTCGGCCCTATTGTTGGGGTTGATCACCACTCTGCGCTGCTACAACCGCGCCGCCACGCCGACCGGCCAAACGGAAGCAACCCAGCGCCCCACATTTAGCCCCGCGCATAAAGAGGACGTCACCAACCCGGCCTTTCCAAGCCGCCGCCCCGGCACCCGCAAAGCCGGCACTCCCTCCGACACCGCAGCTTCCGCAACCACGGAAGCTCAAGTTAATATCGAATGCCATTTTATCGAGATGCCGGCCGCCACCGCAAATTCATCTAAGTTGCTTAACGCCCTGCCCAACTCAATAGTCGGCAGCTTGACGGATGAGCAATTCAGAATCTTAATTAACGACCTCGACGCGACGACCGGCGTGGATGTCATGGCATTCCCGAACGTGACAACGGTCGATGGCCGCCGGGCGCATTTCGACTCCAACATCGACCGTTCGGTCTTATTTGCGCAAACGATCAACGCCACCACCAACCACCCATACGGCAACCTATCCGTAAACGAGATCACCTACGAACCCGCCGGAGACTCTCAGGGAATAGTGACCAATAAAATATCGACAGGTCTCTCCATAGACGTCACGCCATATGTGCAAGCCGATAACAGCATCCGGCTAACCATTATTCCCAGCGTGGTCGATTTTTTAGGTTACCAAGCCTCCTTTAATGATCCGGACGATCAAAGCCCGCATACCGCCGTCCCGCCATCGCCCACCATTAGAACCATCCAACTCAGTTCCGAAACCCGGGTTTTTTCCGGCCAAACGGTTGTTCTCGGACCCGATTATTTCGATAAGAAACCAGTCCATCGGATAAACGGCGAAACTCAGGATCCAAAAGAGGATTCAAGCGATTCAGCTATTGCCCTGGACGCGCCCGCCTCGACACCCATAGAGTCCAATAAAAAGGCACTCTATTTTTTCGTTACCGTTCGACTCATAGACCGCGCGGGTAATCCCTTTGAGGAAAGCAAATAAACGCCTCGTTCATTCGCGGTTCTACCTGAGGGAAAAGGCGGGGCAGAGAGAAATGCGGTTTTAAGCCAGCTCTAGGCATGATTCCGGATTCCGGCACGAGGCTAACCAGTCAGCCACCTCGAACGCGGCCCGAGGTTTGCCCAGTTTGAGACAAGCGATTTTCATGGCGGGCAGACGCTGATCAAGGAGTTCCGTCAGCACGGGATTGAGATCCGCGATCCGATTCACTTTTGCGGCCGCGCCATGCTCCAGCAGAAAATCGCTATTGGCCATTTCTTGCCCGGGAATGGGATTAATCAAAAGCATGGGGCATTGCCGCGCGAGCGCCTCCGAACTGGTCAACCCGCCCGGCTTGGTGATAATCAAATCGGCCGCTTGCAGCAATTCGTGCATATTATCCAGAAAGCCCAGCACTTTCGCGGGTTGTCGTTTCATCAGCGCGCGCAAGCGGGGTTGCAACCCCTCATTCCTTCCGGCCGCGCCTACGATTTGCAGCGGCCGCGGATATCGGTCCAATTCCGCCATGATCTTTTCCATGGGCCCCAAGCCTAACCCTCCGCCGAGAACGGCAACCACAGGCAAGTCTTGGCGCAGACCGAATTGAGCGCGCGCCTGGGTCCAAGATATTTCCTGGCTAAACCGGGGATGGATCGGAATGCCCGTAGCCAGCACCCGCTCGCGCGGCAGACCCCGGCTGGACAAACTGTTCCGTACTCGCTCCGTGGCCACGAAATACTGATTGACCCGCGAATTCAACCAGGAACCATGCGCCTCGAAATCGGTGACGACGCAAGCCAGCGGTTTATGTCGCGGCAGGCAATACTCGCGCGCGAGCAAATCCAAATGCAGGAAATGCGTGCAAACGATTAAATCGGGATTTTGGGCGGCGACGGCTTGCAACAAACGCCGATGCGCCATGCGGGAAAACCCAGGAAAACGCGCGTTTCGCCGCCGCCAATAAGCGGGATCATCGGTTTTTCTAAAAACCATCCCCCACACCTCGGGGCAATGGCGGATCAAGGAAAGATACAAATTGGAAAACGTTCTTTGCGCCACCCACGGCAAGCAACCCAAGACATCCAGCAAACTAACGGCAATGTCGGGATGCTCCGCTTGCAAGGCCGCCTGAATCGCTTGGGCGGACTGCGCGTGACCCGCGCCCACATTGAAGGAAGCGATAAGAATGCGCATGAATCAACGCTTACGCTTCTTCCGCCACCAACTCGCTCGCCGCCTTTCGTTTGGCGCGCTCGGGCTCCGGGTCCCGCCAATGGATTATTTCCAGCTCGCCATGGTAATGCTCCACCAAGGCCGTGCAGCTCTCCACCCAATCGCCCGAGTTCGCGTAAGTAACGCCTTCGATGACACGAAGGCACGCCTGGTGGATGTGCCCGCAGACAATGCCGTCCAATTTCTCTTGCTGCGCGCGTCGCACCACGAGCGTCTCGAAATCGTCAATATATTGTAGGGTGCGCTTTGTCTTCCGCTTAATGTAAGCGGAGAGCGACCAATACGGATACCCCATCAGCAACCGCAACCGGTTGCAATACTGGTTGGCCAGCACGAGCCAATCGTAAGCGGCGCTACCCAATTGCTGCAGCCACCGGGCGCCTTTGACCACGCCATCGAACTCGTGCCCGTGGATCACCAGGAATCGCCGACCATCGGCGGTTTCATGCACCACTTGGGGGCGGACTTCAATGCCGCCGAAAAACAACCCGGCGAACTGGCCCGCCATTTCATCGTGGTTGCCGGGAATATAAATAATCCGCGCGCCTTTGCGCGCTTTCCGCAGCAGTTTTTGCACGACGTCATTATGATACTGATTCCAATACCAGCTGCGCTTCATGGCCCAGCCATCGAAAATATCCCCCGCCAAATAGAACGTGTCCGCGTCGTACTCCTTGAGAAATCCCAGCAGGCTTTCGGCCCGGCTGCTTCGGGTGCCTAAATGAAGATCGGATAGCCAAATGGCGCGGAATCGCGCTATTCCTTTTTCCATATGTTAGGATATTAATATGTCATAATATTATTAGACAAGCTTTACCGACCGCTCACCCATCATTAAAGTTATTATTTAACATCCGCGCCACTCCGCCGACACCCGGATTTAACATCTGGCCCCGTTCGCCCCGCGTTCGCCCATTTTTCCGGCCTATTGATTGTCAGACCAACGCCATCGGAGTCGGAAATACCGTATATAATATGACAGCTTCGATCGACTCAACGCTTGCCAATATAATTACAACGTATTATATTCAACGCGGTTAAGGTCATGATATATTGCGCGACACCTAACAACCGGCCCGCCGGATACGCCCGTCGCGCGGAACCGTCTCTCCCCCCTAACCGGCCCGGCCGCAAATGGAGTTCCCGTCCACTCGTCCGCCTTCAACGACATCATGAAAACGTTTTGCCTGGATACGAATGTCCTCATCCACGATCCGCGCGCGCTATTCGCCTTCGAAGAAAACGATATTGTCATTACGGAATACGTGTTGCTGGAGTTGGATAAGCTGAAGGAAGGGGCCGAAGAGAAAAACCACAACGCCCGGATCGCCAGCCGGCTGATCCGGCAAATCAGCACCGGCTTATCCGAGCAAATCATCGACACGCAAAAATCCCAAGCGGATCTACAGCCGCACGGGTTTCCCGGCTTACCCATTCCCGGCACCGAGGGACGCTTGATTCTACTGATGGACAATCCGGACGACCGGGTGAAGGGCGAGACGCGCGACGACCAAATCCTCGGCTTGCTCCATCGCCATCGCAGCCGTTTTAAAATCCCCATCATTGTGGTCACCAAAGATACCCTCATGGGGATTAAAGCTATCGGGCGCGGATTCGGCCATCAAGATTACCGCCGAGATCAAGCCCAGACTCAATTACAACAAATCTCGGTGCTGGACGCGCGGCTCATCCCCATGGAATCCCTTTTTTCGGGCGAAACTAAAGCGGTGAAGGCACCCGGTATCCTGTCGAAATCCTGCCGGAGTGGAGATAGTGAAACCCCCATTATTCCGGGTTACTATATCGTGGTCTGGGAGGAAGGCAAAGAACTGCTCATCCACCTCGATCACGACGAACAGGTCCGGGTCATTTTCCAAACGCCCAATCTCTGCCGAACGAAAAACACTCGCGGCATACGCGCCAAAAACCTGGAGCAAAACGCCGCGGTGGATGCGTTACTAAATCCGCTTAAAAGTCTGGTTTGTCTCCTGGGCCCGGCGGGCACCGGCAAGACCCTGCTCGCCATCGCGGCGGCTTTGGATCAAGTCCGCAAAGCCAATCGAAAAATCCAAGCCGAGACTGCGTCCGGAGAGGAAGATGAACTGACCCGAAAGGAGCGCAAGCAATTGCGGCATAAAATGCGCCCGCCAGAAAACGGAGCGGCCGAACGAATGCAAATTCTCATCGCCCGACCCATGGTCAGCATGGGGAAAGAAATGGGCTTCCTGCCCGGCGATGTGGAAGAAAAAATGCGCCCTTGGATTCAGCCCATCATCGATAATTTGAAGCTGTTGCTAGGCGCCGAACAAGCGGACTCACTGCTGGAGGACGGCACCATCGAGCTGCAACCGCTGCAATTCATTCGCGGACGCAGCATCAACAACGCCTGGCTCATCATTGATGAGGCGCAAAATTGCACTCCGTTGGAAATCAAAACCATCATCACCCGCGCGGGTAAAGACTGTCGGGTTTTCTTGACCGGGGACCCGGCGCAAATCGACGTGCCCTGGCTAGATCGCTTATCCAATGGCTTGACCTACGCCGCCGACCGGATGGGCAAGGAGTCCCTTGCCGCCGTCGTCCCTCTCGTGAAATGCGAGCGCAGCCAATTAGCCGCGCGGGCGGCGGAACTCTTGTAATCACGGAAACCCTTCGGAAATTCGCCGGCCATCCCTAGCGACTCAATCCTGCTTACTTGTCGCCCAAGCTGTGTCCGCGCCCGGAACCGGAAGTGTGCATATCCACCCGCGGTTTCCCGTAGTAATCGACGGAGCCGCTGCCACTGATCTGGGCGGACAGGTGGTCTTCAACCCACAGTCGCGCCTGCCCCGAACCGCTGATAGCCACCGTCGCCGTCTGGCAACGCAAATCACCCGCCTGTTGATTGCCCGAGCCGCTAATATGGATGGACTCTTCCCCAACTGTTCCCGCCAAAGCAACGTCACCGGAACCGCTGATGTGGGTGACCACTTTCCGCGCCTCCAAGTGGCCGATTTTAATATTGCCGGAACCGCTAATCTCTAGTTCCAGGTGGCTCGTTTTAAGATCCCCCGCGCGTGCGGATAGCGAGCCGGATAAGTTCACGGAATCCAAATTCTTCACTTGCAGGCGGTAATAAATGCGTTTCGAAGGGCGCAGATTCCCATTTTTCCAGCCAATCCACAAATGATCGCCCGACACTTCCGTTTTAATATGCGGAAGCAAGTTATCATCGGTCTCAATGGTCAGCGACTCCTCCGCGCCTTGGGTTATTACGAGTTCCCCGCTCCCCCCTAAAGAGACGTTACAAAACTGGCTGACACTCCGGTTTTCGGTGATCACCTTGCCGGAGCCACGAATAGTCTGCCAATTGCCAATATTCACACAGCCCGCCAAGCCTAGCGCCAAAGCGGCGGCCAAACATAACACGCACTTTTTCATATCGTATTCACTTTAAAACCCGCGGGAACCATGATTTGTTACAACATTCCGGACTTCGGAAATCCCGCGCTCCCAGCGCCTAGCCAAACTGACGAAAGCGCTTGGATTTAGGCCCGAGTTTCCTCATCATGACGCCGGTGTCCCGCACGTCTAAAAATAGTGCCTTGGCTAGAGAAATCCACTTAGGTTTCCAGGTGAAACCGTTGGAGATCATAAAGTTATGTACTTAAAACTCATCGCTTGCGAAGTGGCTATCCGCGAAATCGGATTCGTCGCGGCTCACTCTTCGCACATGATCGATCTGGAGTTTCTGCCCGTTGGCCATCACGACCAGCCCAAAGTGGGGCATGCGGATTTGCAGGCGCGAGTAAACGCCATCCCGGCGGGACGCTACGATGGCATCTTGATCGGATACGGCATCTGTAACGCCATGCTGGATAACCTGGGCACACCGCACACGCCGTTGATCATTCCGCGAGCCCACGATTGCATCACGCTCTTGCTCGGCTCTCGCCAACGTTATCAGGAAGTATTCAACGCCTGTCCCGGCACTTACTATTTCAGCGCCGGCTGGCTGGAATTCCGGCATCGCAAGGCCCGCGCCAATGGCGAACCGCCGCCGACCGAGAACGTGGCTGAACAGATGGCGCCCTTTTCCATGGCTAAAGATTACGCGGCGCTCGTCGCGAAATATGGCGAGGACAACGCGCGTTACTTGCTCGAAGTTTCGCAAACCTGGCTCCAAAACTACCGGCGCGGCATGCTGATCCGTTTCGATTTCGACCAAAAACTCCAGTTACGGGAAAAAGTGGCCAAAATCTGCCGCACCCAAGGCTGGACTATGGATGAATTGGCGGGGGATCTCCGTTTGCTGCAAAACTGGGTGGATGGCTCCTGGAATGAAAGCGACTTTTTAATTGTTCCTCCCGGCCACGCAGTTTATCCTGCCCATCAAGATCATATCATCGAAGCGCGGCCGATGGCGCAAAACCTTTAAAACCAGGTTCGGCGCCGGGAAGGATTGGCGAGCGGCTGGGCCGTTGAATCACGCCGCCGAGGAACAACTTAAAAGCGAGCCATACCATGAAACGCCGGGACTTTTTTCGCCAAACGGCCGCCGCCACCGGATTAGCCGCGAGTTTCCCCTTTTTCGCCGGTGAAACCGGCGTCCAGGCCGCTCCCGTATCGGTGTCCCCTGAGACCCGCGCCTTACGCGAAGCCATACTGGCTGACTTGGACGCTAAACGGCAGGAAACCCGGCTGCACATGCTGCCCGAAGACGGTCAGTTCGTAAATCTCATCGTCCAACTGATCAACGCCCAACAAGTCCTCGAAATCGGCACTTTCCATGGGTACTCCTCACTCTGGATCGCGATGGGTTTGGAACAAACGGGCGGCAAGCTCACCACGATCGAGATCGACCCCGAGCGCGTGAAAATCGCCCTAGCAAACCTAACCAAGGCTGGGGTAGCCAATCGGGTGGAATGCCTGGAGGGCGACGCTCACCAGGTTGCCAAAACGGTAAGTGGACCGTTTGATGTGGCGCTCATCGACGCCGACAAGGATCGGGTGGACGATTATTTCCAAACGCTATTTCCCAAGCTTAAACCCGGCGGGGTAATACTCGTGAACCATGTCATCGCCTTCAAGGATCTGATGCAAAACTATCTGGATTTGGTTCAAAAGCATCCCGACTTGATCACCTCAACCGTCAGTCCCTCGATGAAAGACGCTTTTTCCCTGAGCTTCAAAAAACGTTAACCGACCGCTCCGGTAAACCCGCATGTCATTCCAAGATCCTTCCCAAGAACCCCAATACACGAATATGCAGTCCCACGAATTGCTCCGCGAGGTGCTTCAAAAAGGCAATGCGAAAGAAGTCGCGGCCGCGCTCGGCCTTTCCCTGTCGATGGTGTACAAATGGGCGGAACCGCCCGGCGAAGGCACGGGCAGCGGGGCGGTCAATCCGCTGGACCGCATCATCGCGTTGCTGAAAGCCACGGAAGACGAGCGTATCGTGCAATGGATCTGCCAGCGGGCGGGCGGCTTTTTCATTCAAAACCCCGACGCCACCCACGGCCACCCGGAATATTTGATTCCCGCCACCAATCAAATCATCCAGGAATTCGCCGACTTGCTGGCGGTGATCGCCACCGCCGCTTCGGACAACCACATCACGGACAAGGAATCCAAGGATATCCGCGACCGCTGGGAGGAATTAAAGACCGTGACCGAAGGATTTGTGCAATGCTGCGAAAACGGCAATTTTGCGCCCCTAAAAGAGCACTCTTCATTCCAACCTCGGACCTAACCGGCGCGCGCGCTTTGGGGTTAAACGGTGGCTTTACCAAGCCGGCCGCACCAGATATATTAGAGCTGTCAGTGAAGCGGACAAACATATGCCGTTATACGAATATGAATTGTGTGAAGGCGACTGCAAAATCTGCGGCGGCAAATTCGCCTTGCGGCGCCCCCTCAACGCGGCCGAGTTAACCCATTGCCCGGCGTGCAAGAAACCGGTGCGAAAAGTGATTTCCCTTTTCAACACCCCCAACCTCACGAAACCGGTGTCCATCAGCGACGCCAAGAAGGCGGGCTTTACGGTATTGAAAAAAGTAAACAAAGGCGAATACGAGCGGCAATAGCGGCCTGGAAAACGCCGTCCAACCTTACTTCAAGCCGCGCCGCGCGAATTCCCGGATGACCCTCAATTCGGGTTCCCCGGCGATGGTGTGTTCCTTGGGGAACTCATGCCATTCGATTTGCAGGCCGTGAGCCGTGAGCCGTTGCATCAAGGGTTTCACGACCTCAAAGGGCAACACGGGATCGAACGTGCCATGCGTGATCAAGAACCGTTGCTGACGGCACACTGGCGAGGCTTCCCGTAGGAGCGTTTCGGGTTGATTCAAAAAACCGCTGATACCCACGATGCCCGCGAACACTTGCGGATAGCGAATGCCCATCTCGATCACCATGAGGCAACCTTGCGAAAAGCCGAACAGAAAGGTTTTATCCGCCGAATAACCGAGGGTTTGCTGATGCTCGAGCAATTCCGCCAGCAACTTGCGGCTGCGCGCGATCCCGGCCGTGGGGTCGCCGGGAAACTCGAACCACGAATAACCGCCGTAGTATTCGTCCGGCGCGTTCACCAACAGATAATTCATCCGCGAGAGGTCCAAGGCGTGCGGCAGCCACTCATAGCCCGCCGTGCTATCGCCCAAGCCATGCAGCACGACCATGAGATAAGGCGTCTTCCCTTCGCTGGCAGGAATAAATACGGTGTCTAACATGGTAATTTCAGAACGGTCCCCGGTTTGTTGCTGGGTCATCGAATAACACCCCTACATCAGGCCTAGCTCTAATTTCCCGGCCTCGGACATCATCCCCTGATTCCAAGGCGGTTCCCAAACGAGTTCGACCTTCACTTCCTCGACTCCCTCGATGGTGAGCACCTTATTCTGGACATCCTCCGCCATTTGACCGGCCATTGGACATCCGGGGGCGGTAAGGGTCATGCGGATTTGCACCTGATCGCCCTTGACTGCCACATCGTATACCAAGCCTAGATCCACGATGTTGAGAGGAATCTCCGGATCGTAACAATTACGAAGCATGGCCCAGACCTTGCCTTCGTCCGCCGTAGCGGGAGACGAAGCACCGGCCAGCGGGGCGGACGCCACTTCCTTAGCCCCCTCTGAATTGGCGGCTCCTGAGGCAGGATGGTCCATATCAAGCCTGCTTGCCCAGCTTGTGCCGGATCGTTTCGGCAATTTGAATGAACGCTTGCGCCGGCGCGGCGTTGGGTGCGTCCATCACCACCGGCACTCCTTTGTCGCCGCCCGCGCGGATTTCGGTAAAAATTGGCACTTCCCCGAGGAAATCCAATTGTTGCCGCCGCGCTTCTTCACGTCCGCCACCATGGCCGAAAATTTCCACGCGCTCGCCGGATGGCGTAACGAAATAGCTCATGTTTTCGACAATCCCCAGCACGGGCACGCTCAAGCGGGTAAACATGGAGATCCCCTTGCGCACCACGCCGAGCGAAGCCTCTTGGGGGGTGGTAACGACCACTCCGCCATCCAACGGCACCGTCTGGCATAAGGTCAACTGAGCATCGCCGGTGCCGGGCGGTAAATCGATGATCAAATAATCCAATTCGCCCCACTCGACCGCCATGAGGAATTGCTGGATGGTTTTGACGATCATCGGCCCGCGCCAAATCACCGGCTGGTCGCCATCGAGCAAAAAGCCCATACTCATGAGTTTGATGCCATACTTGGCGGGCGGGGCTAGTTTCTCTTCCGGCGTGACCATGGGCCGCTCATTAATCCCCATCATGAGGGGGATGCTGGGGCCATAAATATCGCAATCCAACAAGCCCACGCGCTCGCCCAAATGCGTCAACGCGCAAGCCAAATTAACCGACACGGTGGATTTGCCGACCCCGCCTTTGCCGCTGGCCACGGCGACGATGCGCTTGATTCCCGGCACTTTGGCTTGATTATTCCATGGATTAGGCGTTTCCGCGCCGCCGGGCTGGCGCACCTCGACCTGGGCGGTTTTCACGCCCTCAACCCGTTTCAACGCGGCTTCGCAATCCGTTTTGAGCTGCCGGGCGGCATCGGCGTTCGCGCTGTTCAATTGCAGCGCCACTTTGGCCACCCCGGCTTGCAGAGTCGCTTCTTTCACCAAGCCAAAAGAAATGATATCTCGGGAATATCCGGGATACTTCACCGCTTTTAGCGCGTTCAGTAATTTTTCGTCGCTCATTATGTGTCGATTTTCTGGCAGGACACTACCACAGTTCCCACCAATGCAAACGGGAAAAATCACTTCTCCCACGCGGGGGACATTTCCCGAATCTTTCGCACGACTTCAGGAAACAACTTGAGCACCTCGGCCGCTTCGGCCTCGGTGTTGTCCTTGCCTAAAGACATCAAAACACTGCCACGAGCCCAGGCGGGCTCCAAGCCAATTGCCGCCAGCACCGCGGGCAACCGCGCGGATCGGCCCAAGCAAGCCGCCCCGCTGGCGATTGCCAACCCCTTCAGATCGCAGCTTAACAGCACCGCTTCCCCTTCCACCCCGGCCAGGCTGAAATGCAAATTCGTTGCCAGCCGCATCGTCCCCGGCTCGGGCCCATTCCAACGCAGACGCGGAACGGATTCACTCAACCCCCGCCAAAGCAAGCGCTGCAACGCGGCCGCGTGGGCCTGCCATTGCAATTGTTGTTCCGCCGCAATCTCACAGGCCTTCCCCGCTCCAACAATCGCGGGCACATTTTCCAACCCCGCCCGGCGGCCGCCTTCCTGCGGCCCGCCATGGATGAGATTAGTCAATCGCGCCTGCCGGTGCCGGTAGAGAATCCCCACCCCTTTAGGACCGTAAAACCGGTGGGGTGAGAAGGCGACTAAATCGGCTCCCATCGTCCCGACATCAATGGGTAGCCAGCCCGCGGTGGCGGTGGCATCGACGAAAAACGGAATGCCCCGTTCATTGGCGATCGCTCCAATTTCTTGGATCGGCTCAATCGTTCCAATGTCGGGGTTCGCGTGCTGAACGCAAATGAGCGTGGTTTTATCCGTCAACGCGGCCCGTACCGCCGCCGGATCGACCAACCCTTGCGCGTCCACCTTAACCCGGGTGCATTGCCTGCCGCGCTGCGTTAGAAACTCGATCGACTGTAAAACCGCGGGATGTTCGAGCTCCGTCGCAACCACATGATTTCCCCGGCGTTCATTGGCCCAAGCCGTTCCTTTGACGGCCAGATTGGCCGCTTCTTCGCCGCTGGACGTGAAAATAATTTCTTCGGGCGAATGGGCGTGAATAAACTGCGCGACTTGCTTCCGGGCTTGCTCCACGGCGTCCCGAGCCCAAAGGCCGGCCTGGTGTGGCGCGGAAGGATTGCCGTAATGCTCGGAGAAAAAAGGCTGCATCGCGGCCCAGACTTCCGGCAGAACCGGGGTGGCGGATTGGGGATCGAAATCGATGCGTTTCATCGGCCCTCGGCGGGTTTGGCGAGCGGTCGCGTCGCTTCCACCGCGACATATCGGGTCTGCGGAAGAATGAACTTCTTCACGCGCACGGTCACGGTTTGCGGCCGGAACTCCTTAAGCACCATCTCCGCAATATCCACCGCGAGGGTTTCGATTAATTTCCATTCCCGGCCCGCGCCGAAAGCCAGGAGCCGCTGTGTGACCTGATAATAATCGATCGTTCGGGTAAGCTCATCCCCGCGCGCCGCCGCCTCGAAATCGGCGCCCAACTCGAGACGCAGCAGCAACCGTTGCGGGGTTTGGCGTTCTTCGACGGGCACGCCCACCCGATAGCTAACCTCCAAATCTTCGACGATTATTTTATCCATGGCGTATCCTTCGCGGCCAGGACGGTTTCAAGCAACGTACGGGTGGGCTGGTTCAACGGCAACTGGGCGGCCTCGCCGGGAGCGAGCCAGCGAAATTCCCGCGCCTCGTCGTTGAGCACCACCCTTTGCCCATCCCGAGCCATCGCCGTGTAATTCAGCAAGACAAAATGCGCTTCGCGATAAAACTCCCGTGAACCAATGCAGTCCTGAACCATTACAAACCGAATCCGCTCGATCTCCAAGCCCGTCTCTTCCATAATCTCGCGCCGCAAGGCGTCCAGGGAAGGTTCGCCCCATTTGATTTTACCTCCCGGAATCCCCCACAAATCAGACCACTTTTGGGTCCGAACCATCAGCACTTGGCCGGCTGAATTGCCAATCAAAGCGCCCACCGTGGCGATGGGAAAAACCCGCTTGGGCGTGGCGGAGTCGGCGGGATCCGTCACCCAGCGAAATTGGTGTTCGTCCAGAAACTGCCGCAATTCGCCTAAATTCTCCACGATCATGTCCGGCTCGCTCTGGCGGAGTTGCGCCAGGCGGTTGTACCCCGTCAACACGGCGCAGGAATGAATGCCACCATGCCGGGCTGTATCGATATCGTGCTGCATGTCGCCAACGAACAAGGTTTCTTCCGGCTTTAATCGGTGGGTTTGGAGTAATTCGGCGATTTTCACGCGTTTGTCCAAGACGCCCAAATAGGTTTCCTCGAAGAAGTGATTGAAACCATTTTCACGGCATTGCACTTGGAAATGATCCGGGCGCAAGGTGCTTAAAAGAAAGGATCGAATTTGATGCTTCCGGCAAAACTCGAGAAACGCCCGCGCGTGCGGCAATTCCCGGGCGGTGTGTTGAATCTCGCGGAAATAGGCGTGAAACCATTCTTCCAACTCCGCCAACGCCACCCGCGGGACATACCGATCATAGAAAGGTTTGAACGGCAGGCAAAACTCGGCCCGAAACTCTTCCAAAGTCAAAGCGGGAACTCCGGCGCGCACAAACACCCGGTTCGACGCCTCCCAAACGGCGGGCAGGTCATCCACCAACGTGCCGGACCAGTCGAAGATCAAATTTCGTATCATGCTTGTGGCCGGTCAAAGCAAGGTTGGGAATTACCTCAGCCCGGGAGCCTGCCCTGCATGATCATCAGCATGGCCAATTGATCCATCACGCAGAACATGGCGAATACTAAGGCGGAAAGCACGTAAAGTCCAAACCCCTTCGTTTGATCCGGCTCCAGCACCGCCCCCACCCCTTGATAAAGGAAAAACACGCAACCCAGCGCCCCTAACGCGGGTCCAACCCATTCGTTCAAGCCGGGCAAACAATACCCAATCCGCAGAATGAAATAAGGGGCAAACCCGAACACGGCCAGGGTAAAACAAGCGCGAAATGGGGGATGAAAATCGAAACCGTCACCGAGCCAGCGGATGATCTGGGCGGCAACCACAACCAAAACCAAGCCACAAGCAATTCGGGCTAGCTCGATTTTCACGACTTGATCCGAATGGTATTGTAGGATTTGGCTAAACCGCCCGGTTTTCCCCCCCCAATGCAGGATACCCGCCCCTTCCAGCGCACCGGTAACCAAAAGCAACGGCACCAATTCGAACAGAAAATTCCAAAGAACCCCCTTTTTGGCGGTCCCAATTTTTGTCCAAGTGCTTCCGGGCGAAACAAGTAGCTGCAAAACTCTGCACATGTGGTCTAGTGTAAACCCACAGGCCAGGCTGGCAACCGAAATTCCTGGTTTACTTCCGATTGCGAGCCCGGATTTTGCCGGAAATAAAAGCGCCGGCAAAAATCGTGTCATTTTTCGCTTTTCAGATCGGGCCAGAACTGTTTACCTTTGCCCCCGGCTTGTCCGATGGTGTAACGGTAGCACACAGCCCTTTGGAGGCTATTGTCCTGGTTCGAATCCAGGTCGGACAGCCATTTCATATCTGCCCCACCCGCGCTATTTCCGGTCGATCTTGCCCAGGCGTGGCAGGCCGAAGCTGAACTCGATATTTTCACCTTCGGTGCCGTAGTATCCACCCCATCCCACCCGGATTTCGGTAATTTTTGAAAGATCCAGTTCGCTGTTGCCACCCTTGGACCAGCCTGCCCGCTGGAATTGGCCCCAAGGCAAATACGATTCCTCTCGTCCAGCGACCGCCAGAGACCTGCCTGAGGAGGCCAGGAATTCCGCGCCGTCTGCGGCCTGGAGAATAAACAACAACTGGCCGCCGGTTTTTTGATCTCCAGGCACCCAAGTTTCAAACGCCAGGCAATCCGCTTGGCTCAAATCAAGCGGTTGATCGAACCGGCAGGAGACGAACAAAAACGTATCGACCTTGCTTTTAGTCAGGACTCCTTGGGCCTTCCAAACCGGCTTGTCAGGATTCGAACG
Organism: Verrucomicrobia bacterium UBA1319; assembly: GCA_002306985.1. Classification (GTDB taxonomy): domain Bacteria; phylum Verrucomicrobiota; class Verrucomicrobiia; order Limisphaerales; family UBA1319; genus UBA1319. Next base: position 30,037 of record DBTJ01000210.1, read on the forward strand.
GGCGCTGTCCGGAGCCAATTCAGCCTGAACAAACTCCCCTTTCCCCATATTCATTTTCGACTGGGGCAAAGCTTGGGTCTTTAGATTAGGCAAAGAACCGGATTCCAAACGCAATCTTTTTGCCGGTTCCAGGCGATCAAAGTAATAAAACACGCCGCCATAGCTTTCAAGTTCGAGGTGATCTTGCCCACCAGTTAACGCCACGCGAGCGTCCGCGGCCGGATTCCAGCGCTCGCCTTTGCCTTGAACCGGAAGCTCGATTTCCCCCTGCCACGGTTTGGAATTGTCGTTAATCACGAAGTAGACTTCGCGATTTTGGATGCGCCGATGCGTCATCCGCACCGGCGGACGGTTGCCACTTATTTTAATGGCCGGCTCCAAAACGCCTTGCAGCACCAATGGCAGCATGGATTCCGAGCCAGCGGGCAAATAAATTCCGGCGCCTCCTTGGGCGTTGCGATTGACTTTTGGCAAATTCTGCGTGGCGCCAAACATTTCCCGGGCGAGTTTTAAGACCCGTTTGGAAGGAAACTCCGTCTCACTGTTTTTAGGCAATGCCCCCAGCGCAATCACCACTCCACCCTGGCGCGTGAACCGCCCTAAATTTTCCCAGGCCGCCACGGGTAACGTATCCACCCCGGGAAGCACAACGACGCGCCAAGCGAGTTTGCCGTGGGTCAGCGTCTCTCGTCGCGCCTTCCCATCTAGTAGGGCGCGGCTATCCAAAACCACAAAATCTCTTTGGGCGTTGAACAAGCTTTCGGCGGCGGTGTGATAGGTGCTTTCCACCCGCGAAGCCTCCGGGGACGCGTTGGCCCAATGTCGCGCGGGAATGAATTTAGGCCACAAACTTTCGACGGGATACACCAAACCGATATCGGCAACCTCGTAGCCGCCCGTCAGCGCCTCACTGCAACGGTCCACCCAGGTATTGATTCGCCGCAACGCCTCATCCTCCAATCCCGTGAAACTGTAGTAACTGGTAATGCGATTCACGCCATTTACCAGTAACCGATTGCAGGTGCCCCGAATCTCGCCTTCGGTCACCACGCGTTTCGGCCGCGTATCGCCCGCGGGCCGGTACACCTGGCTATGGTCGGAAGTCTCGCTCATAACAAGGGCGCGCCCTTCCAATTCGGCCACGCTAGACATGAACTTTGCGATTTGCCAGGGCACCTCCGAAGGAATACTCGTCAAACAGTCGATTCCAGGAGCGTCAAACCGGCGGGCGCAGCGGAAGAAATCCCCATACAACGCCACCTGCGCCGTCAGCCCTTCCTCCATCAACATATGTCCCCCCGATGGAACCCGCAGCTGTCGGCAACGCTGTTGAATCTGGCCAAAATAATTCTCGGACACCAACTCGCCCACCGTGAGCCAAAAATCATAGCGCTGCTTTTGGCCCCGCGCGCCCATATCGCTAATCAACGCCGGAATCACCGTGGCATCCAAGGCGTAGCCCCGGCGTTTTTGGAATTCGACCGGCAGGTTCGGCGCCCAGGGCAAAGGCCGCCAAGGCATGGGCTTGAGATAAAGGCTCATCAACGAAGGTTCGTCGGTAAAGGCAGCCTCAAAATACTTGCCCAGATTCGGGTCCAACCGGTCGGCGTAGGCTTGATGAGTCACCTCAAGGAAACGCGCCGTCGGTTCGGGCCGGAGCAAATTCACGTAAGGCATTTTTTCAGCGAGGTTTCCTTCGGCGTGAGTGCCTTCATACAGTTTGGTTTCGGTGACGGCCATCACCCGCCAGCGGCCCGCGGGCGCGGTCCAGCGCAATTTGCCGTCGCTAAGGCAGGCTTCCAAGTTGGTTCTCCCCGCCGGATCGAAGCTCCCGTTAACCCACGGGAAAGCGGCGGCCAGAAAAAGTTTTCCCGGCGGAACCGTTAAGGCCACCGGGCCGGTTTGGCATTCCTGATCGGCAACGAGCAGTCCTTCCGCTTCCCATGCCGGGTGCTCCCGCAGGACAATGCCCCCGGCGTTGCCGGACGGATATCCTCGCTCGTCATATAGCCAGAGGGTCATGCCCGCCTGCTTAGCCTCCGTAACCGCGCGCACCAGCGCCTTCCATTTCCCTTCGCTGGCCAGGTATTGGTCGAAGGACACATTGCACACCACCCCGCCAAATCCCTGCCCCTTGAGCTGGCGGATCAAGGCGTCCTGCGCCTCGGGTTGATCCGGCCAACCGTGGATGATTTTTAAAATGGGGACGGCCTCCAGCAGGCCGTGATTGGAGAACAGTAGCAAAGCCGCCAAACCGATGGCGCGGCTAAAAGCCCGCGCGGGGCCTTGGGAAGACGCGACTGCGGGAACGCCCGCTAAAGCCGCGTTACGACTCCGCCTGAAGCTCGCCGGGTTCAACCTCGGCCAAACGCACGCCGCCCAACGCGAATAAATAAGCCGGAAACGCATGATCCGGACACTCTAGCCCGCGCGGAGTCGATGTCCAGCGCGGACGCTCCCCCAAGCCCTACGCTTCGGAGAACAAGTATTCCAAATCGCCCTTGCTCAAGCTGCGGGCAAAGCCTTCTTCGCCGAGCACGTCCGTGATGGTCTGGGCTTTTCGCTGCTGCAGTTCCCAGATCTTTTCTTCCACGGTTCCGGGGGCGATCAACCGATAAGCGATCACGGTGCGCGTCTGACCTATTCGGTGCGATCGGTCAATCGCCTGAGCCTCGACCGCCGGGTTCCACCAGGGATCATAGAGCACCACGTAACTGGCCGAAGTCAGATTCAACCCGGTGCCCGCGGCGCGCAAGCTGAGCAGGAATACGCCAGGCTGACCGTCGCTTTGAAACGCCTGCACCACTTCCTGGCGCTGTTTGGTGGCGCCGGTCAACAGGTGCGTGGGAATTTGCCGGGCCACGCATTCCGCCTCGAGCAGCTTGAGCATTTGCACAAATTGGCTGAAAACGAGCACCTTTTGCCCTTCGGCGAGCAACGGTTCGAGCAACTCGAATAAAGTCTCGGTCTTGCCGGAATGCGTATCGCTGCCCACCAGCTGGGGGTGGCAGCAGATTTGGCGCAACCGTGTAAGCGCGGCCAAAACGTGCATTTTGCTTTTGGCCAGTCCTTGCTCAGCCACGCTTTGAAACACTTGCTCGCGACTGCGGCGCAACTCGGCCAGGTACAACTTGCGTTGCTCCTCGCCCAACTCGCAATCCCGGCGTTCCTCGATGCGATCCGGCAAATCCTTCGCCACCTGTTTTTTCAACCGGCGCAAGAGGAAGGGACGCAACTTGGCGGACAGCCGGCGGCGCGCAATCTGGAGCGCCACCGCGTCCGCGTTGTTCGGCTCGTATTTCTGGATGAAATCGGATTGCGTGTTGAGGTATCCCGGCTGGGCAAAATCCATAATGCTCCACAGATCGAGCAACCGGTTTTCCAACGGCGTGCCCGTAAGCGCCAGCCGGTGATCGGATTGGAGTTGTTTGACCGATTGGGTGACCTGCGCCGAAGGATTTTTGATAAATTGCGCCTCGTCCAGGATCACCGAACGGAAGGAAAATTTCTTTAAGGCGGTCAAATCACGGCGCAGCAAGGCGTAATTCGTGACGATCAAATCGTGGTTGGGGATTTGCTGGCGCAAGTTGTGCCGTTCCGCTCCGCTCTCGAGCACTAACACCCGGAAATGCGGTACGAACCGGTTGGCTTCGCGCCGCCAGTTGTGCAGCACCGAGGCCGGGCAAATCACCAAACTCGGCTTGTGAGCGGTACCGGCTTGCTCATGCGACCAAGCCAACCACGACAACGCTTGCAAGGTTTTGCCCAACCCCATGTCGTCCGCCAGAATGCCGCCTAACCGCAATTGATGCAGATGGCAGAGAAAATCGAACCCTTCTTTTTGGTAAGGGCGCATATCCGCGTTCACGGTGTCAGGCAGCTTAATCGAAGGAATGCCGCTGAACTGGGACACCCGGTCGCGCAACACCTTCAATTGGCTGGCATTGCCAAACTGAGACATCGCTTCCTCGGCCAAATGCGCCGCGTGGACCAAATCTACGGTTTGCACGATGGGGCTCAAGCTTTCCAAGCCCAAGTCGGCCAGAGCCTCGTGGGCGGCTTGCACCGCCTCCACGTCTAGTTCCACCCAACCGCTATCGGGCAACTTCACAAAACGTCCCGTGGCGGTCGCAAGCCGTTCCAAATCCGAGTGGGTCAACCGCAAACCTTCCTGCTCCCACTCCGCCGAAACGGAGAACCAATCGATGCCGCTGCCAGCCACCAGCAAATGCGGCTTGAGCTTGCGCGGCGAAAGGAACAGCCGCTGAAAGGCGGGATCGCCCAGATACTCCGCCTCGCGCGGCCGCTCGGGCCAAGCTTGCGCCAGAATATTGAGAAAACTTTCCTGCGCGTCGCCAACCCACAAGCCGGGCTCCGGGGTGAACCAATCCAAACGGCGCAACCAAACCGTGGCGGGCTCCAACCGGGGATCATCGAGAAATTCGGGCTTGTCGCTCTCCCGCTGATTTTCCAACTGCAGCTGCCATTCATGGCCGTTCCATTGCCAGGCGCTTTGATCCCGTTCGCTAATCGCCAGCAAGCGCAGTCGCACCGTCTCTTCGGCCAACTCGAACACAAACCGGGGCCGGGCGGCATGGGCGACGCAAATTCGCTCCCAATCGGCGCCGTTGCCTGAATTGGCTTTTCGCAGCCGGGCTAAAAACCGATGGCTCAACTTGCGCACCGGCACCGATTTTCGTTCCGCCCAAGCGCTCAAAACCGCCGGCGGAGGCGCGTCCCGCAATAAATAAAAACTGTGTCCGACCAGCAACAAAGCGGGTTGGCCCGAAAAAAAACGGACCTCATTCAAGGCCAGCTGACGGCCGTCCACGGCCACCCGATGCGTAAACGCCAGATCGCTGTCCTGCGTCTCTAAATCGGGCTTCAAATCGGCCACTTCGCCCTGGAATACCAGCAGCTTCCCATCTTCGATACATTCCAGCCGCCGGGCATTCCCCCAGCGGGAAAGCCAACGCAACAACTCCGCCCCCTCCAGCAACAACTCCGTCCGCTCGGCCGCCTCGCCATTGGGATACACTTCGACCAGCCATTGAATAAAGCTCCAGTCGAAGGGCGAAAACAGCTCCTGTTCATGCGCGGCTCGAGTGGCTAAATCGATCAAATCGGCCAGCGGCCTTTCTCGTTCCCCGGTGCGCGGGCGAAACAGCAGAAACTTGATCTGGACTTGATGTAAACCAGCTTGGCCCTCGCAAGGTTTCGTGGCGCATAGCACCCGCACCCCGGCTCGCGGTGAATCCAGATGAAAAGGCTGCGGCGGAAACATCCAATCTTCCAAACTACGGATAAAACTCCGTTCCTCCTCCGCCTGTTCGGTCTGCGCCATACGCTCCACATTGGCGCACGGAATCAACTCGCTAGGCAGCGGGCGCTGGGTTCGCAAGAACAGCCAAGCCAGCTCTTCCAGCCGGGCTTGACCGCGAGCCGCGAGCAAACGCGGCCACCAGTCCTGCGACGGAAAATCTTTCCGCGCCAGGGCTAATTTGCTGAAATAATCCTCCAACAGCAGCCATGCTCGTTGCGAATCCTCGCAGGTGGCAAAAATTCGCAAAATCTCCGAACGCTCGGCGACCGCGGATTTGGTGTCAGCCAACTCCCGCCTCAGATCCGCCAAAGCGCCGTAGGTTTTATTCAGGACCGTGTTTTGTGCGTCGTACTTCGCCTGGCTGGCGGTGTGCGATGCATTCCCGTTTTGTCGCGCTTTTCTAGGCATTCTTCCAAATTCCCCCACCCTTGGGGGACTGTTCATCTGGACATAAACCGGGTAAATTGGTCAATCAGAAAGCTAACTTTTTTTGTCGGCACCCCGCTACGGGAGAGTTCCTTGCCTTCAAAAGCCCCCTGAAATCAGGGATATGCCGCTCAAACCCTGGTTTTTAAAAAAACCGGGGAACCGCGAGATATAAGTGTTCCTTTTCCAGTTCCTCCGCCAATTCCGATGGCGATTCCGGCTAAAATCGGTTATCGTCTGGCGGATGAATCCAACCGCTGACCCCAAATTAACCGTCCTGATCAACACCTTGCGGGAATGCCAACTGTTTTCCGGGTTACCCCCCGCGGATTTGCGGGGTATCGCGGGCATCGCTATAGCGAAGCCATTGGAGAAGAACGACTACCTGTTCCGCGAAGGAGATCCCTCGCGCGGCTTCTATGTGATCCAATCCGGCACCATTAGCATCCATCGCCTGACTCCAGCCGGCAAAGAGCAAATTATCCATATTTTCCAGGCAGGAGATTCCTTTGCCGAGGCCACCCTTGCCACCGACACAGGCTATCCGGCGGATGCCCGCGCCTTGGCCCCCAGTCGGGTGTTGCTCATTCAAAAAGACGCTTTTATCGCTTTGCTCAAACGCCAACCTGAATTGGCCCTGCGCATGCTTGCCTCCATGAGCCAGCACCTGCGGGTGATCGTCTCCCGTTTGAATGATCTTACCCAGAAAGATGTCGAAACCCGTCTGGCCCACTGGCTAGTCAAACGTTGCCCCAATTCCGGAAATTCGCCCTGCGCCATCGAATTGCCCGGCACTAAACGCGCCCTGGCCGCCGAATTGGGCACCGTGAGCGAGACTTTTTCCCGCACCTTGGCCAAGTTTCGCGAGCAAAAGATCATCGAAGTCAAAGGCAAGGTCGTGAAGGTATTATCTCCGGCAAATTTAAGGAATCTGCTGAATCGCCATTTAGGCGGCTGAGGCAAAGCCTCGCGCACACCGCCTCCAAAACCGACGCATACTGTTCTGGCTAGGTTATTTGCTTCTTGCGCTGCTCTTCCGTCAACGGGCAATTTACCAGGCAATCCGAGGAACATATCCCCCAATAACAGGGCTCGATATGAATCGTCACGGTCGTATCCGGCAAGCTGGCTTTGATGGAATCGCTGACGGCGTGGCTGATTTTATGCGCCTCGGCGACGGACATATGGGAATCCACCCGCATGTGGAACTCGACAAACCGGTTGTGCCCCGATTTGCGCGTCCGCAACCGATGTACCCCGCGCACGGTCGGGGAAAATGACGCGATGAATTTCTGGATTTGATCCACCTCTTCCTGCGGTAGCCCGGCATCCAGCAAATCCCGGCCGGATTCGACCGTCAAATTGAAGGCCGTTTTAAAAATCAACAGGGCCACGAACAAGGCGGCGGCGGGATCCACCCAATGCAAATCCAAGTTGGGCCAAAGTTTCGCGCCCACCCAAATAATCGCCAGTCCCAACATGACACCGGCGGATGTATAAACATCCGTGCGCAAGTGCCAGGCGTCCGCTTGCAGCGCCACCGACCCGGAAACTCGCGCCACCCGAAACAGCTGGTGGGACACAAAAAAATTGGCCGACGCGGAGAAAACCATCACCACCACACCCCAACCAACCGTCTCCATGGGCCGGGGATGGATCATTTTATCGATCGCTTCCCAAGCGATCCAGCCGGCGGCCACGAAAATCAACAGTGCTTCGATCGTCCCGGATGCGTTCTCGAATTTCCCGTGGCCGAACGGGTGGTCATCGTCGGCCGGTTTTTCGGCCTTTTTCACCGCAAACAAGGCAATGCCCGCGGCGAGTAAATCGACTCCCGAATGAATGCCTTCGGAAATGACGGACACGGAACCGATCAGCAGGCCCACCGTGATCTTAAGCGCCACCAGCACGCTATTGGACACCACCGACAGCCATGCGACAGCAGACTTCTGCCGATGCATCTCATGAGGCATTACTTCTCCGCCTTCTCCAGTTCATGCGACCGGTCCTGGTTGAAATTGATGTGTCCAAACCCGCTTTCTCCCTGCGGTAATATCATGACATATTGGTGGCAATCATCCAAAGTCACGACTCCATTCTCCACTTCAAACGATAATACGTGTCCGCCAAACTGACGGTCTTTGGAGAGGAAATGCAAGTGATATCCAGGCACGTTGACCCCCTTGACGAAACTGGGCAAGCGAAATCCGACCAAGGTGCCCTCCAGCTCCGCATACTTAAAAACCGGCTGATGCTGGGTCACCTCGACCAAAGGCGGATACGGTTTAGTTTGCGCGGGTACGCTACGGGTCTGGATGTGGCGAAACTTGCCTTCAAATTTCACCGCGCACAGCAGATTTGTCCGGGGCGATGAGGCATCCACCAAGCGCTGGAATGCGGGATAGTCAGTGCCCGAATCGACCTTAGCCGTAAAGTCGCCTTTAAATTCAACAATGGATGCGAACGGAGTGGTCACCGTGCCCACGGGACGATAGACATGCCCGTCGGCGCGGACTTGGTAAACTTCACGATTCAAAAACACCATTTCCCCGTCCAACCCGGCGAAGGTGCCAATGCCAAAATCGCCTAAAGTGGCGAGCTTGGCGCAAGGCACCACCCCGTCATAAGCGCCGGCCAGTAAGGCGTCGATGGTCGAAACTTGGGTGACGGTGTCCCGGGGAATCGTATGACAGCCGGCGGCGGCCACCAGACACGCCAGAACCGCCACCAACCTGGCGCTGCTCCGGACGGTTTGTTTAATACTATAATTCATGATCAATGCCCACAATCTAGGTTTACCTTAGCACGAAACCCAGGCGCGTGCCTATCCAATTGCGCGCGCCAGCGCGGTCACCTTAAAGCCGGTCGCCGCACCCGCTAAAGCACCAACCCCACTGGCAATGAATCGCCAATGGCGCGCGCCTCATCCTCGCGGGTCAATTCCGTGGTTTCCATCACCATCGTTCGCCACATTTCCGGCGCTTGCGCGGCGTGCAACGCGGCTAACACTCGCCCGCGCGCCGAGTCGCCAAGATCGCGCGAGCGGTCCCCGGTGAGGCGCGCCAGCTGGGTGGCGGCGAACAACGTGCCATCGGATGCGTTCAAGCCGCGCGCTAGCAACATATCCAACCAAGCTTCGACCTGTTCGGGCGGCACGGTCCGATGGCCGCTCCCAGACAGCGGGACCCTCGCCCCTACCCGGCCCAAGGCCCATGCCCAGGGGCCGCCACTGACTTGGGTTTTCACTATGTGTTCAGCCACCCAGGTGCCCAACAATACTTTTTCGACCACCGGCAAATGCTCGAGCGAAGCGGCCACGCGGACCATTTCGTCCCAGCCTTCCGGCTGGATGCCTTTTGGTTTGGGCGCGTGTTTCGGCAATGGCGCGCGCATGCGCTGTTCCAAACGAGGTTTAATGTAATCCCAGATTTTGAGCTGCGCTTCCTCGGACAGCCCCCCGGAAAGCCTTCGCCAAAGCACCCAATACTCCGTCCAAACCGCCTTTTCCTTGTGATACTCCACACCCTCATCGAACAAAGCGAAGACCTGCTCGCAGCGCCAATCGTCCAAGGGATAGCCAAACCCCGGCCGCAAACAGTAGCCGCATAATTGGAAAAACACTTTTTCCTGCTCCACCGACCGTCGGCGTTTGGCCGCTCCCGCGTGCAATACCGTCCATAATTCGCGCAATAAAGGCAGGCGCCATTGCTCCCTGGGTCCCAGCGTCTGCTCAAAACAACTCCAAAGCTGGCGCACATCTTTCGGCCAGGACGCGGGTTGGCGCGAATTTGTCGGCGAGGTCTTTTTCCCGGGATAGAGCCGCTCCACCCATTCGCGGGCGTCGCCAAATTTGCCAGGCATCGCCTCCGCGATCGCCAGCTGGTGCCGAGCCTTCCCGCGCAATTCAAATTCGAGCCGCCAGCGCTCCTGCGAAGCGGTATCCACACACCAAAGCTCCAAGGTGCCAATTTCCGTCAACCCCGCCTTCAAGTGAACCGTAACGGTAGGGTGCGTATTTTGCGCGCTGGTTAACACCGCGTGCAATGGGGGCAACTGGCGCAGATCCTCCGTCACCGCCACGATCGAACCGCTGTTTTCCGCGCGATCCACCGTCGAGGAATACAACGGGAACTGAACTGGCCGGCCTAAAGTCAGCTGAAAGTTTTGCTCGCTTAGCTCCGCCACCGAGCCTTCTTCCGAACCCTGCGGCACCACGCAAAGCGCCGCCCCCACCCCGGCGGCGGTCCGGCTGCCCAGGCCAATATACAGCGAATGAGCGGCCCCCCCGGCGATCCGCGGCCCTTGACCACGCCGAGCCAGCGTGTAATACGCCGCTCCGCGAGCCACCGCGATATCGAGCGCGTCATTCTTGAGCAGCCGCACCGGCGGCCGTCCCGGCCACCAGGCCGACACCACTTCGATCAACCTTTGACTGATGGCCGTCGAATAAAAAACGCCGCCATTCAAGAGTATGGCATCAGGCCGCGGCACCCCGGTTTCCGCTTCGTCGAGACCTAAGGCTTTTCGGGCGGCTGGCGCATGTTGTCGGAGAAAGTCCACCAAATGACGGGTAATGGCGGGATCTTGCTCATAAGGTAAGCCGAGTTCATGAATCGCGGAACGTTTGCCTCGCCGCACGGATGCGTCGGTATCACAAAACGGCAAAAAACCTTCCAAAATGAGCTTTTCCGCCTCCGCACGGCTTAACACCGCCGAACGGGTGCCCCCAAAAAGCTGGCTTCCCTCCGCCGCCACCGAGAGGCCGCATTTTTCCACGGCTTGGGACCCCAATAACGATTCTTTAGCCTCGCGGGCGGACTGTAGCAATTGATGCCATTGTATCGCGCTTAACCGGCGTCCCTGGGCCGTCAACTGGGCCTCCAAATGACGGGCCAGCGTGGCATCCATATTATCGCCGCCCAGCAGGAGATGATCGCCCACCGCGAGCCGGCGCGGCAAGGGCCCCGCCGCCGAGGTCTCAATGCCCATCAAGGAAAAATCCGTGGTGCCCCCGCCCACATCAATCACCAATGCCAACCGGACCCCGTCTAGCTCGGCTTGCAACCTCGTCCGATGAAGGGCGGTAAAATCATAAAAAGCCGCCTGCGGCTCCTCCAATAGGGTGAATCGTTCCAAGCCAGCTTGACGGGCGGCTTGGACCGTGAGAGAACGAGCTGCCTCATCGAATGACGCAGGCACCGTGATCACTACTTCCTGAGCAATCAATGGCGCTTCAGGATGCGCCGCGTCCCAAGTGTTAAATAAATATTTGAGCAGGCGCGCGGAAGCCTCCACGGGGGAGATTTTCCGGAGTTCCTCCGGCCCGCCCCAAGGTAAAAATCGGGCGGACCGGTCCACGCCGTCATGACAAAGCCAGCTTTTAGCCGAAAACACGAGCCGGCCGGGCACTCGCGCACCCTGCCAACGCGCGAATTCGCCTAAAACGCAATCAGGCTGCGAATCCCAAGGCAGCCGGATGGCAGCGTGCGCTAATTCATGCTCTCCCGGCAGATACACACAGGAAGGCAATATGGCGCGCGCTTGGTACTCACCGGGCCGGGTCCATTGTGGAATCGGCAAATGCTGGATCGGCGCGTCAGCCCCGTGCTCCAAGCTGGCAAACGCGAGCGCGCAGTTCGACGTGCCTAAATCAATGCCAATCCCGTATTTCGGTGTATTCATCCGAGCCTGCAAGCGTGCCTGAAGCGCCAAGTTTCGCAAGCCTCCGCTATAATCGGGCCCCAGACACAATCGCGGCTCGATTAATCGTTTTTATGTTGTCAGGCCTTTTCGGCGCCGACTAAATTCCTGCGTGTCATCAAAAGCCAAAGTCGCGAAGTTTGACGTCTGGACCGGTCCCCGATTCCTGCTGCCAATTGTGACCGCGCTCATTTGTTCCTGGTCGGGTTGCGGAACCGGGCCGCAGTCCGCATCCCTCACCCACCCGACCCCACTGACGCCCCCTCCTCCAGTCGTGCCGATTGAATCCATCACTGATACCAACACTCCACCCCCCGAGGTGCCAGCACCGGTGGCGCCGGAACCCACTAATCCAGCGCCAGCCTTGCCCGCCATTCCCGTCTTTCAAAACACTTGGGTTCCCATGGATAATTGGTGCGATGCCGTTGGGGTTTCCCATCCCCAATTGCTAAGCGCAAACGCGTCGCGGAGCTATGTATTGTCAAGCCCCTCAGGGCCCATCAATTTTACCGCCGGGCTGCGCGTGGCGGAATGGGGAGGCATCAACTTTTGGATGGGTTACCCCCCGCGCGTGACGAACCAAGTGCTTTATGTCCACACTGCGGAGGCGCAAAAGACGTTCCTCCCCTTGATCTCACTCAAAGCGTTCTATCACGAAACAAATCGCTGCGTGGTGATTGATCCCGGCCATGGCGGGCGCAGCGTGGGCACTAAAAATCTCGCCACCGGACTTTATGAAAAGGATTATACCCTCGATTGGGCGATTCGTTTGCAGACTTTACTGTCCACCAATGGATGGAAAGTCGTGCTCACGAGGTATAATGACATGGACGTTGCCCTGTCCAATCGGGTCGCAATCGCGGAACAATGCCAAGCGTCGCTCTTTATCAGCCTCCATTTCAACTCTGGCGACGTCAACCGCGAACGCCGCGGCATCGAAACTTACTGTCTAACCCCAATGGGCTTGCCCTCCAGCCTCACTCGAGATCCGGTGGATGAAGCGGCTAATCTGCGAGTGACGTATCCAAATCACGCGTACGACTATAATAATTTTCAATACGCCCTAAAAATCCACCGTTCTCTGATTCGCGAAACCGGCCTGCCTGATCAGGGAGTTCAACGGGCGCGGTTCATGGCCGTTTTACGGGGTCAAAACCGGCCAGCGTTGCTGATCGAAGGGGGCTACCTTTCCAATCCGCGCGAAGCGCGGTTGATTGCCGATCCTCATTTTCGGCAAAAGTTGGCAATCGCGGTGGCCCGGGCGTTAGTGGATTGAATTTCCGTAAAAACAAAAAGCGCGGATTATTAAAATCCGCGCTTTTTTGTTTTTAAAGCAAACTTTCGATCAAGGCGTGTAACGTACGCGATAGTATCGCTCCGCCCCGGCGCTCGTCTTGGGTACATTGACGGTAGTCAGCGTATTAGTGGTCAAAGAATTGGTCACACTCTTCAGCAGCGTCCAACTGGTCTGCGTGACATTGGTGGCGAACTCGAGATAATAGGCAGTCTGAGCGGCGGCATTCCATGATATGGAGATAGCGTTCGTACCCGCATCCGCCAATTTCACCGCCACCAACTGGAGGTCGAAGGGCGTCGCATCCAGCGCATTCGCGATGCCGTCACCATCCGAGTCGATGGTGGAACTGGAGAGCAAACCGCTATTCACTAAAATGCTCTGGCCATTGCTCAAATAAAACGTGGTCGAACTTGCCGGTCCGGCATAACTGCGCACCCAACGCAAATGTCCGTTTAACGCGCCGTCTAACTGCTCCACCGGCACGCTCGCGGCGGCGAAATAGATGACCATGTTATCAGCGATCGACAGGGAATCGGTGAAATTGGTCGCGTAATCACGAAGATCTAAATAATCGACATAGATTGCATTGGCAGGAATAACCGTCACGACACCGGAGTTTGTGGTGTAAGAATTTGTTCCGGGCCCCTTAAACACAAACTGGCTGTATTGCTGTCCATCCAGAATTAAAGCGCCTAGAGCGGCGTTATTTGTGTATCCGGCGGCGGAAACTCCGTAGTTTTTTCCCGCCCAGTAATGATCCACAGCGGTGTACTGGGGGCCATAGGATAAAATGCGCGTGCCGCGCAAATCGGACTCCTTGGGCAATACCGCCAAATTGAAGCCCCCATAACAATTCCAATTATTTTGAGATCCCACTTCCACCGGACCGCCATCAGTCAGCGAATTGGTCACTTGGAATAGCAAGACGCTACCTGAGACGCTAGTCTGACGAACCTTCAGGTCATTTACGCCCAAGCTGACGTCTCCGACGGAAGTAATGGTTCCACCATCAAGTTTCGCCTGAATTGCCGTCAGCTTAACCGATCCGTAGTTGGCTTCCAAGTCACCACTATTCTGGAATGATTTCGCGTTGATATCAATTCCCGCACCTGTGATAGTTCCCTGATTGACAAAACTGCTGACCGGATTGGTAGCGCGATTAAAAACAAAACGGCCAACATCCGTATCAATAGTCCCCGAATTGGTGAAATATTTAAGCTGACTGAAATCCGACCAATTACGCTCGGCAATTGCGGCTCCGTTCAGAGTTGCCGCATTGTAGAAACTTTCCGCCTTCAAATTAAAGTTCTTTGTGATGTATAAGTCATCGTAGATCGAGACATTCGTGCTGGTAAAAGTAGCGTCGTAAACCTGCACCTGTCGATTGCCGAACAGCGTATGGTCGAGATACATGGCGTAACCATATACCGTCATTGTGTTCGTGGTGCCATCCGCGCCTACCGAATCATAAGTGTTTGTCCATACCGTGCTATAAGCCTGGATCTCTCCAGCAATTCGACCGACTTTCACCGGGGCCAAATTGGATATTGAAAGTGATCCATTGGTGGCTCCGACATCCCACCTCATAATCGGCGCATCTAATTGCAACCCAGTGTTATTAACCAAGTTTTTAGTGGTGACTTTAATCATCGAGCCAGCTCTGATTCTGGTGTTTGACAGATCCAGGTTATCCGCTTCAACTTCGACACGCGAAGAAGTGTTGGTGGGGTCGAATAATGCCGGATTAATTATGGACACCTGACTTGCGGTTGCCACGGTATCAACCCCTATAGCCCCATACCAAGCGGCATAGGTATTTGTAACAACAGTCGAAATCATCCCTTCAGGCACGAGCAAACTATCGCTAAACTCGGCGTTGGTCGTAATCATTGAAGCCAAAATTGGCGCAAGTCGACCCTGATAGAGTGTGTAGTTAATCGGCGCCTGAACTTCTCCATTTGAATAATTCGCGTAATAATAATTCGAGAGAACGTTGGGGAGATTGTCCACGAAAGTGACGTAATTCGTGAATTTAGTGCCATCGAATATATCACTTTCCGGCAGACACCATTGCACGACTGCTTGCGGCTTGCTTCTACCGGATAAAAACCCGGCCTTCATACTCATGTTCGTATCCGTCAAATTTGTGTTAACAAACAAAACTTGCACCACTATACTAGTTGAGTTCAACTGATTCGTAAACGCATAGGCCGCAAAAGTGCTAGGGCTACCCAACATCGGCACATAAACAGTATTAAAATACTGTTCACCCAGGAGAGTAGAATCATTTACATACCAGACCTCATGGCTGGGAGAGTATGGATAGGGCATGGTGATTTGCGTCAAATCCAGTGGCGCTCCATCCCCCAGCATCACATCATTTGTACCCTGACCAATGTAATATGTTTTTGTGCCATATAGCGTAAAGGTCTGAAAATAAGTATCTCCGATATCCGCCCTCAATCCGCCGCGCCGAAGATTTACATCGCGACCTATTATCTGGATTTTTCCACGATAAATCGCATCAACATAACCACTATTAACCAAATTAGTTGCCTTGATTATGAGGTCGGTACCCGAAATATATCCCTTATTATCGAAAGACTGCGCAAGGTATTTAAAACCATTTGTGTCTAATCCCAACTCAAAACCTCCGGTACAATACATGGAACCGCTTCCAGTGTTAGTGTAATTCAGCGTGTTCTGCGTGCTAAATACCGGTGTATCCAAGGATGAGACGATGGTTGAACTCAGAACGCCATTGTAACTAAAAACTCCCGCGTAATCAAACTGCATTACGCCACTATTTATCATCGTAATCGCGTCGATTTCTGGAGGCTCGGTAAGCACCCCATAATTCTCATAAACGGGCGATGTGCCCGCCCAAACGGAGAAACCACACCAAATCCCGAGCAACACTGAAAAAAGACGTTGTTTCATATCCTTAACGTTTAACACAATTAATTACCAAAAAGCTGCGATTCGAGGTCTTTAATACTCTTGCCACTCGGGTAAACAATCGGAGCATTCGTACTACCATCAAATGAGCCCCACATAAAAACACCCCAATATTCCGCGTTGGCTTCGGTGAGATACGAAAGCCCATTGAAATAATGCGAACCAAGCTTTGAGAACCATATTTCATGAACCGGCTGTATGATTCCAGGGCCGTTTAATTCACCGCCAGTTCCAGGGACCTGCGTGGGAATAGTGTTATTTGCGGATTCATTTAAATCTTCGTTATACAAATATAAAAAATTGATCGGCACTTCAGGCACATCCGACATACCCAGATCTCCAGCTTTAAAAACAAAATCCGGACTTGTAATACTCCGCTGTAACACTTGCCGGACTTTTACATAGTTTGTATAATAGGTGTCCGTGTATAAATTGGTAACCGGTTTGAAGATTCCAAAAAAGGAATCCAATTCCATCCTCACAAAGTTGAACTTATCAACCCCTCCACGAAGCGCGAGGTCCACATAACTATTCGTCGTAGTTGTATCAACGGTGGTTGTTGAGTCTGTGTTTGTGCTGGTACTGTTTGTAATGTTAAGAGCGTACCAGCCATTCGCAGTCCCGACCAGGGCGGTGGAATCCACCGAACCAATGTCCGTGCTATTGGTCCCAATCACCGGTATAACCCAACCCGAGCTGCTTCCTCCTGAAATATAAGTCAAACCCGTCACTGCGGATACGTTTAACACATTCTCGATGGCGGTTTGCGTTTTTCGATAAATGTATTTTATACACCCGACATCGTCCCGTGTCAGACCAGTATAGTAATGACCGCGATATAAGCCATTGCCTGATGCCACTGTTGTGTAATATCTACCCAGCGGATCCACCAAAACTTCCCGAGCTATCGCCGTTTCACCAACAGCCGGCGGTGTATAATCGATGTAATACGTATATAATACACCATTCACAAACGACGATTCCTCGTTAGAAATGGGGTCAAAATTGCGTTTGATTACATTGAAATAAGGAATTGTCCCTGAAGAATCGTGTGTCAGCTTTCGCATAGTCCAAGTATAAGATTCCGGTGATGCGCAGCCGAGGTTTTGTAAAATCGCGTGTAAGGCCATACTTTTCACATCGGTCAATAGCAGTGCGCTCGCCCTATAGTTTACACGCGTTGTATACGTCGGGTATTGGTTAACATCGATTTCGGATGCGGGCGGCAAATCATTTATGATTTTTATCGCCTGTTCGATTGCGGCCACACCATTACTACCAAAATAGTTAAGAAAGGTCGAATCGTACGCATAAGTGATTACAGGCGAATTCCACCGATAAAATTCATGCAAGTTCATTGGCCCTCCGCCACGATCATCTGGATACTCAGGTAAATCCGCTGGCGTCATCCAAGACGCCAAAGGGCCCTGCAACGAGAAGGCACTCATGCTTTGCACCCATCCTAAGAGCAAGAATAAGAGCGTTGTAACATTACCTTTGCTGAAGTGCATCATATGCAAAATTGTTATAAGAATTACTGCAAAACCAGAACCCGATAATAGGCGGCGCTATCCATAATCGGTAACTCCATTGTATCCGTATCACTAATAGCCGTGCGAGCAACGCCAGCGTCGACCCACAAATCCAAATCCGTCGAGATTTGTACTTGGTATTTCAAACCCGATTGAGTATTCCATTGCAGGCTTGTTATCTGATCTTTCACAGTCACAGTTAAACGGGGTAGGACGGCGGCTACATTGCCATATGCCTTCGCGAATACATCAAAACTGGTTTCCCCCACTCCGTATCCACTCCAAAGCACCAGTACTTTGTCAGTTCCGTCCGCACCCACTGCCGGATGCAATTGCCGACTAACGGTTCCTGTATTAACCCGAAATTCATCGCTGACAATTTTGCCATCGCTATCCAATATTCGCCCGTAAACGCCCTCCCAATCACCATCCTGCAAAAGACTAGTCCATACAACCACTTGATTCGTTCCGCTTACCGCGATCTTTGGACCGAACTGATCGCCATAGGTATACGAATTCACACAAATTCCCGTACCGGCTGGCGCCCCATATTTATTAAATGGCCGCGTATAAATATCCCAGCTATTAGTGGTATCCGAGAGTGTTTTTTGAGACCAGACAATCGTGAACCCCCCGTTAGGTAAAGGCGAGAGTTGCGGGTTTGCGCAAACTGTATTGGTATTGCTCGCTTCATTGAGCATGAACTCGCTGTTGATAGGCACTCCAGTCGGTTTGAAATACCGCCCGTAAAGATCGACACACCTTTCGTTACTTAAGCTTCCTTGCTGCTCAGAAACCCACGCTATAATTACGTTGCCATTTTTCAGTACCGCGATTGACGCAGTTCTCTGATTATTTTGATAAAACTGGTTAATTTGGAACTCCTCGCCCAAGAATTCTCCGGCTGAACTAATCCTCCGGCCGAACACGCCCGCCAAATCTCCATCCTGTCCAACACTCGTCCAAACCACGATTAAATTGCCATCTGGAAGGACACTAATCACAGGATCAATCTGCTCATTATTCGTGTATGTGTTTACTCGAAAAGAGCTCGTCGCAAAGGTGTTATCCGCGTTAATAATCCGTGCATAGATTTTTTGAAAACCCAAAGTTCCACCTTGCCAAACAACTGCGCGCCCTCCATTGCCTAGTATAGCAACTTGAGCATTTTGGTTGTCACCATTAATCCCTTCGCTAATCAGGCGTATCGTACCAGCGCCATACCCCAAGCCAGAAATCGGTACCCCTCGAACAACCGTAGCCCCATCCGATGCGGTATTATCTTCCCAAACCAGATATCCACCCGAGCTGGAAAGAGCTAACTGCGGATGCACTTGATCGCCAATTATTTTACCTATGGGATTGATTTCCGTTCCCTGAGAGGGCAAGCCGGTTTGCGCTAGAGCAGCGATGGACAAAGTCCACGCTAAGCCTAGCAACCCGAAACATTGACTCACGCGCATCATAGAATTTAAAACTTTAAGTTATAACTATCAAAGCATTCCGGCCTTGTCCACTGCTACAGGGAAAATTCGGTCTGCTGTTCCAACGACCGAATCCCCACTGTCTCCAGTGCTTTAGACATGCCTTTAAAACCCCATTGCCGATATAAGGCTAAAAGCTCATCCTTTGCCGGACTTCTCCGACAAAAGACCTCGGCACCGCCCGCAAATTCCAGATCGTCCTTTAAACGAATCATTAACCTATTTCGCTTCACGCTCGCTTCCGCTTGCTCGAGCTTCTTCCGAAACATCTCAGAACCCACTTCATTTAGCCGATCATAAAGGGCGTCGGCCGTTCCAAATTGTTTGATCAACTTAGCAGCAGTTTTTGGACCAATTCCCTCAACTCCCGGAATGTTGTCAACACTATCGCCCATCAAACTCAACCAGTCGACGACTTGCTGAGGTTTAACCCCAGCTTTCTTTTCAACTTCCGCCGCCGTCCATATTACCGGTGGCTTATCGTTCGGATTGGCCAAACCTACCTGATCGTTGACCAACTGCATAAAGTCCTTATCCGCGCTAGCGATAACTACCTGTTTTGCCCAACTAACCGACCCGCGAACAATGGTCGCTATCAAATCATCCGCCTCCGTATTTGGCAGGCAAACGCTGGCGACACCCGCTGCTTTCAGATACGCCTGAATCTCGTCTAGCTGCTCTGCCAACTCTCCTGGCATTGGAGGCCTTTGCGCCTTGTACTCCGGCAGCAAAGCCAACCGCTCCTCCGCCAGCCCACCATCCCAAATCACCGCCAAATGCGTCGGCTGCAGCCATTCCAGCAGGCGCTCTAATATTTTAACAAATCCAAAGATCGCATTGGTCGGTTTGCCTAGCGGTGATTTTAACGAACGGATGGCGTAGAAAGCCCGATATGCTTGAGCATGTCCATCAACCAACACTAACTTCGGCGTTATAATGTTGGCTTCGTTAGTCATCGCCAGGCCCTTTCCCGGCCGTTTCCGGGGCTAATTTAGTAAAATCAACCCCCAACTTTCGTCAGAAACACCAACCCCAGCTATTTGCCAGCAACCGGAGTAGCGTTTCCCGATGGAGTGACCGTAGGTTTGCTCTGCACTGGCATATTATTGGGATCATACGGCAAATTGTCATCCGCATGCACCTTATTGCCAGCCGGATCAATAATCCGAGCGGTAACGAACACGACCAAGTTTTTCTTCGATGTGCTGCTCGATTCACTACGGAACAAGCGACCCAAGAGCGGAATGTCGCCCAAGAGCGGCACCTTATCGCGCTTGCGAGTTACACTATCAGAAATCAATCCACCCAGCACAACCGTCTGGCCATCCCAAACCGTGGCACTCGTGGTGATTTGACGGATTTGAAACCGCGGCAAAGGCAACGCGGTATGGGCAGTGCCCACTTGCGCTTGAATTGAAGTCTCATACGCTGCGGCTTCCGCAATATCCGGGTTGCCATATCCCAGGAAGTCCAAAATCGAAGGGATCATGGTCATCTGGACAGTATAGCCATCCGCTGAAACGTAGGGAATTACATCCAACGTCGGCCCAGTCGGAATAGAAACAGGCTGCGGCTGCAAGATTGGCAGCGGCGCGGCGGCATTTACTGTGCCTGAGCCGGTAGTCGAGGTAGTGCCGCTGGAACTCGTTGAAGCACTGACGTTCGCCAAAATTTGCCGTTGAATCGTCGATTCGATATGCGCTTGACGTCCGCTGAGAGTCGTGACACTGGGCGCGGACATAACGTCAACCCCGGTGCGTTGATCCAATGCGTTGATTACCACCCGGAATTGCGGATCCGTCAAGATGCCGGTGATCGTACCTACCGAGGAAAGACCGGTATTGCGCAATCCGCTGGTTAGGTCGCCATCCGTGCTGCTGGCAGCAACTCCCGCCGCGCCCGCTGTTCCAACAGCAGAACCTGGCCCCGGAAATACGCCACTAGGATTCGCATCTGACACAGCACCAGAATTGTAATAAGACGGCGCGGAACCACCTTGAGCGCCGATCTTACCCCCACCCATTAGGTAATTCCCCAAAATCCACTGGAAGCCCAAACCTTTGGAGTCGTCCTGAGAGATTTCCACAAATTTAGCCTCCAAGTTGACTTGCGGAGGAGGCAAATTCAAAGCTTGGATCGCTTGATCGATCAAATCTAATTCCTGCATGCTCGCTCGCACGAATAATACGCCGGTGCGATCATTGAAGAACATGGGACGAATAGTGGTGCTTTGAGTGACGCCACCTTGGCCGCCTTGGCCACCAAGTGCCCCGGCGCCGTAACGCCCACCCTGGCCACCGGCATTGCCGCCTTGGCCGTTCTGGCCTTGCGTAGGATCGCTACCCCCGAAATTAATCCCCGTAGCGGTACTAAAGAACTGCCGAACGTAATCCTGAATGGAACGGGTTTCGGTTATGCGAGTTACAGCGGTTAACCCATAGCCGGCATAGGCCGTCAGCCCACCACCATTCTGTCCACTTTGCCCGCCTTGTTGTCCACCGCCAAAACCACCACCACCACTGCCTCCACCACTCTGTCCATTTTGGTTATTCGAGGAGCCATACGGAGAAACCGAGATACGTGGAATATCTCCGCCACTGCTACTATTGCCATTACCACTGTTGCCGCTGTTACCGCTGTTGCCGCTACTTCCACTAGAGCCGTTACTGCTCGATTGTGGCACCGGGTAAATGGCCTGCACACTTTCCAAGCCTTGAATGAAAGTGTTAGGATCGACCCTGAACAGTCGGTTGTGCAATTGTTCGGATTCGATGACGCGTTGGGAGAAAATGACCGCGTACTCGTCAACCGAGTATTTGATGCCCGAGTAGTCCGGAGCATTGGGAGCTTCAGCGCATTTTTCGATGGCGTCCAAAACATCGCGCAAACGGACGTTATGCAGGGTTGGCGTAATCCGCACCATCACTTCGGAGCGCAGGTCTTTTAGCACCTGTATCGCAGGCGAACTCGAGGAAGCCACCGGAAACCCGTTGGCGTCAACGGCTCCCGCGCCCGGTCCGTTCGGCCCGCCACTTAATTGAGAATAAGAAAGCTCCTGCTGGCGCATCGGCGTTGGGCGATCCACCCGTGAACTAATCAGGAAGTTGACCCCCTGCTTGTCCGGATCACGCAAACGCGAGAGTTCCGACAGCTCTTCAAGTACCGAACTCAAGGGCACATCCGCCGTGGTTGGCGTCGTGGGATACTGATCCAACACTATCCGTTCCAATTTATTCTGGATCGTTTGGCGCCCTTGTCCCGTATAAATGCGATTGGTCGTGGCAAAAGGGTTGGCATCAGGAAGCAATTTGCCTTGTATGGGCGGATTCCA
The DNA here is from genome assembly GCA_002306985.1 of Verrucomicrobia bacterium UBA1319. Lineage (GTDB taxonomy): Bacteria > Verrucomicrobiota > Verrucomicrobiia > Limisphaerales > UBA1319 > UBA1319. The sequence continues at coordinate 52,088 of DBTJ01000210.1, forward strand.
AGCTTCCTCCACTTTGACCAGTTTATCTTTAGAGGTCATGGTCCGACGGCCGGCCTCTTGCTTGAATTTAGCCTCTTTAACCAAGCTCAAATAGTATTTCGCCGGGTCGTTATTCGGGTCTTCTTTATAGGCCGCCTCCAACTTTTTCTCGGCGTCATCCAACTTGCCCGCTTCCAGCAATACTCGGCCATCTTGCACCATGGTATTGACGTTAATATGCTCGGTTTTGAATTCCTGCGCCTTTACCTTCATCTCAGCGCTGGGCACCCGACCTTTTGAAGCGTCCAAAGCTTTGGCTAATTCCGCCTTATATTTGCGAGCCTCCTCGTTTTTGGGATCGACCCGCACCAATCGATCCATGCGGCTATTGGCCTCAACCAACTCCCCGCGCTTTTCGGCTTGCTGGGCGAGTTTGATATTCACTTCCGCCAAGCCGGCAAAAAGCCGCTGTCCTTCCTTTTCAACGCCGATGCCACCAATTTTTTGGTAGAGCGCGTAAGCTTCGTCATATTGCTTGGCGGCGCCATTTAAATCGCCCTTTTTCTGGGCGGATTGGGCTTGGTCAAGCTTGCGACGCAGTTGAATGGTTGCCTCTTGTCGGCGCACAGACTCTTCTTGCGCCGTTTGAGCCGGGCTGGCATTCGTCGCCTGGCTAACGGTCTGCGCCACAATCGAGGCGGGGGCCGCCATCGACAGCAACGCGGTCAAGAGTGCTGCAATCCTTAAGGATGACTGATTGAGTTTGGTCACGACTAACATAAAAAGGGTACTCTTAGGGCGCGGCTTTAAAACCTATTTTCGTTCGTTTTCCAGAGCTTGAGGATATTACAACCTGATTAGATTCGATATCAACGATATTATTGGTATCGCCGTCGAAAATCAGTTTGTCACCCACTCGCTTGCCATAAAACACCGGCAGACGATCCGGAGGATACAGTAAATCCGCGGTGTATCCGACAATTGCTTTATATGGCTTTTCTTTGGAAATGGTAATATTCTCGCCGTTGATCAGCTCCAATTGGATTTCGGTCGGATCTTCGATCGCCCCTTTGAAATCGACCACTTTGAACAATTCCTTCTTTTCTCCTTTGCCCGCAATCTCCGGCACCCGGCCCCGCAAGCTAGGGTTCCTGTGATTTTCCCGCACCACTCCGAATTGAAACTTAGGCGGCATCGCACCATCGAAGGAAAGCTGAAAGTAAAGCGGCGTAATTTTTAGAATTTGCAGCGCTCCTTGACCGATTTCATTTTCGCTAACAAACTTGCGCAACGATCCGTCTTTGTACCGACGCCATTGAACCGGGTTAAAAAGTCGATGCCCGGTTGATAGATCGACCGTCCCCAATTGTTCCATGCGTTTGATGGGGGTTTCGTTGGTCTCCAGATTGATCGGTTCCAGCTTGGCGCCTTTTCCGGACGGCGCCGCATCATCGGCTCCCGGCATTTTTGAAGGCAAAAAAGCGACTACAACCGCGAGTCCGAGCAACACAATGCTCAGAATCACCTTCTCGTAATGGTTTTTTATGAACTCCATCGATTAAAAATATTAAGGATTGCGGGTGGGGGCCAAACCGCGAATGACCTCAATCATGAGCATCACTTTCAGCGGCTTCTCTTTCAATACAACACCAATTTTTTTGGCGGCGGCTTGGGCGGCTTGGGCGGCTTCAGGCGATTGCGCAGCCGCAGCTTCTCCACCTCGTGGCATCAGGCCATAGCGTCTTCTCATGGCGGCGGACATTCCTCCGCCTCCGCCATAGGATGGTCCACTAGCAACAGCGGACTCTTCACCTCCCTCGGCTTGAACCTCGCCCGGTTCCACTCGGACCCATTTAACAAAGAAACCATATTGGGCGCGAGCCAACCCCTCCAAAATGGCGCCCAGTTCCGTGGATGAACAACGAATGGTCACGGCATAGGGATAAATGGTGGTAAAATCCGTCGTTGAAACCCGCTTAGTCGCTAGGTAATCGCTAGCGTGCGCGGTCATTGCGTTCGTATCATCCAAAGTTACCGGCGCCCGCTGAATGGCGATTAATTCATAGATGTGGGCATTAAAGCAGGCGCTTGCCAGCATTTGCACATCTTCAACTTGGGCGACCACCTTCGTCATCGTGTTGGAGTCAAATTGAGCGCGCTCGTTTTGCGCCGCAAAACTGAACCAGTAGTTAGTCGGAATAGTGGTTTTAGATGTCTGGGCGGCATTCCTTAAGTCGGTCACCGTCTTCGTGAGGTAGGTGAGGAATTCCGTGTTATCCCAATTTTTCGTGACGATCGGCTGGCCGAAAAAGCGGCTGGCATTGGTCAGATAGCTGTTGACCTTTTCCAACTGCTCTTTCGCGGCGTCGACATTTTCAAGATTGGGAAAGGGCTTTTTACCCTCGAAATCGGAAAGCTTGGAACGTACGTCATTATACTGCTCATCAATGGATTGGTCGGCTTGGATCTTGCTAAAGAGATACCAGCCCGCCCCGCCAATGATGACGAGCGAAACCACGCCGCTGATCACGACTACCAAATTCTTTTTCAGCCAGTCCATACTATATCTTTATCGGGCGCTTAAGCTTGAGAACGATGGGGAATTCAAAGGTAATAGCCGAAGGTTCCACCGAGGGGTTATTCGTTCCCAAGTCGGTTTCTGTGGAAAAAATATTCGTGTGCAATCTAAGCTGCCGCTTCAACTCCTCCATTAACTTAATGTTGGCGGTTGACTCAAATTTTTGCAAATTCACCGCGGCGCATGTCAGATTGATCGTGCCAATTTCATTGGTGGACGCCGCTTTTTTGGTCGGCGCATCGGCGGCGGGCTCCGCAGTCGTAGGCACTAAGCCGTAGCGTCGCATCATCGCGGCACTCATGGTGGGGCGAGCGGCGGCCTCCTCCGTGGGTGCAGCCTCAGTTGGCGTATCTTGCCATCCGGGAACATCAGGGGTCATCTTCTCAATCCATACGCCCGCTTTAATTTCCTTCTCGCGCATGGTTGTTTCCAAGGTGCCTTCGGTCGCGATTAAAGATTCGCGCAACTCTGTCAGGATTTGGATCCAAAGAGTGCGATTTTCCAACCACTCACTGTATTGATCACCGCGTTTCTTTTGATTCTCAATGTTTTTCAGGACCGGATCGAGCTTCTTATTCCAGATGTCCTCCAGCGGGGTAAGTTTAGCTTGAAGCTGAGTGATTTTTTCCTGCTTGGCGGCGACAATTTTCGCATCGTAGAACCAGCCCATGGCCACCAAGCCCAACGCCAAACTAGCCACCGTGGCCACAAAATAAGGTTTCTTAGCGTTGAACTGTTGTTTCTTCAAGATGCTCTTAGGCATCAAGTTCAACTCAATCGGGCATTGAGCCACATTACGCAAGCCCAGACCGACTACTTCACCAAGGGAATGCGCGACTTTGGCTAGATCCTCCAAATTGACGGAGGGATCGATCTGCACCGTACGGAACGGATTGAAATATTCGACGGGAGAATTGAGTTTTTCCTGAAAGAACTGAGGCGTATAAGGCATGATGGAAGCCCCACCCGCCAAAAACAACCGTTGCGGCGCCCCACCACCTTGCTGCCGGAAAAACTGCATGGTCTGGTTGACTTGAATGTGCAACCGAGTCATGACTTGCCGAGCAATTTTTGAAATCTGAGCTTGTTGCGGGTTTTCCGGCTCCTCATAAGCGCCCCCCAAGCTGACAAAGCCTTCCGCGATTTTGAACGCTTCAGCCTTGGCGAAAGGCATGCGCACCTCAGCCATGAAATCCTGCGTAATCGAGTTGGCGCCAATGTTGATGCCGCGCGAACTGTATTTGTTTTTTTCGAAGAAAACGACGTTGCTGGTTTTGGCCCCGATGTCCAAAAGCATCGAACAGCCTTCTAAATCGCTGTAATTATACCGAAAAGCGTTGCAAAGCGCGGAAGGGGCGGCATCGACCAGTTGCAACCTCATGCCGGCGGCATCCGCCACTTTGAACAGGCCTTCGACAATCTCGGCCTTCACCGCCACCAGGAACACTTCCAAGTCGCCCCCAGGCGTATTGCCGGTGATCTGATAATCCCAAACCACTTCATCCAACGGGAAGGGAACGTTTTGCTGGGCCTCGTATTGGATGATCTGGGTAACCTTGGAGGAATCGACCGGGGGCAGTTTGACGTATTTGGAAAAAACTTGGTAACCGGGCACCGAGGCGATCAAAGTCTTCGCGGTAAAACCGCGCTCGGCGATCAACTCATTGAGCGCGCGTTGTAATACGCCGGCCCGCATGGATTCAGAACTGCCTTCCAGACCCATTGGGCGGACCCCAAATCGCTTCAAACAGAGCGAACTGTTCTCTGTTAGCTCGAATTCAGCCGCTTTCAGGGTGCCCGCCCCAAAATCGACGCACAAAAATGATTTCGACTTTAACATTTAATTATTTATCCGCTAAAACGATGAAAGAGTTCGCGCCGCTCACGTCCGCTTTTTTTCGCCGCCCAATGAAACGGGAAATCTGAGTATATAAATTCCCGGTGGTGGTCAAATACAAAAATACTAATAATTCGGAATTCACGACCGTTTACTCCGCTTCGTCGCCGCGATCCGACCCTTAAAATAGGGAATGGTTAAACGCAACCCCTCCGCCAAGGAAACCTGGGGACGCCACTTCAAAACTTGTTGCGCCCGAGTTATATCTGGCCGCCGTTGCTTAGGATCGTCCTGCGGCAATGGCCGAAAAACCACCCGACTTCGCGAGCCTGTTTCGCGCACAATTTCACGCGCAAACTCAAGCATGGTTTTTTCTTCAGGATTTCCGATGTTCACCGGCTCGGTAATATCACTCATCATGAGCCGGTAAATCCCTTCAATCAAGTCTGAGTAGAAACAAAAGCTTCGGGTTTGGCTGCCATCACCGAAAACGGTGATAGGCTGGTTGCGCAATGCTTGGCTGACAAACGACGGCACCACCCGGCCGTCATTGACGCGCATACGCGGGCCATAGGTGTTAAAAATGCGCACAATCCGGGTGGCAATGCCATGCTCCCGATGGTACGCCATAGTCAGGGCTTCCGCAAACCGTTTGGCTTCATCGTAACAGCCGCGCGGTCCGATGGTATTGCAGTTGCCCCAGTACGATTCAGGCTGGGGATGAATCAACGGATCCCCATATATCTCCGAAGTCGAGGCGAGTAGAAATCGAGCCCCTTTGTTCTTGGCCAACCCGAGCGCTTTATGAGTCCCCAAAGACCCCACTTTCAAGGTTTGGATCGGCAATTCCAAATAATCAATGGGGCTGGCGGGCGAGGCAAAGTGCCAAACGTAATCCACCGGCCGATCCAAAAAAACAAACTCGGTCACATCCTGGGAAATAAATTTGAAGCGTGGATTGCCCCCTTGATGCGCAATGTTATCAACCGACCCCGTGACTAAATTATCAATCGCAACTACCTCATGGCCACGGCTTAAGAGCAAATCCACCAGATGCGATCCTAAAAAACCGGCACCCCCAGTCACCACAGAAGTGGGGTGGGCAGAAAGCGGCTGGCTGTTTTTGCTTTTTGACATTTAACTGAGGCTAAATACCAGCGTTTTTCATGCCAAATTTAAGGGAGCCAACCGATTAGTTCGACCGCAATTTGTGTTTTTAAGGTCATTATTTGGCTCCTGTTCCCAACAAGACCACCGGTATCGTCCGTAAAAGAATTTTGATATCCAACCACAGTGACCAATTATCGATGTATTCCAAGTCTAATCGTACCCAAGTCTTGAAATCTTTGACGTTATTGCGTCCGCTCACCTGCCAAAGACAAGTCAAACCCGGTTTAACACTTAGCCGGCGGCGGTGAGAAAAATCGTCGAATCGATTCACCTCATCGACGGGCAGAGGCCGCGGCCCCACCAAACTCATATCCCCGCGCAGCACATTCCAGAGCTGCGGCAGCTCGTCGATACTCTTCTTTCTAAGCCATTGGCCGATCGGCGTTACCCGTGGATCATTGGTAACTTTAAAGACCGGCCCGCTCATTTCATTGAGGGCTTCCAGCTCATGTTTACGCTGCTCGGCATCACTCACCATGGAGCGGAATTTCAACATGGTGAACGGCTGACCGTTAAGCCCGCTACGTAATTGTTTGAAGAATACCGGCCCGCGCGAGGTTCGTTTGATGGCCACGGCAACCACCAACATCAAAGGGGAAAGCAGGAGTAACAGCCCCAATGCCCCCATAAAATCGATCACTTGCTTGGCAAACGCCTGCCAGGATTCCTCGGGGGTTGAACGAAAAACCAAGACCGGCCGGTCGGCTAGATCGTCTAAACTGGTTTTAGAAATTTGCGTTTTGAAAAAATCCGCCAAAAGCCAGGCTTCTACCCCTTCCATTTCGCAGATCTGGATGGCTTTTTCAATCTGACCGAAAAAGGCGTGTTGCGGATTCAAAATCACCCCATTAGCCGAATGTTTGTGTAGCAGATTGGCTAATTCCTCGATCGGCGTTGTTTTAAGATCCAGTTCAGCCAACACGGCGATACCGTCGAAGGGATTGGCTTGGAGTTCCTGCCGTAGACGGGCATTATCCGCCGCGCCTCCCACCATGACAAACCTGCGGACGAGATTGGATTTACCCCACCGACTTTGCACCCAAGAGCGCAACAGCTGCTCCTTGGTTAAAATCAGCGCGGCGCTGATGAAACCAAACATGATGACGACGGAACGGGGCAAAGCATCGTGCTTCAAGAACATGATCATGATGATCAAGACGGAGAGCAAGGCGCAACCCGCGAACACTTTGCGAGCAGCCACCCGCCGGGAGAGGGTTAGGATGCGGTCATAAAACCCCAGCGATTGGAGCACAATGGAAGCCAGAGGAAAAATCACCAGAAGCAGCCAAGCGTATTCCGAAAACGGGATAATTTCGGGAGTTCCACCTAGCACCTCGATTTTCCAATTCGAACGAATCTTGTAGGCGAGCCAGAAGCTGAGAACGAAGATGCCCGCGTCCATCAATTTCCGCAATTTTCGATTAATTTCCTTTTGTCGCCGGAGCATCGCTTAAGCATCCCTTCACCAACCTATCCAAACGAATTTTGCGCTCAGTGGCAAGCCTGATTCACGAACCTCCACTTAAGAACAACTATTTTAAGACCGGTTCGTTCCCGGCGGCATCAGTTCCAGCCCCATATGCCGTTTGGAATTCTGGCACGGCGGCGGTGATAAAACGGCTTACCTCCTGGTACGCACTTTCCTCCTGTCCCGGGAGGCAGACGGCAAAACAACTCACATAGGCCCAGCGATGCAACACGCCGGTTTTTAAAAGATCTTCCGCCATCCACCACATGCGCTGGCGATGCCGCGCCGTCAGGCGGTTTTCATCCACAAACCAATACACATAAAGACCTTTGAGCGCTATATCCTTAAAAGAGCCATCGGGTTGAGGGAAACGCCGGAGGCTATTGGAAATAATCCGCATTACCGGCAGGTTGTAAGGTAAAGGACGCGGCATTGAAATGGCCAACTCCTCGGATTGATCGATTCGCCAGCCTTGACCCGTTAGACAGTATTCTGGTTTATGAATGCTGGTGCGATCCGTCCCCATTAAGACAATTCCCAGCTGGATGTAGTTATTTGTCACGCCGTTGGTTACCCGATAATACTGCCGTCGGGCAAAACTCGTATCCGGCGGCAGATTGGTCCGCTCCAACGGGGTGATTTCAGCGGCTACCGATTGGTAATCTAGAATATTAACCGGTAATTCCAAACGCACCCCGGGAGTACCCAACTTTTGATTCGATTTGAGCCAATACAGCAGCCCCCCGGTGGTTCCAATCAATATGACTGTGGCGATGAAAAGTAACGCTTTGAGCTTCATGATTTCGACTGGGTATCCGACGGTTTGGGGGAAACCTCAGGCCCGCGTGCGTCATCCTCACGCAACCAAGCTCCCAATATCATCACGCAGGCGATCGCCAAACCAAAGGTCACAAAACCAAACCATTCGTGCACAAATTCAGCGGCCTTTTCGCCAAAAGCCTCCCGAGCTACCACTATACCTACGAGCCGAAGCACGTTCCCAGTTACGGCTAACGGGGCGGAAACAACTACACAAAGCATTTGCTTCCAAAATGTTTTAAAAGTCACGAACCCGTAAATAGTCGTCAACGCAAACAAGGCGACCAGACTGCGAATCCCACTGCAAGCAGTCACCAGTTCATAATAATAATCCCCTTGGGGACCTTTAAGCACGACCCCATCTTGTATTACATTGATACTCAATAAGTAATGACACACCAAAACGGTAATCTTCGTGGAAAAAAGGCGCAACGGAAAGGTCAAGCTCTCCGCCTGCGCGCTGATAGGGATGCAAAATATAAGTAATACCAGCGGGAACCAAGTCTGTTGTAACCAAGCTTTGCCCCAGGCAAGCCCACTAATAAAAACCAAACCCACAATTAAACTGGCGGTGGAAAGGATGGGTTGCTGAATCACATATCCCACAATGTGAAGCACTAACGCCAAAAATATCCCTCCCATAGCGAGGGGCCAAATATCTTTGCGCAAAGGCCCCCAGGAAGTGCGTTTATACCAAAGCAATGCCAAGACCACAAAAGGGATCAGTAGGCCATGTGAATCCTCCGATTGCGGCCCGCTGTAGGCGTTATACAGCCAGCCAAAGAGCGAAGCCGTATTCACATAGCCAAAAGTTGGATTCCCTAAGAATTGAAACAGGGCTAGCCAGCAAGTTAGCAACGCAAAGAAAAAACCTTTGTGAGGAATTTCCCGCCAATATGCGGGAAATTCACGCTTAAACTCTTCCAGCCAGCTTGATGATGCCTTTGTTTGCATAGATGAAGCCTTGCCAATAAGACACTACGGCGCGCCTGATGCTCAATCAAAATCACCCAATATAACTTCCCACCACCCCATCCACACCCCCGCTACAAACCGCCGCAAATTGAACCCCGAGGTCAAATATCGCCAACTCGTGCTTATCGATTACTCGCCCATCGTGCCCTACTTCTACTTTTGCCGCCGGAGCGCCTCTTTTTTCTCCTCCCTCTCGGCGGACAGCGACTTTCGATCACTCACCAGTTGCTTCTGCAATTGCTCGTAAGCGGCACCGTCACCCGTGGCGATTGCTTTGGCGAGTTGGTCATTCACAAGTAGTTCACGTTCAGCATGTTTCGCCGCATATATCGAGTCGATCTCGGCCAATTTCTGCTTTTGATCATCGGTCAGCTTAATGGTTGGCTCAGATTTGTTAAGCCGTTCCATGGCCAATTCATAAGCGGTTTTCATATTTTGTTAGTTGATTTGAAATCCCTCGATTTTCGATTTAAACGCTCGCTTCCCGCCCACCAAGCGGGAATCGACAGGTATTAAACGCAAAAAAAACACCACTGGAAATGAAATTCCGGTGGTGCGGCGCGATTAACCTGAAGGCCAATTATAACTGGCGGGCGCGGAAGAAGCTTTTGGGCCCAGCGGGAAGATCCACCGTAATATTGGCTGCGGGTGCGTTCGTAGTCAGCACCGTGGACCATTCTTTAAGATCGACCGAACTTTCGATGACCACCGAGCGTTGGGTCATGCAGGAAAGCTGGAATTCCAGCACCCCAGCGCTTGAGCGCCGGACTTGACTGAACTGGGGAGCCGCCAGCGTGACTGTCCCGCCGGTAGTTTTAATGGTCATCGTGGTATGCTTGCTGAGCGCGCTATTACCATAGGATCCCGTGGTCAGGGCGACCATGTAAGATTCCGTGTGGTAGAAGCTCAGCCGTAATTCATAATTTTTCCCCGCGGTTAATGTTCCCTTGGGAATTTTGATAGAGGTAGCGGTGACTGCCAATTCGATTTTCGGCGTGGCGCATTCATCGGGAGCGGAGAATACCGTCTCGCCCGAATTTGTATCGGTAATAGATATATTGATACCGTCGTAGGTGCCCGCCCCAGTGAACGCATTCCATTGAACCGTAAAATCCGCGTTCGGGTCAATGGCCTGCGCTTGCGGATAGTTGGCAATCTGAGGAATGGGCGGATAGGCGGTTAAGGACACCGACGCGCTACCGGACAATGCCGCATTGATATCGACTTTGTAGTTGCCGCTGGGATATGCCTGATCGAGCAAAGCCTGGGTTGCCTTCGTGTCATACGTTGTAGCGTACGCATTGGTGGTGAAGGGAGGCATAGCCGCGATAGCCGCGATATTAGTAGCCGTGCCATTGGGCAAAGTCAGTTTGGCCGCCGTAAGGCCGGCGGTATCGGGCATGATGACACCGAGCCCAAACATCGCGCCATCCTGGGGATCTATGGTTACCGAATTAGCCGCGGTTTGCACATAGGAAACCATTTTATAAACCGTAAACCCACTAACCTGGCCAGCCCCCGTTTCGCAGGGTGAATTGGTTCCGGGGTTGTTAGTGGAACCGCCTGTACCCGTTATAAAAGTGCCGGAATACGTACCGGACGCCAAGTAATTGCCCGCGACATCGCGAAAATTAGCGGCGCTATTGGCGGTTGGATTCAATTGCCAGGTAATCGTCGAGTTGTCTGGCCAAGCGCTTAATCCGGGAATGCTCGAGCTATAGGCAACCAAAAGCGTGGTCGAATCTTCCCACGTGTAACTCACTTTGGAAGTATCGATATTCGAACTCCACGCGATCGATTGCTGGGGCGCCATGTCCTCATTGAACACCAAATATAACGGCATATATATCGCGAATTGTGAACCACTGGCGTCCGGCGACACGAAACTATCCAAGGTGGGCGGGGCGGTGTCCGCCGCCTGCAGTTGCAGGCAAATTCCGGCTAGCAGCAACGAACCGAGAGTTTTTTTCCAAATGGTGTGTGTAGCTTTCAACATCCTCATGGCTCGCACATTAACCGAATCCAAGCAAAAATTCAATCGGAACACCGCGCAACTTTTCCTGAATAGAGCCATCAGCTATAACCCTTAGGCTGCTCATTATACTTACTTATGCATAAATACTATTCATGTTTACCGCTAGCAACCGCGGTGTTTTAAGAATTCACCATCCTCGATTCGGCGAGTCCATTCACCGCATCGTTAAGACTCATCGCGAAGGCTTGCCTCGCCACCACTTGCCAAGCTCGATAGGGAATCTCCGACTGATCGCGGCGGATGTTCTTCCGCATGCATTTTGCGATCGCAAATCACCTAATATTTAAGTGCGCGCTTTCGAATCAGCGACGCGCTTTTCGCTTGCCTGAACTCCCGCCTTCCAGCGAAGTACCCAGCATGTCCGGTTACCTATCCATCCTATTGCACGCGCATTTGCCGTTTGTCCGGCATGCGGAGCACGAGCGTTTTTTAGAAGAGAGCTGGCTCTACGAGGCCATTATTGAATGTTATCTTCCCATGCTCGAAATCTATGAGGGATGGATTCGAGATAACATCCCTGCCCGGATAACCATGGTTCTGTCCCCCACCCTGTGCGCCATGCTGCAAGATCCGTTGTTAAACAGGAGATTCAAACAACGAATCGAACAATGGATTAGCCTGAGTGAAAGGGAAATTTTGCGCACCCGCCTCGAACCGGATTCGCATCGCAACGCGCAAATGTATTGCGCGCGATTCCAGCGCTTACGCCAAGTATATGAACGCTGGCAAGGCAATCTGATCGAGGCCTTTAAGCATTGTGAGCGCGCCGGCGCGGTCGAACTGATCACTTGCGGGGCCACGCACGCGGTCCTGCCATTATGGACGAATCACCCCCGCTCGCTGCGCGCGCAGATTGAAACCGCCATCCTCCACCACGAGCGTTGTTTTGGCGTCCGGCCCGCGGGTTTCTGGTTACCCGAATGTGCCTATGCGCCAGCCGTTGAACCCGTGCTCAAAGAGTTTGGCGTGCGCTGGTTCCCGCTGGAGACCCACGGGTTGACGCGCGCGCGCCCGTTGCCGCGCCACGCCCCTTACGCGCCCATTATCACCCCGACAGGACTGGCCGCCTTCGGCCGGGATCCCGTCTCAGCGGAGCAAGTCTGGAGCCGCGCCGGGGGGTATCCTGGCGATCCTTGGTACCGGGACTTTTACCGCGACATCGGTTTCGATTTGGATCTCGATTACACAGAACCGTTCCTGCCCACGCCTGGGAAGCGCGGTTTCACGGGCTTGAAGTATTGCCGGGTCACGGGCCCCGGAGCCGGCAAGGAACCTTATTTACGCGCGGCCGCGCTCGCCCGCATCGAAACGCACGCGGCGCACTTCCTCCAGCAACGCGCCGGACAATTGCGCCAGTTATCCGAAACCATGGAAGCACCCCCCATTATTATGGCACCCTACGACGCTGAATTATTTGGTCATTGGTGGTTTGAAGGGCCGGAATTCTTGGATGCGGTGGCGCGGCAAGCCGTCCAGGCCGAAGTCCCGTTGCGCACGCCCACGGATTATTTACGCGAGTCACCCCGACATGAGGCCGCCGCCCCAAGCGCTTCAAGCTGGGGGGAGGAAGGATACTGGCGGGTTTGGCTAAATGACACTAACGCCTGGATCTATCCTCAACTGTTGGAGTCGGCGGAAAAACTGGAGCAACTCATCGCTCAGTATGGCGCCGCCCTCGGTTTGCCAGGCCGCGCCTTGCGGTTGGCGATTCAAGAGTTGATGCTGTTGCAAGCTAGCGACTGGCCGTTCATTATGCGGGCAGGCACCCACGCCTCCTACGCGCGGGAACGCGTTAAAAATCATCAGGCGCGTTTTAAGGAACTAGCCCGCCAATTCGAAACCGGCCAGTTCGAGGTGGAAATCATCACCCAATGGGAACGCCTAGATCTCCTTTTCCCCGGACTCCCCCCGATTCGGCCGGCCCAATCCAAAACCGACTAGGGTACGACCTAGGCCCCGGTGGGTTCAGGCTCGTTGAAAGCTTGATTCAAACATTTCAACAGTTGTTCAGCGGTAAAAGGCTTCGATAGAAACGCTTGCACATTCGCCCCGGTGGCCTCCGCTTCCTGGCGGTGAGACATCATGCCACTGGCCGCAATGATGGGCACTTTGGCGTTGATCTTCCGCAACGCGCGAATGGTGGCGGCCCCATCCATGAAGGGCATCACCATGTCCGTCAAAACCGCGTTCACTTCCCGCGCGTTCTGGACAAACAAGGCCAAGGCCTCCGTCCCGTCCCCCGCGGTAATCACCCGGTAACCGTTGTTTTCCAAGGTCCGGCGAGTGACCTCCCGCACCGATAACTCGTCCTCCACCACTAATATTAACTGGCCCGAGCCTCGCGGAACCGTGGTCACCTCGGAAGGCGCGTAGGATGTGCCCTGGGAGAAAGTCGCGGGCAAGTAGACTCGAAACTGGGCGCCGCGACCCACTTCGCTTTTGACCTGCAAAAAACCGCCATGGCTTTTGACGATGCCCAACGCGGTTGCCAGCCCCAACCCAGTGCCTTTGCCCAGCGCTTTGGTAGTGAAGAAGGGGTCGAATATCTTATCCAAAATCACCGGGGCAATGCCGGGGCCGGTGTCCGCCACACAGAGCACCAAATAAGGACCGGGTTTGGCATCGTGAATCATGTTGGCAAACGACTCATCAAGCGTGACATTTTCCGCGGTCAACGTTAGCTGCCCACCACCCGTCATCGCGTCCCGGGCATTCACGCACAAATTCATCAACACTTGGTGCAATTGCGTGGCGTCGCCCATGACGGACCATAAATCGTTCGTGTACTCGGTTTTTACGGTGATGGTCTTGGGAAAGGTTTCTTGAATGATCTTAGCCATCTCCTTTAGGAGATACTTTGGCTGGAGCGCAATTCGATCACCTTCCATGCCGCGCGCAAAAGTCAGCACTTGCTTGATGATATCCGCGCCGCGTTGCGCGCTGGTTTCCAGCGTGGCCAACATGGTGCGGCTGGCATCATCGGCCACTGTATCGCGCAGAAATTGGATGGACATCAAGATTGGCGCCAAAACATTATTCAGGTCGTGGGCGATGCCACTGGCGAGCGTCCCGAGGCTTTCCATGCGCTGGGAACGCAGAAACTGGGCTTCGAGCTGCTTCTGGCGGGTAATATCGCTATTGACCACCAAAATATTACGCGGTTTTTGACGCGCATCCCGCAGCAGCGTCCATCGGCTAATGGTTAAAACCCGTAAACCATGCTTCGTCAGCTGGTTTAATTCACCACTCCATTCACCGGTGCGAAAGGCCTCCTGACTGGCTTCATGCGGCCTGCCATCTCCTTCATGATGAAGTAATTGAATAAAATTACGTCCCGCAACCTCCTCCGCGTTCCAGCCGTACAACTCGGCGGCGCTATGATTCCAGTAAGTGATCTGGCACTCCAAATCCGTAACCACGCACGCGTCGCTAGTGCGATTCAAAAGCCCCATGCACTCTCGCAATTTTTGACGGAAAGCGATTTCCCGCAATTCGCGCTCAATGACCTGCCCCATTCTCGTTAACTGGTTCGCGACAAAAAAATCCCGCGCTCCCAGTCGCATGAGATATTCCGCCTTCCCCGAATCCCCTTGCTGGGAAATGGCCAACAGCGGCGTGTCCAAGCCAAACTCCGTGGCGAGCCTGAGGGCTTGTTCCGCCCCTAATTGCGCGGATTCCGCATCGGCAATAATCACATCCCACCAATTCTCTTGAAGGGTGTGGCGCAAGGCATGGAGATTAGCTGGCCGTTCAACTAAGGGCAAGAATCCTGCCTGTTCCAAGGCATGCAAAAGAATTCGTACATCCTGGTCGCTACTCCCAACAATTAAAAGACGCAAAGGCCTGCTCATGTGGCAAAATACACTATCGACACGTCGGTCCCCCGCGTCAAGGCTAACTCCGGCGCGCCGATTGGCGCCGGATTCCCAATAATAAGAATGGCATTGATCGTGCTCTGCTCATCTTTGTCATGTATTTTAGCGGCTCCACTCATGGGACGGCGGTGTTTGTGAGAACCGACACCTTCGAACCCAGTGAATATTCAGTGCCCTTTAAAACACTGGATGAAATGGCCCTCCTCTGCGGCACGCCGCGGGACAATATGACCCTCGAAAAGATCGTTCTACACCGCGGAACGCCACCTCGGGAATCCTCCACCGTAACGCTTGGGTTTATTGCCGCCGTCCAAAGAGAAGCGATCGTTTAGAACTTTTATTACCCCCTTTAGCAAGCTCGGCTGCAATTCACACGATTCCCGCACACCGCCCCATCGCTAAACCGCGTTGCTCGGTAATTTCGGCAGGGGAAGTTTTAAATTAAAAGCCGCTCGTGCCAATGGTAACACGAGCGGCTTATACCCATACAACCAGACCACTAGATGCAGCCGATTTGTTATTAAGCACATCCTGTGCCATGTTTTTGAAAAGGCGCTTTTTCCGCTTTCGGAGGCGATATTTTCAACCCCTTGACCGCCCCCGCCATCCCCTATTCCCGCCAAGTTTCGGCTTGCCTGAGGAATTGACTCGGAATTCATGGCGGAGAATCATCGTATTTTATTGGTATGTAGTCATATACAGCCAGACACCTTGCGATCAAGTCCGCGCGCCCTGGCCGGCCTTAATTTACAGCCGGGTGCAGATTTGTGTTTGAATAATCCGTCGTTTACGCATAAATGCAGCCAGGGTTTTGGTGGATTGCGTCAAAATCCCACACACAGCCGGCCGTTTTACATAACTGACCCATGAGCCTCGACAAAGCCACTCTCGAAACGTTGCGAATCGATCGGAATCGTCCCCCCGCCAAATCGAGTCGTAAAGGTCTTCTCGTGGGGGTGCTGCTGCTGGCGATCCTCTTTACGGGCTATCGAATTAGCCAAAATCGGGGCATCACGGTTAAAACCGCCGTTGCGCGCGAAGCCGCTGGTGGCAGTCGTCAAACAGTGCTGAACGCTTCCGGTTACGTTACCGCCCGCCGACAAGCCACCGTTTCCTCCAAAGTTACCGGCAAAGTCGTGGAAGTACTCATCGAGGAAGGTTTTAAAGTTGAAGCCGGCCAAGTGCTAGCGCGACTCGACGATCTGAACACCGCCGCCAATCTACGCCTTGCCCAAGCCCAGCAAGCCGCCGCGGAAAGCGCTTTGGACGAACTGAAAGTGCGACTGGAAGAAGCGGGACGGGAATGGCAAAGGATTAGTGAATTGGCCACCAATCGCATCTCCAGCGCCTCGGACCGTGACCACTCCCAAGCCGATTTCCAAGCCAAGAAAGCGCAATTGGCCCGGCAGGAAATGGAAGTGACGGTGGCTAAACGCCAAGTGGAGCTGCTTAAGCAAGAGGTCGAAGATCTCGTGATCCGCGCCCCTTTCTCCGGCATCGTCATCTCTAAAAACGCGCAGCCTGGCGAAATGATCTCTCCCATATCCGCCGGCGGCGGATTCACGCGCACCGGCATTTGCACGATCGTCGACATGGCCTCTTTGGAAGTCGAAGTCGATGTTAACGAAAGCTTTATCGGGCGGGTCAAAGCCGGCCAAGCAGTCACTTCCACGCTGGATGCCTATCCCGAATGGCATATCCCTTCCAAAGTGATCGCCATCATCCCCACGGCGGACCGCCAAAAAGCGACGGTCAAAGTTCGCATCGGGTTCAACCAATTGGATCCCCGCATCTTGCCGGATATGGGCGTCAAAGTGGAGTTCAAAGCCGAAGCCGGCGCCCCTGCAACCGGCGGCATCTTGACGCCCAAATCGGCCATCCGGCAACTCGACGGCCAGGCAACGGTATTCGTTCTCAAAAACGGCAAAGTCGAAGCGCGCCCAGTTACCGTAGGCGATACCCGGGAACAAGAAGTGCTGGTCACCGCCGGCCTCCATGCCGGGGATAAAGTAGTTATCGAAGGGCCGGAATCCCTAAAGCCGGGCACTCAAGCGCGGGAAAACTAAAACGGTCCAGCCGCACCTAACGCCAATTCACTCATGAGCGAGCCAACTGATTTAGTGCGCATCGAGGACGTCGAAAAGGATTACCGCCGGGGCGGCGAGGAAATCCCCGTGTTGGCGGGTGTAAACATGACTATTCCCCAGGGGGACTTTCTCGCGCTCATGGGGCCGTCAGGGTCGGGTAAAAGCACCTTACTCAATATCATTGGGGGCCTGGACCGCCCCACCAATGGCGCCATATACGTGGCGGGAGAGCGGGTCGATACGCTCTCGGATCGCGAGTTAGCCGCCTGGCGGGCGCGCCATATCGGGTTTGTGTTTCAATTCTACAACTTGATGCCAACGCTTACGGCGGAAAAAAACGTGGATCTTCCACTCTTGTTAACTCCCTTAAGCCGGAGCGAACGCCAAAAACATGTTGCCGCCGCCCTTGCGGTTACCGGCCTCAGCCATCGCGCCAAGCATTTTCCCCGGCAAATGTCCGGCGGCGAGCAGCAACGCGTGGGCATCGCGCGCGCCATCGTCACCGATCCCACCCTCTTGTTGTGCGACGAACCCACCGGCGATTTGGACCGTAAATCCGGGGATGAAATCCTCTCATTGTTACAGGCGCTCAACCGCGATCACGGCAAAACCATCGTGATGGTCACGCACGATCCCCACGCTTCCCATCGCGCCACCCGCACGTTGCACCTAAACAAAGGCTTGCTAGAAGATCATCCAATGGAATGAAATTCTTTCCTGTCATTTGGTGCGGGTTGAAACGCAAAAAAGCGCGCACAATCCTGACCTTGATGTCCATCGTGGTGGCGTTTTTACTCTATGGCTACCTCTCGGCGGTGAACACAGCGTTCAATATGGGCGTCACCGTGGCGGGCGCCGACCGGGTGGTGATCCGGCACAAAGTTTCGATTATCCAACTCCTGCCGGCGAGTTACCAAGCGCGCATCGAACGCGTCAATGGCGTGGCGAAGGCCGCGCATATGACCTGGTTTGGCGGCATTTACCAGAAACCGAGCAATTTCTTCCCGCAAATGCCGGTCGTGCCCGCGGATTTTTTTGAAGTCTGGCCGGAATTCCTTTTGCCCGAAGCCCAAAAACAAGCCTGGTTACGCACCCGTACCG
This sequence comes from Verrucomicrobia bacterium UBA1319, assembly GCA_002306985.1. Lineage (GTDB taxonomy): Bacteria > Verrucomicrobiota > Verrucomicrobiia > Limisphaerales > UBA1319 > UBA1319. The sequence goes on from DBTJ01000210.1 coordinate 70,012, forward strand.
GGGCGATTGTCGGCCGGCGCACGGCGGAGAAATACGGCTTCAAAATCGGCGACCGCATCCCCATTCAAGCGACCATCTGGAGACAAAAGGGCGGGCAAACAACTTGGGAGTTCGACCTCGTCGGCATCTACGATGGGGCCGAAAAAAACACGGACACCACCCAATTGTTTTTCCGGTACGATTATTTCGACGAAGCCCGCGTGCAAGCCAAAGGCTCCGTGGGCTGGTACGGCGCGCGCATTCAAGACCCGAACCAATCCGCCCTAATCGCGCAAGCTATCGACCAAGAGTTCGCCAATTCGCCCGAAGAAACGAAAACCGAGTCCGAAGGCGCCTTCGTGCAGGGTTTTGCCAAGCAGGTAGGCGATGTGGGCGCGATTCTGGCCGCCATCTTGACCGCCGTTTTTTTCACCATCCTGCTCGTGGTTGGCAACACCATGGCGCAGGCGGTCCGCGAACGCACCGAGGAAATCGGCGTGCTTAAAGCTTTGGGCTTCACCAACACCCTCGTGCTGTGGCTAGTCTTGGCGGAAGCGCTGATGCTTTCCTTCTCTGGCGGCATCATCGGGATGGGTATTTCCTGGCTGCTCATTTCCCGGGGTGATCCCACCGGCGGTTCATTGCCCAATTTCTTTTTGCCCAGCCATGCCTTTGTTTCGGGATTTATATTGATGTTGGCGCTGGGCGCCGCCACGGGGTTTCTCCCTGCCTGGCGGGCGATGAAACTCACCGTAGCCGAAGCTTTGCGCCGGGGATGAAACGGAGCGCCCCCAAATCATGAGGATACACTGGCTCAATTGGCTGCGACAGGTCGTCCTGGTGACCGGTTTTAGCCTGCGCACGATCCCGGAACGAAAGGGGTCGGTGGCGGCTTCCGTGTTTGGCATCGCCGGCGTGGTGGCGGTTTTTGTGGGCGTCCTTTCCATTGACCAGGGCTTCCGCCAAGCGTTAATCGGCTCCGCCAGCGCGAACATTGCGATGGTGTTGCGGGCTGGCGCCGACACGGAAATGACCAGCGGTTTGGGACGGGAAGACGTCCGGGTCGTCGCCAATGCCCCCGGCCTCGCGCGCGGCACCAATGGGCCGCAGGCGTCGCCCGAGTTGTTCGTGATCATCAATTTGCCCAAACGCTCCACCGGCACCGACGCCAACGTCGCCTTTCGCGGCGTGGAGCCACCCGCGTTCGAAGTCCACCGTCAGCTCCATATCTTGCATGGGCGCAATTTCCGCCGCGGCCATAATGAATTGATCGTCGGCCGCGGCGCCGCGGCGCAATTCGCCGGTTTGGACGTCGGCTCGACGCTGGAAATCGGGCGGAACCATTGGGAAATCGTGGGCCTCTTCGAAGCCAACGGCGGCATGGAGGAATCGGAAATCTGGACCGACGCGGCGGTGCTCCAGCCCGCGTATCGGCGCGGCACCTCGTATCAATCCGTGCTGCTTACCCTCCAAACCCCGGAAGCGTTCGACGCCGGCAAAGACTTCCTCACCTCGGATCCCCGGCTGAATGTCAAAGTGGTGCGCCAAGCGGATTACTTCGCCGAACAATCGCAAGTCATGACACGGCTCATCCTTGGCTTGGGAATCTCGATCACCTCGCTCATGGGCGTCGGCGCCGTATTCGGCGCGCTCAACACCATGTACACCGCGGTCTCCGCGCGGGCGCGGGAAATGGCCACGTTGCGCGCGCTGGGTTTTGGCGGCGCCGCCGTCATGCTCTCCGTGTTGCTGGAGTCCCTGGCGCTTTCCTGGGCGGGCGGCGCCCTGGGCGGCGGCTTGGCGTATCTGGCCTTCGATGGCTACCGGACGGCAACCCTGAATTTCCAGAGCTTCAGCCAAGTGGCCTTCGCGTTCACCGTCACCCCTTCCCTGCTGGTGGAAGGCGTCCTCTGGGCTTCGGTGATGGGCTTTATCGGCGGACTTTTCCCTGCCCTTCGGGCCATGCGGCTACCCATCGCCACGGCTTTGCGCGCCAGCTGATCCCAGGGAACCGTAACCCCACCACCGCTCGCGGCGCGGCGGCCCGAACCGACCGCGCTTCAAAAAACCACCACCCCTTCCTTGACACCAACGGTGACCGCGCGTAGTTTGCGTTCGTTAGCCATATTAATCACGTGCATTAGTGTTAGTTAATTAACACCAATATTCCCATGCCGCGCCCCTACTACACCAAGGAATGGCAATACCTGCTCGACCGGTGCGCCAAATATTTAAACCGGACCGCCGGCGATTTCCGGCACACGTACTCCCCTGACGGGCCGCCGAAACCGGCCGACAACATCGCCGAGGCTTGGCGCTTCCCGATTATCGACACGTACGCGGGCGGCGCCGATTCGGTTGCCGATCCAGCACTTTTCAGCCAATATAATGAGGCGACATTTATATTCTCCGGAGTCAATAACACTTCTCCCGCCAGCGTCTCGATCATTGGCACCTTTAACAACTTGTACGACCCGGTGCCGTTGCAGCGCGTGTTGTTCGCCGGAGAACCCACCGCCTATTGGTCGGTGACCTTCGCGGTGCCGCGCGGCCAAACCCATCTCTATCGCTTCATAGTCGACGGCGCGCCGCGGAACGACCCGGTTAATCCGCAGGAGAAAACCCTGGAGAACGGCGCGGTTTGGTCGCGCTTTTTCACGGACTTTTGCACCGAACCCTTGGTACTCGAACGCTGGGAATTGCAATTACTCCAACGGCTGACGTCCACCATCGCGCCGTTTCATTCGGCGGACGCGGAAAACTTCCTGGGTCGTTATTACAACAGCATGGACCGTAATTCCCGCCAAAACCGCTACAACAACGCCTACCGCCTGGACGCGGCGGTGGGGGAGGTTAACTTCATCGACAACCAGTTAGCCCGGGAAGAACGGCATCGGCTGATCGATTACAAGATCTGCCTGGATATTATCGATCGGGTATTGCGTCAGCGTAATCCGTATATCGAGCCGCCAGCCATGACTTCGGAAACCTTCGAAGATCTCTATAATCAAATGGCGAACGACGACGTGCCCGGCTGGGACAAGAATCGTTACGGAAGCCCTCGCTTTTTCTTATATTTGCTGCGGCGTCACACCATTTGCGGCGCTTTTTCCCACCCCAAATACGGCGGGAATACCGGCGGAGCGGGTTGGGCGTTCTTGGCGGAACGCTACGCGCAACCCCCGGCGGCGCCCAACCAGGCGGCGCAAACCCTCTTTGATTGGCGGCGAGCGATCGAGCAACCGCTAGGCACCAGCGCTGATTATCACGGATAGGAAAGGACACCCATGAATCAGATATTTGACGCAGTGATAATTGGCAGCGGGGCCGGCGGCGCGCCGATCGCCCACTTACTGGCCAAAGCGGGGAAATCCGTGCTGATCCTGGAAAAAGGCCCGCTATTCCGGCCCGAGTATCAATCCCCCAATGGACGCGGCGATTTCAAGCGGGATGAAGTCTTCGCGGACGGTCCCGAAAAACGCGTGCAATTACCCGGCGTCTCCAATAATGGAGCCGCGTATTATTCCAGCCACGTCGAACCGGATATCAACGATGAGCCGCACATTTACCGCGATCAAAACGGCGCGGACAAAGCGACCATCGAAGGGTACACCGCGCAAGTCGTGGGCGGCGGCACCCAACTGTACGGCGGGGTTTCTTTCCGCTTCACGCCGCTGGATTTCAAGCTGCAATCCTTCAACCAGGGTCGCAATGATATTCAGCAAGATCCGAACCACGACATCCAACGCGAAGCGCGTGATTGGCCGATTTCTTACGCCGACCTCGAACCTTACTACACCAAAACCGAGGAATTGATCGGTATCAACGGCCAGTCCGCCAATCAGCAAAAGACGTTCAGCCGCGATGTTTACCAGCCCCCCTTGGCGCCCAACGCCATCAGCGCTTGCGCCAAACGCGGCATGGAACTGCTAGCGCGCAACCTGCAGCAAAAGTACCATCTGGCGACGCCCATCGATCCCTATCGCACCCCGCTGGCGGTGATCACCCAAGATCACGCTCCCAGCGGCCGGAAAGTTCCGGTCGACACGGACACCATCAAAACCAGCTACGTAAACCGCTACGGCGATCCCTTGGGTTTCAAATCCAGCACCTGGGTTTCATTGTTATCCCCCATAAAAGACCTGCCTAATTTTGAAATTCGTTGCAATAGCGTCGCCACCCGGCTGACTTTCGCGAATGGCCGAGTGGACAAAGTATTTTACCTGGACCCCTCGGGTATGGAACGCTGGGTACAAGGTAAGGTGGTGGTAGTGGCCTGCTCGGGCATCGAATCAATCCGGCTGCTCAAATTATCCGCCCAGGCCGACGCCGGCTTCAGTGGCGCCATTAATCAGAATGATTTGCTAGGCCGCTATTTCCTCACGCACTGTTTCGGCGGCGCCAGCGCCCAACTGCCGGCAGGCGCCCGGTCCGACAAGTCCAAGGCGCTCGACGCGGATTGGGCCACGGACTGCTGCTCCATCGAAGCTTTCCTGCGCGATAACGGGCTCTGGGCCGGCGGCGCTTTATATAACAACACCTCGGATGAAGCGCTGCCGCTCTCGCTCTTCCGCACCCTGGGATCGCAGGATTTAGACACCCTGTGGAATGGCTTCATGAGCAACACCGACCTGCGCGCGCAAGCGGTGGTCGATTACTTGGACAACAATTTTGGGCGGGGGCTATCGGTTAGTTTCATGGCCAATCAAGTGCCCCAACGGGACAACCGCATCGAATTGCATCCCTCCATTAAGGACAAATGGGGCCGCCCGGTCGCTTACATCCTCAAAACCTGGCATTCGCACGACATCCACTTGATGAACACCTATGCGAATATGGCCGGTGAAATTCTGCGCCAAGGCGGCGCCGCGCTTTACGGGCCAGGCTTTCAAATTGCGGGCCAGGGCGCGTCCTATATGGCCGAGAACGGCCTGGCGCGAATTGCCAACCACATCCTGGGCGGCGCGAGATTTGGAACGGATCGCGCCGATTCGGTGCTCGACCCGAATTGCCGCGCGTGGGATTTCGACAACCTGTACGTGGCGGACGGCTCCTTCATGCCCACCTCGGGCAGTGGCAATCCAACCAACACCATCGAGGCCAACTCCTTCCGGGTCGCCGATCAACTGCTCAAACGCCTTTAACCCCATTTTAGCGCATGGATCCCAAATTCAACGATATCGAGACCCGGCCGGAGAACAGCATTTTCAGCATCGTGTTCTATCCCGACCGGATTTATCACGCCCAATACCTCAATGCCACCCGCAGTTCCCGCTACCGCTACTACGTTAGCGAAGTGCGCAACAAGCTGGATATCTCCGTCATCAAGGGCATGGTTTTTCTCGACGGCGCTTATCTATGCAACTTTCTGCGGGTGGAATACCGCGCCTCCCGCCTGGTGGAACAAGCCCGGGAGAAAAACCGGTTCGTGCGCGCAAAAATCATCGGCAATATTAAATTGCTGACCAAAGACCCGGCAAAGACCGGGCAGACCACCGCGCAATTGCATTATGATAATTGGATTGACGCCTATCAGGTGGAGTTTTGGGAAACCTTGGAGTCCCCGGAAACGAAACGGCACGACGTCAAGGTCGCGGCGCTCATGGGCGCGCGGGGTGAAATCACCCGCGCGAAGGCGCTCAATCCAGGCTTGGCCGATTTGGATGGCATTCAACAAGTCGAACTTGCCTTCCGCGAGAACGACATCGATGAACCGCTCGGTTACGTGATCGGCAATCCGCAGTGGGATAACGATTATTTCCGCAGCTACCAGGTGCCCAACACCCAAACGCCCAGCGCTCCGCAAAACACGGTCGAAGTCGACGCTTACCTGATCGATTTCCGCCGCGGGTGGTTTTTCGACGACGTCAGCAAGGTTCCCCCCGTGCGCTACGACAACGCGATGCTCGAGCAAAAGAGCCCCGACTTTAATCCCGCGGCGCTGAAGAATGTGATTGAAATGCGCTGGGTCATTCAACGCGAATTGGGTGGATCGATCGTTTATTTTCACGAAGTGACCATCCCGCCCGGCTGCGTCGAAGGCACCCACCGCCACATTGGCTCAGAGGAACTGTACTACATCTTCGAGGGCGAAGGCGTTGCGTACATGGGCGACGGTGATGATCCCAACCTAACCGATCCCGCCCAATACCCGCTGAAGAGCGTGGAAATTTACTGCATCGGGCCGCGCAACATCCGGGTCGTTCCCGTGAAACCGCGCTCGGTTATTTTCACCAAAAGCGGCGGCATTCATGGAATTCGCAACACCGGCAATGTCCCCTTGAGGTTTGTCGCCTTCGGTTACCACAGCGCTTAACCCCCCGCACCAATTAAGGAGTTTTACCCATGCCGATGCAAATTGCCGCCAACGACCGTGTGTTCGCCGTCCAGCCGCCCGCGACGATCGCGTACCGGATCAACAACCCGCTCAGTCGGCTCATGAGCTTGTTGGAACAAATGGACCTTTCCGCCGAACGCGAGTTTTACTTGTTGAATTCGGTCCAATACCTCATTGCCTACGATTACCTCGAATTGTACGGCCCTTCCGGCGAGCAATGGAACAATCTGGACGCCCGGACGCAGGATAACAAAGAGGATTTCCAAAAACAGAATATCCGCGACTTTCGCTGCACCGATGCCTGGCTCGCGCGCGGTTGGGCCACCGCCGGCGATTGGACCGGGCCTTTCTTGCACCTTTCTTACCGGGCCGGCCCGGACTCCAAACTTTCGCGGGCGGCCAACCATCAGCTCGGCCCCTTTATCAAAGCCTACGTCAAAGTAGGCAGTGTGGCGGCGGCGGATTTGCTCACCGTGCCGTATAATCCGGAGACCGATCGTTACGAGTTGGAGATCTGGTCCTTCACCGGCAATGATCTGCGCTCGCGGCTGGATCGCAAAGGGCAAGCCGCCATCGACCGGGGCGGCATCGTGGTGCGCACCGACATCACGCAAGGCTCGGTTTCGGATTTCGCCCGGGAAGGTTTGGATAACCGCGACCTGCGCACGGTTGCCCCCGGCCACACCATGCATCCCATCCTGCCGCTGGAAATCGAAGTCGCGTGGACAAACGCCAGCGCCAACATTTGGGATTCCAACGGCGGGAAAAATTACCGCTACGCCTTCAACATGGTCTTTCGCGGTTGGAATAATTTTCTAAAAGTGGGTGTGAGCGAAAGCCCGCACGGCGGCTTCGGTTTCTTGCATTATCGCAATGTGCTTTCCAATTACTTCGAGTTTAAGGAAAGCCAGGAGCTGGGCCGGGAAATCGCCCCCTGGATGTTCAACGCCAACGGAACTAAAAGCGTCACTCCCGGGCGCGAACGCTTTCTGGCGGTGGATTACATGGACCTGCACATTCTGAAACCCGAATGCGGCATCGGCATCCACCGGCATCGCGACAACCAGGAAATCTTCTTCATGATGGAAGGCACCGGCGTCATGGTTTTGGGCGATTGGTGCGAGTTGTCCTCCCGCGAACGTTGCTTTGAAATCCGCACCATGGAAAGCGGCAGTTTCACGCTGTTAAAACCAGGGCAGCTGCACGCCTTGTTTAACGTCACTGACGAAGATCTTTCGTTATTGATGTTTGGAGGCTACGACTAGCCATGGCTAACTCCGGCATTCCCTTTGAATCCGCTCCCCTGGGCGCAACCCCGGGGCCGGATGGCACCACGTTTCGGGTCTGGGCGCCGCGCGCCCGCCAAGTCTATGTCGTCGGCGATTTTAATGCCTGGCAAGTGAATAGCGCGTCGCTCCTTAAAGCGCTAGGCGACGAAACTTGGGCGGGGTTTTTCCCCAGCGCGAAAACCGATAGCCAATATCGTTTTCACATTGCGGGCTTAGGCGGCGCGGGGACAAAGCGCGATCCCCGGGCGCGCGCGCTCACTTTGCAGCCCGCCTTTCCAAACTGCCATTGTCTAGTGCGGGATCCCGCGGCATTTCCTTGGCACAACGTCGGTTGGCGGCCGCCCCCCTATCCGGATTGGGTCATCTACCAACTGCACGCCGGCACCTTCCGCATTTCTCCCGGCGCGCCGCATGGCTATTTTTTGGATGTCGCCTTGCAGGTTTCCTATTTCCAAAAACTCGGTGTCAACGCCCTGCAACTCCTGCCCATCGTCGAGTTTCCCACCGAATTCAGCTTGGGCTACAACGGCACGGACTATTACAGCCCGGAAACCGATTATGCGATCGACGATGACGCCGAACTCCAGCGCCGCCTAGCCGGCATCAACGCGCTATTCCAGCAGCGTGGACAACCGGGGTATCCCGACGCCAGCGCTTTGCGCGGCGCCGATAACCAGTTGCGCGTGCTCGTCGATCTTTGTCATGTCTGGGGCCTCGCCGTGCTCCTCGACGTGGTGTACAACCACGCGGGCGGCGGCTTCGATGAGCAAAGCATGTACTTCTTGGACCGGCTTCCCAAGGGGAACAACAACGACAGCTTGTATTTCACCGACCAAGGTTTCGCGGGCGGGCTGGTGTTCGCGTTTTGGAACCAAAACGTGCGCCGCCTACTAACCGACAATCCCGTCTTTTTCCAAAATGAATACCGGGTGGACGGGTTCCGCTTCGACGAAGTGAGCACCATGGACCGGTTCGGCGGCTGGCAAACCAGTCAGGAGGCGACCACCGCCGCCCGAGCCAATAAGCCGGAGGGCTTGCTCATCGCCGAATACTGGCCGGTAAATCCCTCGGTCGCCAAACCCGTTGCCGAAGGCGGCGCGGGCTTCGACGCCACCTGGCAAGACGAGCTTCGCGAGGCCGTGCGCCAAGCCATCGGCCAAGCCAGCGCCGGCGCCGGGGCAAACCTCGACCTTCAGCGAGTAGCCGGGGCCATCGGGTCCACACGCCTATTGCCCCGCTGGCGAGCGATTCATTGCGTCGAGAACCACGATATTGTCAAAGCCGGCGCCGAACCTCGCGTGGCGCAACTGGCCGATCCATCGAACCCCCGTTCGTGGTATAGCCGAAGCCGCGCGCGTGTGGCAACCGCGTTACTTCTAACCGCGCCGGGCATCCCCATGCTGTTCATGGGCCAGGAAATTTTGGAGCAAAGGCCCTGGAGCGATAACCCTAACTTGGGGCTGACTCCCGCTTGGAACGGCTTGGATGGGAACGATCCCGCCATGGCGAATCATTTGCGTTTTACGACGGATTGCGCCGCCTTGCGCCGACGGCATCCGGCGCTGCGCAGCGATACCGCCGGCGTTTTTCACGCGCATGATGGCAACCGAGTCATTGCATTTCAGCGCTGGCTCGAAGGCATTGGCCGAAATGTCGTTGTGGTCGCCACCCTGCGAGAGACCACCTGGTACAACTACGATCTAGGTTTCCCCTTGCCCGGCCGATGGCTGGAAGTCTTCAACAGTGACAGGTACGATAACTGGCCCAATCCGATCGTCGTCGGCAATGGCGGCCAAATCATCGCCCGCGACGAACCGCTTCACGGTTTACCAGCCTCGACCACCCTGGTCATCCCGGCCAATAGCGTGCTCGTATTCGCGCGTGATCCAGGGGACGCCTAAGGCGCCACAAACAGCGCATCGAGCCATTTGGCGTCGCATTTTTACGCGCGCGCGAGCTGGGCACAAGGCGCAGACCGGCAAGGATCGACACGAGTCCATAGCGAAGCTTGCGAATAAAAGAGCCGTTCGGAATGGGTAACTTTTTTGCGGAGCATAACCCATTTGAGTTAGGCCTTTTTATAGCGGGAAAGCCGCTATTCAGTTGACTTCAGCGGCAAGGTTTCACTCAATTACCCCCATGAAAAGACCATTACCAGAAAGCCTCTCCCGGCGTTCCTTTATCAAGTCGTCCGCTCTCCTCGCCGCCAGCGCCGCCATCCCCGCATGGTATCTCAATGAAGCTCGCGCCACGGCCGCTTCGCCAAAGCCTTTGCTCGCGAATGACCGACCAGGCATTGCTCTGGTCGGCTGCGGCGGCCAGGGACGCGGCGATTGCAATTGGGCCTCCAACTTTGCCGATGTCATCGCCGTTTGCGATGTGGATCAGCGGCACGCCGAAGAGGCGTCCAAGCAGTTCACCAAAAACGGCAAGGTGCCGGCCATCTATAACGATTTCCGCAAAGTCATGGAACGGGATGACATCCATGCGATCATCACCGGCACGCCGGACCATTGGCACACGTTAGTCAACCTCGCGGCCATCCAAGCGGGCAAAGATGTGTACAGCGAGAAACCGCTCACGCTCACGATCAGCGAAGGCAAACGACTCGTCGAAGCGGTCAAGAAACACAAAACCGTCTTTCAAACCGGCAGCCAGCAGCGCAGCGACACTCGGTTCCGCCTAGCCTGCGAACTGGTGCGCAATGGGCGCCTTGGCAAACTGCAGCATATGACTTCCGTGCTCCCGACCGGCCCTCGCGGGGGTCCTTTCCCTGAAAAACCGGTTCCCCAAGGCTTTAACTGGGATTTCTGGGTTGGGCAATCACCCCTGGTGTATTACAACGAAAAGAACAATCACGGCGACTTTCGCTGGTGGTACAACTTTTCCGGCGGCCAAATGACCGATTGGGGCGCCCACCATAACGATATTGCCCAGTGGGGCAACGGCACCGAGCGTAGCGGCCCGGTGGCCATCGATGGCAAATCCCTCGAGTTAATGATCCCCGGCGGATACACCGCCGCCAGCCGCTATGAAGTCCAATGCGCCTACGCCAATGGCGTGACCCTTACGATCTTGGACGACCAAACGCACAAACTGGAAAACGGCATTTTCTTCGAAGGCACCGAAGGCTGGATCTTTGTGAACCGCGGCAAGATCGAAGCGAGCAAGCCGGAACTTCTGGAAGAACCACTGCCAGCCAACGCCATCCGGCTCTACAAGAGCGACAATCACATGGGCAATTTCTTCGATTGCATCCGCTCGCGCAAAACTCCCATCTGTGATGTCGAAATTGGCCATCGCTCGATCAGTGTCGCCCACCTCGGCGTAATCTCCGTGCGGCTGGGACGGCCGCTGAAATGGAACCCGGAAAAAGAAGAATTCGTGGGGGACAAAGAAGCGAATGCCTGGCTGTCACGCCCCATGCGCAAACCTTACGATTACAGTTTCATCGCCTGAGATTCGCACGCGCGAAGGCGATTCCTTTTTTAGGCGAGCGGTTTAATAGCCGCTCGCATCTAATCGAGACCATGAAACCGGGCTTAGCCTATCGAAAGCTCCCGGAACGGCGCTATTTCTTGCGCGATCCCAGCAGATAACCGGCCAGCATGCCCACGCCAACCGCGACCAAAATGGAAGCATAAGGATGCTTGCGCATCAAAGCATCCGCCGCTTTCGCCTCGGCCTTGACCGCGGCGGCGGTGGCGCGCCCCGTGTCTAACAGCACTTTTTTGCCATCGTTGGTGAGCACCCACAAGTCGTGGGCAAGCTTCGCTTTAGAACCCTCTTCCGCGGTCATATTATCAAAATATGTTTCCATAACCCCTCCAACACTGTATCCGATTTCAACCAAAGCGCAACCTGTCACGCGCCCGCCGCAATTCCGCCATTGACATCGGCGTTGACTAACTGATAGGTTCCGGGGCGTAAGGGTGGCCAGTATGAGTACCTTGTTAAACGCTCAAGTGCTGGTGCTCAACCGCCTATGGCAGGCGGTGAACGTCTGCACAGCCCGTCGCGCCTTGACGCTTTTGTTTCAGGGTCACGCACAAGTTGTCCTCGGTGACCAGGATGGGGTATTCCAAACCTACGATTTTTCCCAATGGTGGCACCTATCACAGCAACAGCCCCACCCGGAATGTGTTTCCGCCGTTTCCTGTAAAATCCGGGTGCCGCGCGTCATCATGTTGCTGGTATTCGATCGGCTGCCGCGCAAGGAAGTCAAATTCACCCGGCACAACATTTTTGAGCGCGATCAAAATACTTGCCAATATTGCGGTAAAACCTTTGACCGCCAGGATTTGAATTTAGACCACGTGATCCCCCGCGATCAAGGCGGCCCAACCACGTGGGAAAACATCGTTTGCTCCTGCATTCCCTGCAATACCCGCAAGGCCAATCACACGCCGCGCGAGGCGGGCATGCGCCTGATCCGCAAACCTAGGCGCCCCAAATGGCGGCCGTTCATCGAAATCCGACTCAGCCATGCTTACCATGACAGTTGGAAGCAATTTGTGGATTTAGCCTATTGGAACGTCGAACTAGGCGATTGAGTTCCCGCTCCTGTCATCGGCTGCCAAGACAGCAAGACGTGTCAGGGCCGTCTTTCTTCCGCGCGACTTCATCGCTTCACCCCATCACTTGTCCGGCAGCGCGCGTAACAGCAACTGGAGTTACAACCTACTGATCTATCCGCAGGATAGAATACACTTTATGGCGAGCAATTTGGAGGTCCACAAGGCGCGCGCGAGGAAAGCTGCCCCAGCGGCATTTGACCGAGCGAGCAAGGCCGCCGGGCAGCCAATGGGCCGTCAGAAAATGCGGGGTATCCTACGGATTGATCCGTATATCCCGCATCATCATTCGCCTTTTTCGCCGCTAGAATTACATTTCTGTAATGGTGGCGTAAGGCATGCGAAAATGGCGTGTGTCATCTTAATCGCGTTGTGAGCAAACCAACTGCTCGCGGATAAACGAGCGGAAACCAACGATTTGAAAGGATAATGCATATGAGAACGACATTAAAAAAAGTTTTAACCCCCTGGTTGCTGGGTTTGGGAGTGGGCACGGTTGCCATCGTAGCCACCAGCCGAGCTTTTGATTGGCCAATCCTCAAAACGGCGGCCAAATCCTCCGTACCCTTGGTGATTAACGATGCCCCGGTGCAACGGGAAACCAAGATGGTAACCAGTTACTCCGCCATCGTGAAAAAGGCGGCGCCCAGTGTGGTCAATATTTCCTCGGCTAAAATCGTCAAAATTCCCAGTTTCTACTCAGACCCATTTTTCCGCTGGTACTTCGGCGATCCGGGCCGGCAGCAGAACGCCCGTCCGCAAACCCGGAAGGAATATGGCCTGGGATCGGGAGTGATCGTTTCCAAAGACGGATATCTGATTACTAACAACCACGTGGTGGACGGCGCGGACGAAATCAAAGTCACCCTGGCGAACGGGGAAAAGACCTACGACGGCAAAGTCGTCGGCCGCGATCGAAAAACGGATGTCGCGCTGGTAAAAATCGACGGCAACGATTTCCCCGCCGCCACGCTGGCGGACAGCGACAAAATCGAGGTGGGCGATGTCGTGCTCGCCATCGGCAGCCCGTTTGGCTTGGCGCAAACGGTCACGATGGGCATTGTGAGCGCGCTCGGACGGAACGGCATGAACATTGAGGAATACGAAAACTTTATTCAAACCGATGCCGCCATCAATCC
>DBTJ01000210.1:83589-89070 GCA_002306985.1 Verrucomicrobia bacterium UBA1319
CCGGGCAATTCCGGCGGCGCGCTGCTGGATGCCGAGGGCCGGGTGATCGGGATTAACACCGCCATTTTGAGCCGCACCGGCGGTAGCCATGGCGTCGGCTTTGCGGTACCCGTCAATTTGGTGCGCCAGGTCATGGAGCAAATTCTCGAGCACGGCCGAGTCGAACGCGGTAAGCTCGGAGTGCTGCCGCAAACGTTGACGCCCGCCTTGGCTCGCCAGTTCAAAGCGCCGGAGAGCAAAGGGGTGCTCGTTAGCGAAGTGGAACCTAAGAGCGCGGCGGACGAGGCCGGCATCAAGGTTGGCGACGTCATCACCGAAATCAACGGCAAACCGGTCGCTGACGAAAAACAACTGCGCTTCATCGTCGGCCAAATCCGCCTAGGCGCCGCCAACAAAGTGATCGCCTTTCGCGAGGGCAAGGAAAAAACCTTTACGGTAACCCTCAAACCCATGGAAAACACCGAAGGCAACGTTGAACCCGAGAATAGCGACGCCGTGAGCGAAGACGCGCTGGATGGGGTGACGGTAACCGATATCGACGCATCGATCCGTTCCCAACTTCGGCTGCCCCGCGCCCTCAAAGAAGGGGCGGTGGTGATGCAAGTCGAGGAGGATTGCGCCGCCGCGGAAGCCGGCTTGCGCGAAGGCGATGTGATTGTGGAAATCAACCGTAAACCGATCCGGAGCGCCGAAGACGCGGTCAACGCGTGCAAAGGCGCGAAAAGCTCCCAGATCGTGCTGCGAGTCTACACGCAAGGCCGCTTTCACTATATTTCCGTAGACGAGTCGAAGAAGAAGTAAGGGTTGTTGGTTGAGGTTGGAAACCGGGCGCGGCGCACACCGCGCCCGGTTTTATCGCTTCTCCACCTCGGAAAGCTCGCTTCTCATGCCCCCCGATTCGCCATCCACGATTGCCAGTGCTCCGGGCTTTCCCTTTGCCCCGGAACGCGATAGTTTAAGCTCCGCTATGCGCATCCTGGTGATTGAAGACGACAAGAAAATTGCCTCGTTCATCGTCAAAGGCTTGAAACAAAATGGCTTCGCGGTGGACCACGCCACGGGCGGCGATGACGGTTTTGCCCTGGCCTTGGCCACACCTTACGACGCGGCCGTGGTGGATATTATGCTGCCGCAGCGGGATGGCTTGAGCGTCGTACAGGAGTTGCGTCAGCGCAAAATCAACGTGCCCGTCATCATCCTGAGCGCCAAAGCCTCCGTGGACGACCGGATTAAGGGGCTGCAAAGCGGCGGCGACGACTACCTGGTCAAACCCTTTTCTTTTAGCGAATTGCTGGCGCGCATCCAGGCCTTGATCCGCCGGGCCACGAAAGCCTCGGACCCGACAACTTTGGCGGTGGGCGATTTGAGTCTGAACCTAGTCACTCGGGAAGTACGGCGGGCCAGCCAAGCGGTGGAGTTGCAAGCTCGCGAATTCGCGTTGCTCGAATACCTGATGCGCAACGCGAACAAGTATGTCTCCAAAGCCATGATCTTGGAGCATATCTTCGATTACAGCTTCGATCCGCAAACCAATGTCGTGGACGTGCTAGTCTGCCGATTGCGCAATAAGATCGACCGGGATTTCGAGACCAAAATGATCCAAACGCTGCGAGGAGTCGGCTATGTCCTTAAACCGGGTTGATCACGCGCGCCGCAGTTTCAGTTTCCGTCTGAATTTGTGGTACACGGCCTTCCTAACCGTCGCCTTCTGCTCCTTGTTCGCCGCGGCTTATCTGGTGTTAGCCAGCCAAATCCGTCAAAAGGACAAAGAGATTATCGCCGCCAAACTTGAGGAATGCCGGGCCTGGTTTGTGGCCGGAGGCCTGGGTCTAATGAAGGACCGCTTCTTGAATAGCGGTGATAATAGCCAGAACGCTTTCATGCTCCGGGTAGTGGGCATCAATGGCCAAATCCAATATTTCAGCATTCCGCTCGGTTGGGAAGAATCCGACCGCCAGCAGTTCGAGGCCGCGGTGCGGCAGAGCGATCCCCGCTGGTTGGAATTGCCGTCCAAAAACCGGCGCAACGAATGGATCTTTGCCCGAACTCGGTTGAGCGAGAGCTTACTATTGGAAATCGGCAAAAGCCGGGAGAATCCGGAGGAGGTGCTGGCGCCTTTCCGCATCGTTTTTAGTTCCGTGATGGCCGGGGCGGTGTTGATCGGGTTTCTCGGGGGCGCCTGGCTTACCCAGCGCTCGTTCCGGCCGGTCCGGCAAGTCATGCAAACCGCCCGGGGCATCATCGAAACCGGCCAGATGAGCGCGCGGGTGATCACCCCCCGGACGGGCGATGAGCTGGATGAATTGGTTAGCCTGTTCAACCGCATGTTGGAGAAAAACGAAGCGCTCATCCGGGGCATGCGCGAAGCCTTGGACAACGTGGCGCACGATCTGCGCACCCCCATGGCCCGCTTGCGCGGCACCGCCGAAATGGCCCTGCAATCCGCCAGCGACAATCCCGAAGCCTGCCGGGAAGCCCTGGCCGATTCAATGGAAGAATCCGAGCGCGTGCTGACCATGCTCAAAACCTTGATGGATGTCTCCGAAGCCGAGACGGGTACCATGCGCTTAAACAGCGAGCCATTCGACGCGTCCAGCCTGGTCCGCGACGTGCTCGATCTCTATCAGATCGTCGCCGAGGAAAAACAAGTGAGCCTCCAGGCGCAAGCGCCGGAGGGCTTGGTTTTGGAAGCGGACCGGATTCGCCTCCAGCAAGTTTTGGCCAATTTGGTCGATAACGCCCTTAAGTACACCCCGGCGGGCGGGCGGGTGGAAGTATCCGCCAGCGCCGATGCCACCCGGTTGTGGCTGGCCGTCAAGGACAACGGCATGGGCATCCCCGAGGAGGAACTACCGCGCATCTGGGAGCGCCTTTACCGGGGGGATAAAAGCCGGTCTCAGAAAGGCCTTGGCTTGGGTTTATGCTTGGTAAAAGCCGTGGTTCAAGCCCATGGCGGACAGGTTGAAGTCTCCAGCCGACCCAATGAAGGCTCAGTGTTTACGGTCCAATTACCCCGCGGCCGGGTAGGCGTAAAACCCGCGGCCTGAGGCCGCTCCGCGCTTGCTTTCCCTGGGCATTATTTCAAAATGACGCTTGATGAATGAGGATTACAGAAGCTGGCTGGCGCGGAAGCTGGAGCGGTGGGAACAATCCGGGGGGATGTTCAACTCGCCCTTAATCCGCCTGCTCATCAGCGAAACCTGGTTTCGGGTGGCGTTCGCCGGCATTTGCTTATTGCTGGTGTTTCTCGCGTTGTTCCTGCCCAAAATCTGGTCGAACACCCCGAAAGATTTCAGCAAAACCATCCTAGTTAGCGGCTTGGACCACTTGCAAGCCTGGTCGCTAAAACGCGCGGCCATCAAGGCCATGGCGGAAGGGCGCGACGACGACGCGTTACAAGCCTGGCGGGAAGCCCTAGCCAACACCCCGGGCAATCCGGACATTTCCCGGGGCATGTTGCGATTTTTGTTAAAAACGGACAAAACCAAGGAAATGATGGGCCATGCATATAGCCGTAGCGAGTGGCTCCTTGAACTAACCCGCACCAACCTCGCCGATGTGGAACTGGTGGCCAAGATTTACGAAAAATACAAATTTTACGACTCCCTGCTGCAATTGCTGGACCCCCTCAAGGACCAACTCAGCCCGGAACAAGAAGCCGGCTATTTGAAAGCGCTTTTCAGCACGGGTCGGCTCAAACAATTCGCCGAACGCCTCGTCAAAACCGGCCGAGAAAAGTTTTCGGATTCCGAGCTGCCCCTCTACGAGGCCGCCTATCAAGCGGGTTGGGGACCGGAAACCGAATCCGAAGCGGCCAAAAACCGCCTCGTGACCGCTCAAAAAGACATGAGTTCGCGCGTGTTGGCCACTCGTTTGCTGCTGGTAATTAGCCGCAAAAACAATGATCTAGCCAACGTGGAGCCATTGATCCAACAATTATCGGAATGGCGCGCCGACACCGCGATCGATCATGTGGATTACTGGGAATTGATGGAATCAGCCGGACGCCGAGAGCAAGCGGTGGAACTCGCCAAAAACTACCCGTATCCGCCTAAATCCGCCAGCGAACTCATCCGGCTCTCCGAAGGCTATCTCCATTTCGGCTTGGACGACCTGGCCGAGGACACCTTAAAACGGTTTGCGGATAAATTCGGTTACTCGGACAAAGTGTGGCGGATATACTCCGAGGTTTTGATCAAGAAGAAACGCTGGGACGACGTGCTCTCGCTCGCCACTCAAATCCGCAGGCAACCCATGGTCGGCCAAACCCTGTCCGTGTTTAGCTACTACCTGGACGGGGTGGCGCAAAACGCCTTGCGGAACAAAGACAAAGCCCAGCAAGCCTTTCAACGCTTGGCGGAATGCAACTTTACCAATCGTTTTCTCACCCTGGATTTCTCCACCAAAGCCCTGCAATTGGGATATCCCGAGGAGGCGCAACTCATTCTCCATAACCACCGGCAAGACCTCGAACAAGCGCCGTCGTTTTGGCTGCTCATGCTCAAAATCGCCTACCAATTAAAACAACCGGAGCAAATGCTGGAAGCGGCCACCAAAAGCTGGCAGCTCGACCGCACCAATCGGTTGGTCATGAATAATTACGCGGCCACGCTGCTGACGTTGCGAGCGAAGCCGGAGGAAGCCATGCAAGTCACCACCAGTCTGCTGTCCGAGCACCCGGATTCGACCATCGCCCAATTGAATCATTGCCTGGCCTTATTATTGAATCAGCGCACCAGCGAGGCCAAGAACCTGTTGCTTCGGATCGACCCTTTAACTCTGAACGACGAAGAGCACCGCGCCTACCAGCAAGCCTGGCTGGAAATCCGCGTTAATCTGGAACAGTGGGACGACGCGCGCGAATCGCTAAAGAATGCGGACCGTTCGCAACTGCTCGCCCCCCAAATAAAATGGCTGGAGGAAGCGGAACGCAAACTGGGAACCAACGCGCCGCCCGCCAGCAAACCCAAGGCATAATTTGTGGAACCTTCCCGGTTGAATAGTTTTTTTCGGCGCTGGCTAGTCAACACCATCGGCGTGATGGTGGCCGCCAATCTCGTAACCGGCATCAGTTACGACCGGGTCTCGGGCTTGCTGGTGGCTTCGCTGCTGCTGGGCATCTTTAACGCGGTCCTGCGGCCGCTGCTAATCCTGATCACGCTGCCGCTGGTGCTGTTTTCCTTCGGCCTATTCACCTTTGTCATCAACGCTTTTCTGGTTTACACGATCGGCCATCTCGTCACGACGTTCCACGTGGCCGGGTTTTGGCCGGCGTTTTGGGCGGGATTGGTCATCAGCATCGTTTCGCAGTTGACCAACTGGCTGATCGGGCCGGCGCCCGCGCGAGCACCAAAACCACCGCGCCCCCCCTCCCCATCCAACGATGGCGGCGGCCCCATTATTGACGTTTAGCCAGCCGAAGAATCACCGCCCCGGGAAGCCAAACGCACAAAACGGCCCGTAGAGACAGCTACACCACAG
>DBTJ01000054.1:0-241 GCA_002306985.1 Verrucomicrobia bacterium UBA1319
AGCGATGAAATAACTGTTCATGGAACAAGCTATAGCAGGCTCAGTTGCTGCCGCAGTTCTTCGGGGTCGGGCGCCAATTGATTTTGGCGCAACAATTCGCCCGGGGTAAATAATTTGTCTCGCACCGCATTGCGTCCAGCCTCGTCGATGCGGGCCATGATGGTGATACCCTCTTGGTTATCCACGGCTAGAATCGAATCGTCGGAAATATCCGGGTCGTCGAGCAAATCCGGGCTGTGGC
>DBTJ01000054.1:483-7114 GCA_002306985.1 Verrucomicrobia bacterium UBA1319
GCAAATCCGGGCTGTGGCTGGTGACCAGAACTTGGGTTTGGCTCGATGCTTCTCGCAACGCGGCGAGCAAGACGCTGCTGGCCGCGGGATGCAAAGCCATTTCCGGCTCTTCAAGACCGACTAGTAGCATGCCCTCTTGGCCGCTCGCGTGGTTTTGAAACAGCGAAAGTAAGATGCCGAAAGCGCGCAAGGTGCCGTCGGACATGCTCGAAGCCAGGAATCGCCATGGATGCTTTTGACCCTTTATCATTTGGCGAAACTCGATGGTTTCCTGGGAACCATAGGTTTCGGTCTTCACTTCGGTGACCCCTTTGACGATTTTTGAGAGGTATTCGTTGACCTTTTGCCTGGCTTCCGGGGAGAGATTCTGAAAAACGCTGGGGGCGTTACTACCATCCCGGCGGAGTTGCTGGCCCGCGTCCGGGCGTTGCATGTTGGCGATTTCTTTCGGGTTTATATTGTAGATTTCGATGGAGGAAAGCGCGTCGAACACCGGCCTGAATTCCGCCAGTCCCGAAGCAGCCACCAAATATAGCCGGTCCGGCAACGTGACGGGCATCGGCGTGGTCAAAGAAGCGGTCAGCTTGCCGTTTTCAATTTTATAAAAGAGATCTTCGCCAAGTTGGCCGGGGCGAGCCAGCCGGCATTCTTCCGCTTGGACCTCGAAGCCGCCCGATTCTTTGGCTCCCACCCGGAAGGAGTAGGTTCCCAATTGTCCGGTGCGCAATTGAAAGTCCAACTGAATAGCGAAGTGATTGGGATGTCCGCCGGAACGCCGGCGGACTTCCTTAATGGTGCCGCGATCGCGCAAGGCATGGTCTAGGGATGTGCGCAAGGATTCCGCCACAAATCGCAAGCTATCCAGACAATTGCTTTTGCCGCTGCCATTGGGGCCAACCAGGAAGGTCAGAGCTCCCAATTTAAGCTTGGTTTCCGCGATGCTTTTGTAATTGCGCAAGGTTAACGTGCTGATGAATAGCGAAGAGCTTGGCATGGCGCGTTCCTTTTTCACCGCGTTTTTCGGTCGTTTTCCATATTTCGCCAGCCATTTTGCGGCCTGCGGGCCGGGAGTCAATTCTTTCATTAAACCGCGTTTTTCCCTTTTAGAAAGTTCCCTTATAGTCATAATTACGTCCGGCATGACGACACGCTTTTGCATAACTCTTTTCCGGGCCTGGCGCTCCGTTGCGTTGGCGATACTCTGGCTCACCGTTTTTAACGCGCGCGCGGCGGAAGGGGGCGCTCCGGGGCCGTGGTGGTCCCCGGCGGTCGAGCAAGCGCTGGCGCAAGCGGGCGCGAATCGGGAAGCGCTAGTGAAAGTTTTAAGCGGCGCCCCCGAGCGCCAGCGGGCCAGCCTGGAATTTTTGGTGCGATACATGCCGGCCGCCGATTTGCGCGCACTGCCCGCCGACTGGCTATCTCGCAACGCGGCCCTGGCGCTGCAAGCGCGCGACACGGTCGCTTGGGGCAAAAGCGTTCCCCAGGATTTGTTCGATAACGATGTGCTGCCTTACGCGGTGATGGATGAGGTCCGCGAGGATTGGCGGCAAAAACTTTACGATCTTTGCCTGCCCCTGGTGCGCGAGTGCCAGACCCCGGGTGAGGCGGCGCGGAAATTGAATCAAACGCTCTTCGGCTTGGTGAAGGTGAAGTATTCGACCGAGCGCGAGAAACCGAATCAAAATCCGACCGAGACGATGAGCAGCGGGATCGCCACTTGCACCGGGTTATCCATCTTGCTGGTGGACGCGTGCCGGGCGGTCGCCATTCCCGCCCGCGTGGCGGGCACGCCAATGTGGGCCAACGGCAGCGGCAACCACACTTGGGTCGAGGTTTGGGATCAGGGGTGGCACTTCCTCGGTGCGGCGGAGCCGGACCCCAACGGGCTTGATCGCGGCTGGTTCGTGCATAACGCGTCCCAAGCCTTGCGGGACAAGCCCGAGAACGCTATTTACGCCAGCAGCTATAAAGCCACGGGCGTGTTTTTCCCGCTGTCTTGGGCTCCGGACCAACTCTGGGTGCCGGCGTGGAATGTCACCGGCCGGTATGCGGCCGCGGGCAAGTCCGTGGAAACCAACCAGCTGCGCCTGCTCGTTCGGGTGTACGATCATCCGGCGGGCAAGCGCGTGACCGCGAACATTCAGGTGAGCCGAGCGGGCGGCGAAAGCTGGGATGGAACCAGCCTGGGTGAGACGGCGGATATGAATGACGATCTGGCTTTTCGTTTAGCCAAAGGGGAAACCTATTCCATCCGCATGGAATTGGGTGGCGTGATTCGCGGCCGGACCTATCAAGCGGGGACGAACGCGGAGGATTTGATCACTTTTTGCCTGGGCCCCAACCCGGATTTGGCTGGCTCGCCCGCGCGCTATGAGCCCCCCAAAGTGACGTCGCCGCTCGCGCCGCGCGTCGAGCGTGAATTCGCCAAAGAACTGGCCGCCTATTTCCTCGCCAACGCCGACCAACGCGCGAATTGGCGTTTTCCCGCCCGTTTCGAGCGCTTGCTTAAGAATCACGAAGCGGCGGTCAAACAACTCGCCTGGCGGGTGTATTCGACGTCCCCCATTCATGAGGTTTCGCGCCGGGATTTCGAGTCCCGGCAAGTGCGCTTCGGCGAGTATTTAAGCCCGTATACGGTGAAGACAGTTGGCGCGCGACCCAGCCAGGGCTGGGCTTTGTTTATTGCGATGCATGGCGGCGGCAACGCGCCCAAGGAGGTTAATGACAGCCAGTGGGCAGACATGCGGCGGTATTACCGCGACCATCCCGAGGTGGGCGGCTATCGCTATGTGGCCTTGCGCGCGCCCAATGATTCGTGGAACGGGTTTTATGACAATTACGTTTATCCGCTGGTGGCCAATTTGATTCGTCACTTTTTGATATTCGGCGACGTGGACCCGAACAAGGTGTTCATTATGGGGTATTCGCACGGCGGTTACGGGGCGTTTGCCATCGGACCGAAGATTCCGGACCGGTTCGCCGCCATCCACGCCTCCGCCGCCGCGCCTACCGATGGCGAAACGACGGCCAAAACGCTGCGCAACACGGTGTTCACTTTTATGGTGGGGGGCAAGGACACCCAGTACGGCCGGTTGGACCGTTGCGTGCAATTCGACAAGGAGGTGCGGCAGTTGCGCGGCGGGAATTTGGAGATTTATCCCGTGACCTTTCAATTGATCGAAGGCAACGGCCACACGGGCTTGCCGGATCGCGACAAAATTGTGGATCTGTATCCCCAGACGCGTAATCCCGTGCCCCGGGAGTTGACCTGGCTGATGACGGATCCGGTGGTCCAAAACTTTTTCTGGCTACGGGTCGCCCAACCCGCCAAAAAACGCGAGATCAACGCGGCCTTGCGCGATAACCGGTTGGACTTGACCACGGCTAACCCCGCCGGGGTTTCCGTGTTGCTGGATCGACGCCTGGCCGATTTCAATCGCCCGATCACCGCGGTGATAAACGGCAAAACCCGAACCTATAAAGTGAAGCCCAGCCTGCGCGTGCTGGGGCAGACGCTTTTGGAGCGGGGCGATCCGGACCTGGCCTTCACCGCTCGCCTCGACGTGCCGTGAGCGAAGCCGGCTTCAAGCCACCTTGCGCAGTAAGGTGACGCGGCCGACTTCGACCCATTCGACCACGAAAATGTTGCCCGCGTGGTCGAAGATGGCGCTGTGGGGCGCGATGAATTTGCCCGGCGTGAACGCGTCGCGCGGTTGGTCTCGCAGTTCTTTATAGTGGCCGCCATCGCCTAAATGCGCGATCAACTGGTTGCGGGCGTCGAACAAGGTGACGCGCGCTTCCAGATCGGGAATCAACAGGACGTCCGCGCGCTGGTGAAAATGACAAGGAGCCCGCAGTTCTTGGGTGACAAAGCGCAAGTGGCGGCCGTCCAGCGTGAAATATTGCAGGCGGCGGTTGCTTCGGTCGGCCACGACGAGGACCGGTTCGGCGCCGCGTGTATCCACCATCAGGCCGTGCGAACAGAGGGTTTGCCCCCGCTCCTTGCCCGGCCCGCCAAAGGACCGAAGGTACTGGGCTTTGGCGTTGTACTGGTGAATCCAGCTTTTGCCGTACCCGTCCGACACATAAAAATCGCCGTTCGGCGCCGTGGCCACGTTGGTGGGGTGGTATTCGTCCTTGCCCCCATAGAGCCCCGACTCTTCGGGATATTCCAAGGTCAGCACTTCCTGGCCTTCCAGGGTGGTTTTCTTCATCACATGCCGCGCCGGGTCCGCTAGGTAGAGGAACTCCTCCCCGCCTTCGCGGTTGAGATGCAGACCGTGCGCGCCGCCTTTGAATTCGGCCCCCCAGGACCGGACGAATTTACCCTCCGCGTCGAACACCACAATGGCGTCCGCCTTCTCGCTGCCGGCGCCCACCGTATGCTTGATGTAAATCCGGCCTTGGGAATCCTCGGCTACGCCATGCGTATTGCCGTATTTGATGGAGGCGGGGAGTTGCCCCCAATCATGAATCGCTTCGTATTGATGCGCGCCCGCGCCCAGGACGGGTCGGCGAGCGCCGGATTTATCCTCCGCCCAGAGGGCTGGCGCGGCGGCGAGCGCCAGCGCGGCGGCTGAAGTTTTTAAGAAAGACCGGCGGGTGCGGCGGGCATCGGACAGGGCTGTTTTCATGTTAGGTAAAGTAATAGAGCTCATTAATAGTAATTCACCGCCGGGCGGTTGTCCAGCCGGCCCGGGGCGTATGCGCGGAGGGGCATGAGTAAAATGATGCATAACCGTATTTGATAAATAAGGTTAGCGGGTGTAATGTAGTGGAATTCAATGGCGGCGGAATTTTTATGCTGAGGATCAAACTTTCAGGTTTGGCGCTGGCGTGGGCCTGTCTGGCGGCCGGCAACGCGGAGGAACTCCAGTTTAACCGCGACATCAAGCCCATTCTTTCCGAGAACTGTTTCCCTTGCCACGGGCCGGATGCCGCCAAGCGCAAAGCGAAATTGCGGTTGGATCAAAAGACGGGCGCGTTCGCCGATTTAGGCGGCCGGCACGCCCTGGTGGCGGGCAAGCCCGACGAAAGCGGGCTTTTCAAACGCGTCAGCACCACTAACCTCAACCAAATCATGCCCCCGGCGAAAACCGGCAAAACCTTGACGTCCGGGCAAATCGAGCAGCTGCGCCGGTGGATCGAGCAGGGGGCCCAATGGCAGGAGCATTGGGCATTTACGCCCCCCGCCAATCCCGCGCCGCCGGAGCTCAAGAATCGCGATTGGCCGCGCAACCTTGTGGATTTCTTCGTGTTGGCCCGCCTTGAAAAGGAAGGACTTCAACCTTCGCCGGAAGCCTCCCGGGAAACGCTCATCCGACGGTTGAGCCTCGACCTAACCGGTTTGCCGCCTACCTTGGCCGAGTTGGACGCCTTTACGCGCGATCCGGCTCCCGACGCCTACGATCGCCTGGTGGACCGCTTGTTGCGCTCGCCGCGGTACGGCGAGCATATGGCTCGGTATTGGCTCGACGGCGCTCGCTATGGGGACACGCACGGTTTGCATTTGGATAACGAGCGCGCCATTTGGCCCTATCGCGATTGGCTCATCAAGGCCTTCAACGAGAACCAGCCCTTCAACCAATTCACGATCGAGCAGTTGGCGGGCGATCTGCTTCCCGAGCCCACGCGCGAGCAACTCGTCGCCACCGGATTCAATCGATGTAACGTCACCACCAGCGAGGGCGGGGCGATCCCGGAGGAATTCGCCGCCCGCTACGCCGTGGACCGCGCGGAGACGATGGGCACCGTGTGGATGGGTCTCACGGTGGGCTGCGCCGCTTGCCACGATCACAAGTACGACCCGATTAGCCAGCGCGAATTCTACCAGCTGTACGCCTTTTTCAACCAGTTCGATGAGAATCCGATGGACGGCAACGACTTGCTCCCGCCGCCGGTGGTGAAACTTTCCACGCCCGCCCAAGAACAAAAACTGGCGGCGTTCGATCGCGAAATGGAAACCGTCCGCCGCGTGATTCGCGGGGGGCTCGGCGGGTTGGAATATCAGGACCCCTTTTCGCCGGACGAAGTGAAAAACCTGGCGCCCAGGGAATATGTTTGGCTGGAGGACGATTTGCCGGAAGGGGCGACGCCTTCGAAGGACGAGCGCGCCTGGCAGTTTGCCGAAAGCGGCAAAGCGCCCGTGTTTAGCGGGGCCAAGTCCCATTGGGGTAAGGCGGAGAAAACCGGTCAGCATTTTTTCGAGCACGCCAAGAATCGGTTGCGCCTGGGCAAGGGCGACCGTTTTTTCGTGTACGCCTACCTGGACCCGCAAGATCCGCCCAAGGAAATCATGCTTCAATTCAACTCCGGCGATTGGGAGCATCGCGCCTTTTGGGGCGAGGATCTGATCGATATGGGGGTGACAAATACGCCCGGACGCATCAATCGTGGCGGTTTGCCCGAGCCCGGGCGCTGGACGCGCTTGGAAGTCGACGCGGACCAAGTGGGGTTCAAGCCCGGAGCTACGATCCACGGACTGGCATTCACTCAGCACGGGGGGCGGGTTTATTGGGACAAGGCGGGCCTTGTCTCGCGCCTGCCGCAAGCGGACCAAGCCTTCGACTCGCTCAATTTGTGGGACAGCTGGCAGCAAGAAATTGACTCGCACCACCTGCCCCAAGAGAGC
>DBTJ01000200.1 GCA_002306985.1 Verrucomicrobia bacterium UBA1319
GGAATGTTGGTCGGGTGGTTGCCGCAAGCCACGGGCTGGAGCTTTTATCCGGGCAAGAATTTGGGCGCCTTGGGTGATGCCGGGGCGGTGACTACGGATCAAGACGCGCTGGCGGAAAAGATTCGTTGCCTCCGTAATTACGGGTCGAAAGTTAAATACCAGAATATTTACCAGGGTTTTAATAGTCGGCTGGATGAAATTCAAGCCGCCTTTCTCAAGGTGAAATTGGCGCACTTGGAAGCCTGGAACGCGCGGCGGACGAAACTGGCCGCCTTTTACTTGGAGCAGCTCCAAGGATTGCCCGAATTAACGCTGCCCGCGGTGCCCGATTGGGCCGCCCCATGCTGGCATGTGTTCGTCATCCGGCACCCCCGGCGCGATGCGTTGATCGCTTCGCTCAAAGCGCAAGGGGTCGACACGCTCATTCATTATCCCACCCCGCCCCATTTGCAACCAGCTTACCGCGCCAGCGGTTGGAAGCTCGGGGATTTTCCGATCAGCGAGGCGATTCACCGGGAGGTGGTGAGTTTGCCCATCGGTCCGCATCTTGCCATGGAACAAGCGGCGCAGGTGGTCGAGGCCGTCCGCAAATTCGCGCTGGGAGCGTGATGGGGTTTGAAATCCGGACCGGTTTTTTCCGCGGCTCCAACAGCCGTCGTGTTTTTTCGCGCCGATTTCAGGCTTCCCTAATTTCCCGCGCTTCTTCGCATTCTTCCTTTTCGCGCCATTTCGCGCGCAATTCCGTTTTCAACACTTTACCGGTGCCATTTCTCGGCAAAGCCGGCACGGTGTAAATATGGCGTGGCAGTTTGTAGCCCGCCAGACGTTCCCGGAGAAAATGGAACAACTCCTTTTCCCGCAGGACCGCCCCTTCTTGCAACACGATCCACGCCACCGGTTGCTCGCCTTTTTTGGGATTGGGTACGCCCGCCACGGCGGCTTCCCTGACGCCGGGAAACTGGCAGATTAATTCCTCGATCTCCCGCGGATACACATTGATGCCGTTCACCAGGAGCATGTCTTTTTTGCGATCGGTGATGTAGAAATAACCGTCGGCATCCTGGCAGCCCACGTCGCCCGTTAACAGCCAGCCATCGCGGATGGCATCGGCGGTGGCTTGAGGTTGGTTCCAGTACCCTTTCATGACGTTACCTCCGCGCACGCAGAGCTCGCCAATTTCCCCGGGCGGCAGCCACTGGCCGGAGGCGCCTCGAACCCGCACTTCCACGTTCGCGATGGGTTTGCCGATGGAGCCCGCTTTCCAGGGGCCGGGAATGGGGTTTAACGACACCACCGGGCTGGTTTCGCTCAAGCCGTAGCCTTCGAGCAATGGCATGGAAAACTTCCGGTTAAAATCCCGCAAGACCTGCACCGGCAACGGCGCGGCTCCGCTGATGCAAATGCGCAAGGGCAAGTCGGCGGGCATCGAGGGATCGGTCATGGTCCGGAAAAACGGCGGGATGGCCGGTAACACGGTGGCGCGCAAACTGACGATTTCCTGCATGATGGTTTTGGGTTGGTTGACCGATTTGATCAACACCACCGAAGCGCCCGCGCAGATGGGCAGCAGCATGCCGACGCAGATCATGAAGCTGTGAAACATTGGCAGCAAAAGCACAAAACGATCCTGTTCCAAAGTACTAAGCGCTTGTTTGCAGCTATTGATATTGTGCAGCAGATTCCCATGCGTGAGCATCGCCCCCTTGGGCTTGCCCGTGGTGCCCGAAGTGTAAATGATAAAGGCCAAATCCGATTCGGCGGTTTCCCGCGGAGCGATCGCGCCGGCGAGTTGATCTCCGGGCGCCCACTCCTCGACCGTTAGGATCTTTAGCTTGGGACACGCCACTTGCAGGGCGGCCGCCGTTTCGCCAGCGCAAGGTTCCGTGACGAGGGATTGCACGCCGCAATCGTCGAGCATGAAGGCCACTTCCGCCGGCTTGAGAAAATGGTTGATGGGCACAACCGCCGCGCCGGCGTGAAGGATACCGAACAAAACCGCGAAATATTCCGGACGGTTTTTTAGCAAAACCCCCACCCGGTCGCCTGGTTTTACCCCGTGTTCTTGCTGTAGCCGTTCACTCCACCGGGTGGCTTGAGTCCACAGTTCACGATAGGAATATTCCGTTTCGCCCCAGTACACCGCCGTTTTATTTGAACACCGCTGGGTTGCGCTAGCCAATGCCAATGTTAAATTCATGAAAATGAGCGGCTATTCAATGCCCGGATTCAACCTGCGTCAAGCAATGACGCCAGGCAGGCTGCGCCGCCGTGGAAACGTCCCGCTTATATGAAGTTGATGGCGGCTATTTATGTTAGGGAAAATAATATTTTCGAAAGTGGTCGGTTTTGATAAGATCTCCGGCGAGGCCTCGGAACATAAAAATAAACCGAGGCGAGAACTAATGGTTATGCTCAAATCGCGCATGGGTTCGAAGTTGGTTGGCCTCGGTTGGTTTCTGGCTGGTCTGGTCGTTCTGTCGGGGTGCGGCACGGATCGGCCCGGCCGATCCGCTTCCGCTCAGCACGGCAAATCCGGGCAACCCTCCGTGGAGCGAATCAGTATGCTCGCCACCCCGGTGGCCTTTGGAGGCGGGTCGACGGTCGGCGTTAATGGCGTGGCCGCAAAAATATTTGCCGCCGCCGCGGAAGATAAAAAGACCCGGCCGATTCGGGAGGGAACCGTCGATTTTCTCCTATTCGACGGTATTCTCAAAGAATTGCCTCCCGGAGGCGCGGGCGGCCGCCACATTTGGACTTTTGCCGCCAAAGAACTGGAGCCGCTCAAAATTTCGACCGCTATTGGCGCCGCCTATCTATTCGCGCTCGCATGGGGGAGTGATGTGCCGGCTGGGGATACGATTACGCTGGTTGCCCGGTATCACCCGCTGGAAGGGCCGGTAATATATTCCCAACCCTGCTATTTATCCCTCGGCCATTGATCGAATGTGTTGCCAAGGAAGGATCTGGTATGGTATGTTATATAATATAATTATCATTACATAAGTCTATGAAAAATAATTCCGCGCATTCGCGAGTAAAATGGGCCGCCGTTGGATGGGCGTTGGCTTTGGCGTTTGCCTTTTTGGCGCCGCTGTTTGCGCGAGCTGAAAGCACGAATTTAATGGACGTTTCCTGCGTGGTTTGCGAGTTCACGCCCCAGGAAGGTTGGAGCGCCTCGGGCCCGGGCGGAAATTCCTGGGACGGTCATGAATGGAATTTCGATTTTTCCCAAGGGACTGAAGCGGTTTCATTGTCACCGGCGGATCGCACCATGCTCTTGCGACCGGAGCAATTCCGGTTGCGGGTTAGCGGGTCGGCGAAGGGGCATCCCATTCGGGTGTTTTTTCGCACGCACTTCATGACGTTCCACAAGGTGATTGGCGCATTAGATGGGGGCGGGGAGCAGGAGTTGAAATTTGACGCGCCTCCGGGGCCGGGATGGGAATGGCAAGGCGGTGAAAATGACGGTAAAATCCACGGCCCACTGCGGCTGGCGGAAATCCGTCTGGAAGCCAACGGATTGAAGGATCAGGGGCGCTTGACCATGATCAGTCTGTCGTCACTGGGGAAAGTTCCCGCCAATCGGCTATGCGCCATGACGGCGGACATGGTGGCGCAGCCCAAGGACCGCACGTTTCAGGTGCAAATACAATCTTTAGCCCGGGAGAATTTGTATGGCGAATTGAAATGGACGTTTCGGGACTGGAATAATAACGTTTTGGAAGCGGGGAGTAAGCCGGTTATTTTGCCGATTCTCGGGGCGAAGACCACGTTGGAGATCAAGTCCGACGCGCTTAAGGGTAAACGGCAATTTGCCGAAGCCGAATTCGAGTTGCGGGCGGAAAACCAACAAGCTTGCCAGGCGCTGGCTTACTGGCTTAAGCCGCCCCCCACCAAAGGGTCCGCGCAGTTGCGGCCCGAATCGCCATTTGGCATGGGGGTCTATCTTTGCCGGTATGGCTTGGAAGAAATGGAAGTTGTGGCGCAACGCGCCCAGGAGGCTGGAGTCAAGTGGTCGCGGGAAGATTTTGGGTGGGGCAACATCGAAACCCAGCCCGGGCATTTCGAATGGAATTACACGGATCGCTTGCTCGACTGCGCTCGGCGACATGGCATAACGATTTATCCGATCGTGGCTTACTGGCCTGGTTGGGCCAAAGCGTATACCACGGAAGGCATTGACCAATACGTGAGCTTTCTACGGGCGCTCGCGACCCGGTATCACGGCCAAATCAAGCATTGGGAGATTTGGAACGAGCCGAATATTTTCTTCTGGCAGGGAACCAAGGAGCAATACGCGGAACTGTTAACCAAGAGCTATCGGGCGCTCAAGGACATCGACCCGGATTGTCAGGTACTGGGGTTGTCCACCTCGCAGATCGACTACGAATATATCGAATGGATGCTCAAACACCAGACGCCGTTCGATATTTTGACGATTCATCCATACCGGACGCATTTCGACGACTCCGCTTTCATTGCCGACTTGAAAAAAGTGTCCGATCTCGCGCGCATGCCCGATGGTAAGCGGCGGCCGGTTTGGCTTACGGAAATGGGGTGGGCCACCCATGCGACGCACCCCTTCTACCGGCAAGACTTCGCAGCCAATAGCCAACGCACCCAAGCTGAACTGATCGCGCGCGTCTATTTAAGCTCCATCGTTTCCGGGGTCGAGCCACGTACCTTTTGGTACGATTTCCGCAACGACGGCGATGATCCTTATTATTTTGAGCATAATATGGGGATTCTGCGTCAGGATAACCAGCCTAAGGCCGCATATTTGGCCTATCGCACCATGACGAGCTTGCTGGATGGTTTGCGGTATGAAGGTCCGGTTGACGCGGGCGTCGGCAATCTGGCGTTTCGCTTTGTCGAGCCTGGGCATAACCAACGTTCCTTGATTGCGGTGTGGAATCCGAAACAAGCTGCCACCGTCGAACTCAAAGTGACGGTTAAACGGGTGAAACTGACGAATACAGTTGGGGAAACCACAGAGCTGGAAACGGTTGCGTTGCCAGGTGAGAAAAAATTACGTCTCGCGCGGGTAAAGTTAAACGCGGGCGCCGTGCTGTACGTTGAGTGACTTGAAAAACGGTGTGGCTAATCGCGGGGGGTGAAATGCCCGGTCATGCCGCGCGGATGGGTGAACGCGAGATAATTAAATTTCCCAGGCGCTCGCTAAAAATGCCTCATCGCCACGCGGCGAAGTTCCCGATCATTTTCGCGCTGTTTGATATCATCGCGCTTGTCGAAATCGGCTTTCCCTTTGCCTAGTCCCAAAGCGACTTTGACTTTGCCGTTTTTCCAGTAGAAGGAAAGGGGGAACAACGCGTTGCCTTTGACTTCACACTGGGCGGCAAGTTTGCGGATTTCCGATTTGTGCAAAAGCAATTTGCGAGGCGCGGTAGGCTTGTGGTTTTGTTGGTTGCCAAAGGCGTATTCGTCGATGTGCGCGTTGTGGAGGAATACTTGGCCGTTTTCAACCCGGGCAAAGGCGTCGCGAATTTGGCCAAGGCCCGCCCTTAACGCTTTGACTTCCGTCCCGCGCAAAACGATGCCCGTCTCAACGGTTTGCAGGATATGATAATCCCGCCGGGCCTTGGAATTGGAAAGAATATCAGCCATGACTGGCGCTGTTAGAGCGTCCGTGCGGCCCGCCTGCCGACCCTGCGCGGGCCATTGAAAACCGCTGGCTTTGCGGCGGGGCAACCCGTGGGATGCCCGGTTGCCTGTCTACCTTATACACTACGGTTTTTTACGTTTTTTCGCGGCCATATCAGCCGCCTCAGTATCTTCCAACATCTCCCAGCCAAGTTTGCCCGTGGCAATTTCCAACAAGGCGATATCCGCCCAGCCCATGCCGGCGCATTCCTGAATTAACGGTCGGCTGCTGCCGCCACCGCCTGAGCTCAACTGGCGTACCCGGCGTGAAACAACGTTCACCAGGATGTTCGGGTTGATAACCTTTTCCAGTGCTTGTTTACAATAATCCGCGTTCAAAGCTTTCTTGCTCCTCTCGAATTGCGCGACAAACCACCATTCCGGTGCGTCCTTCGCGCCGGTCATGGCAGCCGCGTCTCTTCATGTTATCTCTTACCGCTTAGTATTCTAGGATATAGTGCGCTCAAAGCAACTGAAATCTTCAATTTTTAAGCGGTAGCTATGGTGTTCGGGATAGGTTGAAAACGCGTTCTTCTTGTCCTGTCATGGGTGCCATCGCTCGCAAATCCTTAGCTTCCAAACGCGTGATCGCACTAATCAGGATTCAGCCTCAAATCTCAAAGCTTAAACGATAAAGCAGCACACGGTTGATTTCCGCCGCCAGTTATTATCAGCGATGGGTTTATGCGCGGATCCAACCAAGGTGACTGCAGGCTATTCGGCTACCAGGCTAGAGCTCTGTTCGTGTCCGGTTTGGGATATCTCGCCCTGTTTCCCCAGGTGACGGTCGACGGGGAGAAACACAGCGGCTCCCGGTGCGCGAGTCTAAGCTAGCGATTTAAAACGGCGAGTTATCGAATTCGGACTCATGGCGATGGCCGTCGTCACCATCAGATTTGTTTTGCGGTGCGTAGAGTTTTTCATCGAAGGTGCAACCTGGGGTATCCACGGGGCTAAGTTTTCAGGCAAGATGTTCGCACTTCGGCTTTTCTAAAGTCTTTTTCTAGGCCAGGGCGAGGCATTGTAGATCTTCGAGGCGCGGCTTGCGCATTTGCATGAAAATCGAAAGCTCATTATTTTTGCGATAAGGTGGTTGGATGCGATGATCGCCCGCTTCCAATGAGGCAGGCGAAAATAGCGCCGGCAGTTTACCCTTAAATTAAGTTCCATCGCTTGATTCGGCGCTTACTGATCAATCCGTAGGATACCCTACATTTTCTGACCGCCCTTTGGCTGCCCGGCGGCGTTGCTCACTCGGTGAGAGGCCGCTGGGGGCGGCTTCCCTCGTTCGCGCC
>DBTJ01000019.1 GCA_002306985.1 Verrucomicrobia bacterium UBA1319
GGTGCCGGCGATGGCTCATTCCCGTCCGGCTGCGCCTGAGTTGATCCGTTGGAAGAATTGGTCGGAATGCGCGGCGGCTTATCGGGTGCGACTGTTGGTGGGGGCCGGCGCGGTCCATCAGAGTGGTAAAACGGCGCTGACTCGGGAGCAAATCAAGCGGATACTCACGCAAGGCGGTCAATTGAGCTTGGGAGAAATCTTCCGCTTGCGGGTGCGTCACCTGACCGATGGCGTGGCGCTCGGCACTCGGGCTTTCGTGAACGAGATATTCGTCCAACATCGCGAGCAGTTCAGCCCCAAACGCCGGGATGGCGCCCGTCCAATCCGTATCCTCTCCGCCCTCGGGCTTAACGCCCTGCGCGATCTTAAGGTCCGCGCCTTCGGGTGAGTTTGTCGATTCGTCACCGTTTGGCAAACTCAACAAAGTTACTCAGCAGTTGCAGCCCGACTTGCTGGCTTTTTTCCGGATGGAATTGCGTGGCGAACACGTTGTCTTTCCAAACTGACGAGGCGAACGTTATTCCGTGTTCGGTGCGGGTGGCGATGATGGATGGGGCCACCGGCTCGGGATAGTAGCTATGCACAAAATATACGTAGCTGCCATCCGAAATCCCCTTGTAAAGCGGACAATCCGGACGAGCGATTTGGAGTCGGTTCCAGCCGATTTGCGGCACTTTTAAGCTGGGATCATTGGGAAAACGAATCACTTTTCCGGCGAAAATTCCTAGTCCCGGTTGGTGGCTGTTGAATTCTTCGCTCTTTTCAAAGAGCGCTTGATAGCCCACACAGATTCCCAAAAAAGGTTGGCCGCTGGCGATGAAAGCTTTTATGGCGGGCAGCAGTTCTTGTTTGGCCAGGGCATGGAGGCAGTCGTCAAACGCGCCGACGCCGGGCAATACGACGGCTTGCGCATGCTTCAATTCTTCCGGGCGCGTGGCTAGACGCACCTCGGCTCCCACGTGGAGCAGCGCTTTTTCCACGCTTCGCAAATTACCGGATCCGTAATCGATCAAAGCTATCATCCAAGAGAGAGTAAGGTTGGAAGCGGCCAAATTCAACTCGATAAGATATAGGCGCAACCAGTCCCGGAGTGGGTGATTGAGGATGATTGTCCGTGGGTTCGCAGCCTTACTGCCAAGACGGTAGGATAGAATATACTTCCGATCGGCTCTTTCGCCGCTCGGCGACGTTGCTCACTCGGTCAGAGGTCGCTGGGGGCATCTTCCCTCGTTCGCGCCTAGCCGGGCAGCCAAATATCTGTCCATGAAATGTATTTTATCCGACTGTCTTGGCGGTACACTTTATGCAGGCCTACGCTGGCGTTTTTTCGCGGGGTGCCTCGCGATCCGTTTTATAAACAGTTGGACATCGTTGGTCGACTGGCTAGATTGTCGGTTTTCACGCAGCTAGGCTGGCGAATGGAATGGGATTTGCATGACAATTGAGGCCAATAATCTGTCGATACGGGTGGGAGATGTCATTGAGGTGGAAATCTGCGATATCGCTTTCGGAGGCGAAGGCGTAGCGCGGCTATCTGACTTCGTCCTGTTTATCCCTTTTGTGAATACCGGGGAGAAAGTGCGCGCGGAGGTGACGGAGCTCAAAAAGCGATTCGGCCGGGCGCGATGCCTGGACGTATTGGTTGCTTCGCCCGAGCGGGTGCCCTCGACATGCCGGTATTTCGGCGCGTGTGGCGGCTGCCAATACCAGCATTTGAGTTATCCCGCCCAGCTGCGGCTTAAACACAAGCAAATTGCGGATATTTTCGAACGGATTGGCGAATTCGCGCCGAGCATTGTAGCGCCGGTGGTTGCTTGTCCACAACCCTATGGCTATCGCAATCGGATTATGATTCGCTCCCAGTGGGATAAGACACGGCAGGCATTGAATCTGGGGTTCTTGCAAGAGAACAGTGGGCTGGTGGTTGATGTGGAGGATTGCGCCATAGCCATGCCGGAGGTCAATGAACAAATCAAGCGCGCGCGGGCGAATCCGCCCCCGAAAGGCGGATTGAAAGTGGTGTTGAGGGCTTATCCCGAAGGTTGGGAGGTGGGTAAGGATACGTTTTTTCAGAACAACTTTTTCTTATTGCCGGAATTGATCCGTGTGGCTGGCGAGTGCATTCGCAATAGCGGCGCTCGCTATTTGGTGGACGCGTATTGCGGGGTGGGATTTTTTAGTTTGGAGTTGGCGGGACAAGTGGAGTCGTTTGCCGGGGTGGAGTATGATCGTATGGCCGTCCATGCGGCTCGCCGTAATCAAAGCCGCCGGGGTATAACCAACGGGGATTATCTGGAGGGCAAGACCGAAGAGGTTTTGCCGGCGTTGTTGCGGCGTTTCCCGGCGGGGCGGACGGCGTATTTGCTCGACCCGCCTCGCACGGGGTGCAAGCCGGAGAGCTTGAGCCAATTGCGTTCCGCTGGCCCGGCGCAGATTATTTATGTTTCCTGCCATCCCGCCACCTTGGCGCGGGATTTGAATCTGTTATGCCGGGATGGGGTGTACGAATTGGTCGCGGTGACGCCGTTGGATATGTTTCCCCAAACCCAGCATGTGGAATGCGTGGCGGATTTGCGTTTCCGCCAGGCGCCGCCCGGGCCACCACCGGAGGCGGTTTCTTGAAACCGGGCGTGGACAAGCAGCTTCGAGCGCGCTGACGGCTAGCATGGAGAGCTCCGATTCTTGCCTTGGCAAATAAAGAGGAAAGCTTAATATACATTCTTGTGACCGCATGATGAAAAAAGCCAATGCAACGGGTGTATCCGGTTTGATCCGGCTTCAATGGTTGACTGGAGCCGGGGCTTTTCATGGAATTTGCGGAGGGCGTTTTTGCGCGGTTGCGCAACTCCTATGACCCAGCCTTCGGTTTTAGTGCTCATACCGGCGCATAATGAGGAATTTCGCATCGGACCCACGTTGCGAAGTTACGCGGATTATGTGCGCCAGCATTATCCGGGTAAATGCCGGTTAGTGGTCGTGGTCAATGGGTGCAGCGATCACACTTTGGAAGTAGTCCAAAAAACCGCCGCGGATTATGATTTTATTGGCTGGCAGGTTATACCAGACCGGGTTGGCAAAGGCGGGGCGCTAATCGAGGGGTTGCGTTTGGCCACGCAGAGCGATCTGATTGGGTATGTGGATGCCGATGGCGCGACCGGTCCGGAGTCGTTTTTTTCCTTGGTGGCGCGCGCGGAGGGTGCGGATTGCGTGGTGGGTTCCCGCCGCATTTCCGGCGCGGTGATTCACCAGTTGCAGCCGACCCATCGCCAATTTGCCAGCAAAGTATTCCATTTTATCGTGCAGGCATTTTTTCAGATGGATATTTTGGATACTCAATGCGGCGCCAAAGTGCTGCGACAATCGGCGGTGCTTCAGATCCATGACCAATTGCTGA
Source organism: Verrucomicrobia bacterium UBA1319 (assembly GCA_002306985.1). GTDB lineage: Bacteria > Verrucomicrobiota > Verrucomicrobiia > Limisphaerales > UBA1319 > UBA1319. The sequence goes on from DBTJ01000019.1 coordinate 3,395, forward strand.
TTGCGGACATGGCGTTCGATGTCAATTTGCTATACGCGCTCAAGCGCGCAGGCTGTGTGATCGTCGAGGCGCCGGTGGACTGGACCGATAAGGTGGGCACGAAGGTCACCTATTTGCGAACCTCGCTGGTGATGTTTTTATCCGTGCTTCGGCTGCGTCTTTTTTATACGCCGATCTATCCTTGGCTACGGCCATTGCGGCCTTTGGAGGGATGGATTTACAAACTATTGCGCAATCCCCCGCCGCGCAGTTCGCGCGCCGGGAAAAGCTGAGTAGGCGTTCGGAAATTACTTCAGTCCGCGCCCGTATTCACATGGGTGAGCAGGATTTTCTCCAAAGCGTCCAGCCAAGCGGGATGTTCGTTCAAGCAGGGGATGAGGGTTAATTCCTTCCCGCCCGCTTCGAGGAAAGATTCCCGTCCGCGCAGGCCGATTTCTTCCAGTGTTTCCAAGCAGTCCGCCACGAAGGCGGGGCACATAACGAGCAGCTTGCGCACCCCGCGATTCGGGAAGGTGACTAGTTCCAAGTCGGTATATGGTTTGAGCCAGGGGTCGCGTCCCAGCCTTGATTGGAAGGCGATGGAGTATTTCTCAGGCGGCAATTGATGCCGTTTGGCGAATGCCGACACGACCTTGAATGCCTGGGCGCGATAGCAGGTGGCATGGGCGGGGTGGCTGCCCGCGCAGCAATCCGGCTTTGCGAGGCAGTGACAGCCTGTGGGATCCGTCTTGCGTAGGTGTCTTTCCGGCAAACCATGAAAACTGAACAACAGATGATCAAAATCTTTTTTCAGGTACGGTTCCGCGCTTTTCGCCAGGGCGTCGAGATAAAGAGGATGGTCGAAAAAGGGCGGCAGCGTTTGCAGTTCCATTCCGGGGGCAAGCGCGGTTAACACTTCGCGCGCGCGGTCATTCACTGTCGCCGTGGACGAAAGGGCGTATTGCGGATATAACGGGGCGACGAAAACCCGTTCCACCCCTTGCGCCAGCAATTCCCGGAGACCTTGTTCGATCGAAGGGTTCTGATAGCGCATGGCTAGAGCCACGGGGCAGGGCAGACGCTGCCGCATGGCTTCACTTAAATGGCGGCTCGAGACGACGAGCGGGGAGCCTTCCGTCGTCCAGATTTTGCGATAGGCTTCGGCGGTTTTAGCCGGTCGAAACGGTAAGATGAACAGGTTCACCACCAGGAATCGCTGAAGCCAGGGAGTGTCGAGCACGCAGCCATCCATGAGGAATTCCCGCAAGTAACGTCGCACGTCGGGAACGGAGGTCGAATCGGGCGAACCCAGATTGACCAGCAACACTCCGGTTTTGCTCATTTACGCCTCCTTAAGGTTAGCCAGCCATTGGTTGATGCGGTCCGCCACATCGTATCCGGAAACGAGGGAATCGCTCATGGAAATGCCGTGGCGGAAATGGCCGGCGATAAAGAAGCCGGGCGCACTTTTTTCCAAATCGTCCATGGCCGCTTTGAATTGTCCGTATCCCACCTCGTATTGCGGGATGGCCCGCTGATAGTGGATGCAATTGCGGAAAGTGGGCTGCCCGGTGACCCCTAGAAGCACCCGCAAATCGGCGTCCACCAGCCGGTATAATTCCGCCGCTTCCTTCGTGGCTAAATCCGGCTGGCGGCGTCCACCCACATAGCTCGTGAGGGTGACATGGCCCGCCGGCGCGCGGTTGGGAAATAGCGAAGAGGAAAAGAGGGTGCCGAGGATGTTGAACTTTTCAATTTTAGGAATCAGCATGCCAAAGCCATCCAAGGGATGCGCCACATCTTGCCGACGGTATCCCAGGACAATGCTCGTGACCGCGGGATAATCGATGCGGGAGAAGAGTTTTAAATCAGGCGTGGTTACGCCGCCGATTTTCAGGTCCGCCAGGCGATACGCATTGCCGGCGTAAAGCACCGCGCTATGGCGCCGTTCGCCCGGTCCCTGGGGGGAATCAAAGGACACGACCCACGCGTTGCCTTCCGCGCGCGCTAGGGTGATAGAGTGACGCAGTCGCAAGGCGTTCCCCAGTTGGTGGCCCAGCGTTTCGGGCAGCACCTGCAAGCCTTCGTCGAAGGATAGCTTTTGCGCGTCCTGTTTGGAGGTTTCCGCCCGGCGCTTGCGCTCTCGCGCGCCCAGGATTTGGCCCTTAATCATGGAGCCGTATTTTTGTTCCAGCGCGTAAAGCTTGGGAAAACCGTGAATCACGGAAAGCTGGGCGGGGTCGCCCGCGTAAATGCCCGCCACTAGCGCGTCGATGGCGTAATCCAGAAACTCCTGGCCCAACCGTCGCAGCACGAATTGCGCGACGCTTTCCTCGTAGGCGTTATGCCAGCGCGGCTTGAACGGTTCGAGGAACAATTTAAATTTAGCCGCCGGGGAGAAAAGCTCGGAGGTGAGAAAGGCTGCCGGGGTAGAGGGGGCGGCGATGGTTTTGCGATAGCGCACCAGATAGCGGTTCGAGGCCTTGGGGTCCGAATGCATCAATCGGTTCGTCAGATTCGCCTCGCGAATGATTTCCCGAATTTTGGGCGACGTATCGAGCAAAGTGTTGGGGCCGAACTCGGCTAAATAGCCGTCTTGCCGCAAGCTGCGGATGACGCCTCCCGCGTGGTCGCTCGATTCGTAAACGGTCACCGGCACGCCCAGTCGATGCAGGCGAAACCCCGCCGTCAATCCGGTGATGCCCGCGCCAATGATGGCAACGCTGTTCATATTGTCTTGGAGAACTGGCGGTCTTGGCTGGCCCGCAAGTAAGCGTCGAATCGCATGGCGATATTACGGATCAGCAGGCGCCCGGTCTCGGTGATTTTCAATCCCGCCGGGGTGAAGACAAGCAAATCGTCCGCCACCAGGTCGTTGAGGGAGGCTAGTTCCGGCGCAAAGTAAGCGGGAAAATCCACGTTCAGCAAACGCGTCATCGCCGGGTAATCCAGTTCCAAGTCGCACATGAGCCGCATGATAGTCTGGCGCCGGATACGGTCGTCCGCGGACAAGAGATATCCTTTGGCGAGGGGCGAAACGCCGGTGTCGAGCGCCTCATAGTATTTGGGCAAATCTTTCTGGTTCTGCCAATAAACGCTATCGGTCTGGGAGATGGAGGAGATCCCGAAGGCGTAAATATCCGCCCCGCCATGCGTGCTGTAGCCTTGGAAGTTCCGCTGGAGCGATTTGTTGCGCTGGGCCACGGCTAATTCGTCGTTCTCCCGCGCGAAATGGTCCATGCCAATGTAAACATAACCATTGGCGGCGAGCTTCTCGATGGAGAGTTTTAACAAGCCTAACTTGACTTCGGGCGTGGGCAGGGTTTTAAACGCGCGCTGACTGCGTTTCAGCCACGGCACATGGGCGTAATTAAAAATGGCGAACCGGTCCGGCTTCAGGGTGAGGATTTCATCCAGCGTGCGTTCGAACGAATCGACGGTTTGATAGGGCAGTCCGTAGATGAGATCGATGTTCAGCGAGATAAACCCCGCCTCGCGCAGCCAATCCACCGTGCGCGCGGTTAGCTCGAAAGGCTGGATGCGATGCACCGCTTTTTGGACCACCGGATTGTTATCTTGCACGCCCATGGAGGCCCGGTTGAAACCAATTTCGCGCAGTGCTTTGATGTGATCCCGGGTTACTCCGCGAGGATCGATTTCGACCCCGGCTTCGGCGGTGTTCGAAAATTGGAAATGCTGGTGGATTAGCCCGCCGATGGCGCGCAGTTCATCGGGCAAAAGAAAGGTGGGCGTACCTCCGCCGAAGTGCAATTGGCCCACCCGCCGCCGGGGGTTGAGCCGGGGCGCCAACATGGCCATTTCCTTCTTTAGGTATTCGACGTAAATGGCGCTTTTATCCTGCTGGTGGGTGATGACCGTGTTGCAGCCGCAGAACCAGCACAAGTTTTGGCAGAAGGGCAGGTGAAAATAGAGCGATAAGTCGCGATCCGCTTCGTTATTCTCGCGCACCTTCGGCTCCACTTGTTCCCAGGCGATCGCCTCCGAAAAATGGGGCGCCGTGGGATAGGAGGTATACCTCGGCCCCGGAACGTTGTATTTCTGGATCAGCGCCAGATCGACTGCTATTTTCCCCATCGATAATTCCTTACACAGTCCACCACTGCGGCAATGTTTTCAACTGGAGTCGCAGGCAATAACCCGTGGCCCAAATTGAACAGGTAACCCTCGCGCCCATGCACGGCCTCCAACAGTCGGTTAGCCGACGCCCGCGCCGTTTCCGCTGTGCCGAGCAACGCCGAGGGATCCAGATTGCCTTGCATGGCGACGGATGGAGGTATGACGGCTAGCGCCTCGCGAATATTCACGGTGTGGTCGATGCCGATCACCGGGCTGCTCGTCGCGATCAAACTCGTTAGGTGGGTTTGGGGGGCGCGCCCAAAGACAATGATCGGCGTGGTTTTAGGCAATGCGTGGACGATTTTGGCGATCCAGCGCGTCGATAATTGCTCGTATTGCTCGACGGGTGCGCAGTATCCCAAGCTATCGAAGATTTGCAGGGCATCCACGCCGGCTTCGATTTGCATTTTGAAATACTCGATGAGTACCCCGGCAAGCTGATCTAAAAATTGCTCTAATCCGGCCGGGTCCGCCTGATGCCAGGCCAACGCTTGGGTGAAGGCTCGCGAACTACCCCCTTCGACCATAAAATTGGCCAGGGTCCAAGGCGAGCCGCCAAAACCGATGAGCGCCGTTTGCCCGTGGAGCTCCTTTTTGATCAGACGCAGCGCTTTCGCCACATATTGGAGCCGGTCTGGCACTCCCTCCCAGCATAATTTAGCGGTGTCTTTGGAGGATTGGATTGGGAATGCCATGTTGACGCCGCCGCCGTCCCGGAATTGGTAGCTTTGTCCCACGGCTTCAGGGATAACGAGGATGTCGCTAAACAAAATGGCCGCGTCGAACCCAAAACGCCGAATGGGTTGCAGGGTGACTTCGGTGGCCAAATCAGGGGTTTGGACCAGCTGCAGGAAAGAGTGCTTTTCGCGCAAGGCGCGGTATTCGGGCAGGGCGCGCCCGGCTTGTCGCATCATCCATATGGGCGGGCGGTCCACCGCGTCGCGGGCGCAAGCCTGGAGAAAACGCTGCCGATCGTTTACCACAGGAAAGATTTTTGCTCGGCGATTTGCTTTCCTTCCTGCCAGAGTGTGGCCCGCCAAGCGATCACTTCGCCCATTTCTTTGAAAGCATCCCCATCGATGATGACGTTGGACCAGTGGCTGAAAACTCCCTTGTGCCCGATGGGCTGTTCTTTGACGAGCGGTTTGACGTCGTTTTTGTTCCCCGTTCGCAGTTCGATGCGCACGGTCATGCCTTCGGTCGACATTCCCCGAGCTTTCCACTGCACCGCATAGCGTATGCCGGAGCAACGGGCGGGATTTTTGCGCAGCAAGGCCTGATAGGCATCGCGCTCATACAAGCTGGGCGAAAGGGAGTGACGCCCCTGCAAATCCAAGTACTGGGGCAACACTTTTAAGATCCGGGGACTCCCCGCTTGCGCATCAACGCGAAGACCCAAGATCAATGCTCCAAGGCATAGCCATTTCAACCAAGTCATGTCGTCATCTTACGGGCTGAACCTGGGGTTTCAACCCTAAATCGGGCCGGATATCCAGGGCGGATAAACGGGGGCTTTATGCGCGGGCCGCCGTCAGCTTTTAACCCGCCAGGGCTCGCGGGTGGAACGCAAAGCCAGACGCCGGTTGGCTTCCTCGTCGTCTAAGAACTTTTCCGCCGCCGGATCCCAATGCAACGGGCGCCCCAGCCGTGAGGCGATATCGCTTAAGTGACATAGCGCATCCGCGTGGAAGGCTTCTTCGATCGGGCAAATCGTCGCCCCGCGGGTGCGGACCGCCTCCAGGAGATTGCGCGCATGGTTGGAACTAGCCATGAGCCGCAGGTCATTCGCGCCCCATTTCTCCTCGACTAGTTTTTCCGGCGAGGTGCGAATCATATTGCGGTCCACTACCACCCAGCCTTCCGTTCCGATAAAGGCGGTGCCATGGTCCGAGAGACCGCCGAATTTCTGGCGCAGATCGTCGATGTCACTCATGGGGTCCGGCGTTTTATTCTGGTTGGGACGGGAGCGATACCGCAGGCGAACGCCGTCGGCAAACTGGAAATGAACATCCCAATCGGTGGACGTATTACAGGCCCCAGCCTTCGGAAATACGCCTTTGCCCTCGATTTGCATGATCCCCTTCATCATTTCCGGATGGCCCCAATTGGCGATGTCCAGGGGGTGTATTCCCCATCCCGCGATGTACCCCAGCGCATAATCGTAATGGTACCACCAAGTCTTCCAGGATGTGGGGGTGTCGAAGCACTTGCCATCGGTATAATCTTGTTTGGGCGCCGGACCTAGCCAGCGGTCGTAATCAATGTTCGCCGGCGCGGGAATGCCTTGAGTGGGGCCGCCAGGACGGCTGGCCGGACCCCAGACCTCGATCTGTTTCAAAGTGCCGATGCGCCCGTTGCGGACCAGTTCGCAGGCCAGGCGGAACTGGCTGCTCGACCGTTGTTGCGTGCCGAATTGGAAGACGCGCCCGTTTGTCGCGATTTCCCGGCGCAACAACTGGTCTTCTTCAAGCGAAAGTCCCATGGGTTTTTCCAGGTACATGTCCTTTTTGGCTCGCGCGGCGGCCACCGCGACCGGTACGTGCCAGTGATCGGGCGTGGCGATTAACACGGCGTCGATGGACTTTTGCGCCAATAACTCCTCGTAATGGGGATAAAACGCGCAATCGGCGTTCTTGTAGGCGTTTTTCACTTGGCCCAGGGCCTCGTCCCGATTCGCTGGGATCAAATCCGAGATCGCCACCACTTTCGCTTCCGGTAACGCCAGAAAATTCCCCATTACGCCGCGACCTTGCGGTCCGGTGCCGATGCAGCCCATCACGATCCGGCTGTTCGCCGCCACCGCGCCTTCCCGGCCTAGGACTGTGGCGGGAATGAGGGTGGGGAACGCCGATATCGCCAGCGTGGCGGCTAGGTTGCGTTTGATGAAATCGCGCCGATGGATGGAATGACTCTGTGGTTTCATGGCTTACTCAAGATTGTTGGATTGGTTTCCATCTTAGAAGGATCGCTTGAAGAGGCAATTGTTTTCTTTTGGTAGAAAACGTTCAAGCATAACGCGTGTTCGAGTGGGAACCAGCTCGTCAAAACGGGTGGAAAACCGGCGGGTCCGAGGGATTACTCGCCAATGATTTTCACCAAGACCCGCTTGCGCCGGCGACCATCGAATTCTCCGTAAAAAATCTGCTCCCAAGGTCCGAAATCGAGTCGGCCTTTAGTGATAGCGACCACGACCTCCCGGCCCATGATTTGGCGTTTCATGTGGGCATCGGCGTTATCCTCGCCGGTGCGGTTGTGCTGGTATTGCGAGGTGGGAGCATGCGGCGCGAGCTTTTCCAGCCAGACTTCATAGTCATGATGCAAACCGCTTTCGTTGTCGTTGATGAAAACGGAGGCGGTAATGTGCATGGCGTTGACCAGGCAAAGGCCTTCCTGAACGCCACTTTTTTGAACCAGGTCTTCCACTGTTGGGGTGATATTGACGAAGCCACGGCGGCTCGGCACCTCAAACCATAGTTGTTCGGTAAGCGATTTCATGATGGGCCAGCTTACCAAAAGGTCAGGCGGAACACCATCCGGAAAAGCGCTAGGCGGCGCCGAAAAGCAGGCCAGTCCAATGGGAAAGGATACACAATTTTTGCGAGCAATTGGGCTGCTCGGTAAGGCGCGAGTGAGCGAAGAAGGGCCTTTTGCCCGAGCGCGCCACGCCGTTGGGTAGACAAAGGGTCGCCGGAAAGCGAGGTCTACCCTATGACCGAGCAGTATGCCGCGGGTTTCCACGCGATCCCATTAGTTCGGGATTGATCGGCGGACAGGAGCCTTACGCTTGCGCTACCGCCGCTAACAACGCCTCGATTTGATCGCTGGTGCGGCGGATGTCCATTTTCTCCACGACGGTTTGTTGGGCCGCGTCCAATTGGGCTTTTATGCCGCCGGATTTAAATGCATCGACCACTTGTTGGATCTCCTTTGGCGCGGGCGGGAAGGACATTGCGAAGCAATTGCGGCGGTCCTCGAGATAATCGCTGTATTCCGGAAGCGGTTTAACCAGCAATAAACTGCGGCTGAACATGGCCTCCACGTTGGCGATGCAAAAGGTTTCATATTCGGACATGTTGATAGTCAAGTCCGATTTCGTCAGCCATTCCAGGATTTGCGTATTTTTCAGATCGGTATGGATGGTGATATCGCGGGAGTAACCGGCTTGAATTCGCGGCATTTCCGGCCCGGTCCCAAAGTAGTGGATTTGCAGGTGGGGAAAGGACTTTTTAATCTCCAGGGCAACTTGGATGCTTTCGTCGATCTTCTTCCAGCTTACGGCGCGCCCTATGATGGTGGCGATTTCCGGTTCCCGTTTCGGCTTGGTGGCCAACGCTGGGGAAATCGCGCTGGGCGCGATCAGGCAGGGGATTTGCGATACGTGGGGAGTCCGGCGACGGAGGCGCCGCGTATCCGCCGGATTAAGCGCGATGACATGATCCAGTCGGCGGCACATGAATGTCTGCAAGCCGTAGAGCAGTTTGATCAGCAGGAAATTCACCCAGCCGGTGGCCGAGGGGGAGGGCTCCAGCACCTGGGCATAAGGAATGATTTGCGAGCGACTAATATTTACGCTCTCGAAAGTCAGATCGGCCCCATAGATCCCCACTTTTTTCGTGCCGAAAGTCAGGCATAGACTCAAGGGGCCGATATTGAATTCAGGGGTGATGAAGGCATCGAAGTCGCGCCGATGCCGTTGCACCGCGCTACGCAAAGCCCACATGATGAAAAAACGGGCGAAATTGGTGTAGAAATTTTTCGCCAAAGAGTGGCGGACGCGATTGACGGTGATGCCGTCCTCTTGGAATTGGCCCGAGCGCTCGAGATCGGGGCAAAACACTTCGACGTGATGGCCTTTTTGGGATAGATAGCGATGCAGCAGAATGGTCTGGGTGACCGCGCCCCCTAACCGGGGCAGGTAACTGACCGTGACGATGCCAATGCGCATGTGCTAGAGGGCGGCCACGCCCGGACTCCGCTATTTGTTCATCCGGAAAATCAGCGTGTTCCCGTGTCCGAAATCCTGTCGCCCGCCTTCGAAAACGGGTCCCAGCCCCTTGACAAGTTTTTCGATTTTGAAGCCCGCATTGAGCATGATTTTCGTTAGGGATTCCTCGTTCAACAACAATTGGTGCATGGGGTCTCGATATTCATGACAATCCACCGCGATGCAAGCTCGCCCGCCGGGTTTGAGGTAAGCGTACATGTTGTTCACGACCGCTTGCGGATCGAAGCAATGATCGAGCACATTACTGCAGATCGCAAAGTCGACCCGGCCTACCACTTTTTCAAGCCGTTCCTCGGCTGGCACGGAGTAAACTTCTTTGGCCAGCTTCAGTTTGCACCATTTGATGGTGGCCATGTATTTGTCCGCGAGCGGTTCCACGGCAATGATATGGGCGCCCTTAAAATACCGAGTGACTAAATGGGAGCCGGCTCCGATGTCGACCAGTACCTTACCGTTGAATTCATCCGGACCGTAGCCGTAGCGTTCAAAAACGGGTGCGAGTTTACGCAGCAACTCCTCATCGGAATTAAACTCATTGTGCTGATGAAATTTTAATTCCCCTTTCTGGGCAATGCTTTTCCATAAAAGCCGCCGGAACCCCGTAGAATTCCAGAGCCATTCGATTCGGGCGAAGTATCCCCAAATGCATTTCGCAAGCTTACGCAACATAGTTTTTTGATTTAAGGTGTGCCGTTGTTTCGCTTTAACGCTCGGCGCATAAAATGCATTATCGCCTCTTTCCTAAAATACATCCACGTATGAAAAAGACTGTAGGCGGTTGGTGGGTAATTGACGCTTGATGGCGCGCGGCGATTGACGCACAGGATTTTATCGATGGGATATATCGGAGTTAACGCCCCGATTTGTTCCATGAACACACCATCGGCGTCGCCCGCGTGAATTTTGGCTTCTGCCAGGTATTCGGTCGAATGATAGGTTTCGCGGAATTTTTCCAGGATCGCCGCGGAATGGCAGAATTGCAAATAATCCACTTCGCCGAGCAAGCGGCGACCGCGGCAGAATTTGCCCGCCATCCGGTCGGCAAAGCGGGCTCCGCGCAACGTGACCCGCCCGGAGCCATCGATGAACTCTAGGATTTGCGAGGAATACATCGCCTGCGGTTTACGCTGATGGGCGAGGTAGTAGTCCCAAAAAGTTTGAAACGCTTCTGGATAGAGCAAATCATCGTCGCACAGGTACATGATCAACTCTCCCTTGAGCCGGCCGGAGTTAATGATGCGGTTGCAGCACCAGGATGCCATGTTATGCGTGCGCGTGATTTCCGGAGTTTCGTTTGAAGGGATGATTTTAATGCGCGGATCGCTGATATATTTGAAAAAACCCTGGTTTAACAGCACTCCACTATCAACCAGCACGACTTCCCAATCCTGGTAGGTCTGGTCAAGTACGCTTTGAATAGCGATTTTGACCAGGGACGGTTTATCGTGGGAAGTTAGAATTAAACTGATGCCGGGCATGCTTTTAGTCGAGTTAGCGCGCTAGATAAACTGGTGTTCAGGCGGTTCCCAGGATTTTGCGTTTCAAATTGTGCTGCGTCATATCTTGGATATGCCGGACGGTTTCCTCCCCGAATTTTTGTCGGAGCATTTCCAGATAACGCGGATTGCGGTAATACGTTTGGAAAGCTTCATCCCGAAAACGCAGAACCTCCGTCGCCGGCAAATGCTGGGTGCGCAAAGGCAGTGTGTCTACGGAATGTTGTGAATAACCCGACCAGGTTTCCGGCAGTGCCCAGCCTTCCTTGATCGCCACACGGTATAAGTCGGATCCCGGATACGCCATGGCGCTGTAAAAGTTGCCGAATTCGCAATTCAACTCCAAAGCCAGGTCGAGGGTGGCTTGCATGGTCCGCAAATCGTCTTCCGGTAGGCCGAAGATGTAATTACCGATGACATAAATGCCCGCCGCGCGCACCTTATCGATTGTGCGGGCGATGTCTTCCTGGTCGAATCCTTTTTGCACCTGATCGCGCACGCGGGCGTCGGCGGCCTCAATGCCGAAGGCCAACCAGTTGAAGCCAGCCTGCTTGAGTTTTTCCAGCATGCCATCCTTGACGGTGTCCACGCGGGCATAGGCCCAGAAATTCAAGTCGTACCCGCGTTCGATGATAAGGTCGCAGATGCGAAGAACGTGGCGAGGGTTGAGCACAAACATTTCGTCGGCGACTTTGACGTTGCGTACTCCATATTGATTAACGAGGATATCCAGTTGATCAACGACCGCTTCCGGGCTCCACATGCGGTAGCTGTTGGCTTTCTCACTCATGCCCGCCGCTTTTTCGCCTTCTTTGAAAGGCGACTGAATGCAGCAGAACGAGCAATGGAAGGGGCAGCCCAAGGTGGTGTAGATGGACGCGTAGGGCGAACGCTTCAGGTCCTCCAGACAATGCCAATTATGCGCCCGGTATCGTTTCATGGGCAATAAATCCCATGTCATACCGGGCATTTCACTATCCAGATTTTGGACGAGTGGAGCGGGTGAATTGAAACGCGGTCGGCCATCATCCCAATACCCTAAGCCCCTGACTTTAGTTAAGTCCACCGGGCTGGCTTTCAAGGCGGCAACCAGATCCGTCAAGGTGTGCAAGCCTTCGCCCGTGGCGATAAAATCGGTCTTTTCCTCCCGTAGGGTTCGCTCTGGCAAGGACGAAACATGTCCGCCGAGTAACAATACTTTCTGTTCCGGCGCGGCCGCCTTGATCGCTTCGCATACCGCCCGGGCGCCTGGCATGACTTGCGTCGAGGCTGATGGTTGCTGACCGTAAACCACGACCACGGTTAATACCGGATTGCAGGCCGCCACCTCCCGCGCCACTTCGGCCGGCCCCCAGCCCTCGGCGCAAGCATCAATAATGCGCGCCGAACAGCCTTTTTTCCGCGCAAAAGAGGCCATCAATCCCGCCCAAACCGGCGGTTCGATCGCCGAGTAATTGGAGGCGAGCACTTGGTAAATCTGCGCCTGGTTGGCGGGATTGATCAAGAGGAGATCCACGGAGTGTTTGGTAGTCATAGATCGTGCAAAAATTCAAGATGGCCGGTTCGCGTATCGCCCGGCGACATTCTTAGAGTTGATTAAGTATCGCGCACAGCTCGGGGATCTTGCCGATTTCCAAATCGGGGTAATTGCCCAAATAATATCCGTAAAAGTGAACGTGATCCGTTTCCGGGTATTTCGCGAATTCCTGGTCACCGAGGAGTTTGCGCAAGTAAGGCTGGCGCAAATGATTCCCCCCGCCCGCCGTGCCCCGGCGGAATTCAACATGGGCTTGTTTCAAAGTGGCGGCCACCTGTTCGTTCAGCGCGGCGTCAGCGTGTTTCAAAATCAGGGTGAAAGCGTAATTACAGCTGCCCGCCAATTCGAAATCGGCGCGGTATTTGGCGGAATCCAGATGCTCAAGGAATAGTCGCAAGTTACGGGTCCGGATTAGGTTGTTCGCATCCAGCCGTTTCAACTGGGCGCGGCCGAGCACGGCGTTCAGTTCGGTGCTTCGCACGTTGTATCCCGGGAACGCAAAAATGAAATCGGGGTTAAGATCCGGATAGCCCTTCCAGTAAGAACGCTTTAAATCCTCGGAAGTCGCCTCGCGCACCATGCCATGGGAACGTAGGAGGCGCGCGGTCTCGTACAACCCATCGTCGTTGGTGCAAATCATGCCCCCCTCGATCGTGCTCATGTGGTGCGCGTAATAAAACGAAAAATTCGACGCCAAGCCATAGCTTCCCAGTTTTTTACCGTTGAAGGTGGCGCCGTGGGATTCGCAGACGTCCTCGATTAGCGGAATATTGCGCGCGGCAAGCTCGTCGATCAACCGTTGGCTGAGGGCGTTATACCCAAGGATGTGGGTTAGAAAAACGGCTTTGGTACGCGAGGTGAGTTTGGATAGAACTTGATCGATATCCATGCCCAGCGTTCGTGGATCGATATCCACGAAAACGGGGATAAAACCATTTTGGATGACAGTGGCGATATCCGACACCCAAGTCAGCGCGGGCACGATGATTTCACCCAGTCCATAGGTCTCCCGAATTGCCGCCACGGTCAACAGATTGGCCGAAGCGCCGGAGTTGACAAAAACACTATGTTTGACGCCCAACCAGGCGGACCATTCTTGCTCGAAAGAGCGCACCTGCTGCCCTTGGGTTAACATGGGGTCGGCTTGTTGCAGGTAAGCGATCAAGGCATCCAGGTCGGTCCGTGTGATGTTGTTTCGCATCAGCGGCCAGTCCAAGTTTGGAATCGAAGTTGGGGGGCTGGTTTGCATAAGTTTGGTGTTAAAACGGACCCTTGAACTCGATGGCTTTTAAATCATTTCGCTCGGCGGGCATCCAGTCGGATTGGCCCCTCACCATCTGGTAAGCTGCGGCTGCGATGGTGCGTGCGTTGGGATAGAACAAGTTTTCCAAGGGCGGGGTGGTCGGGCAGGTAGTCGGCGCATACCCCAGTCGCCGCACTTGGATAGCCCGTTCGCCTTGCAGCCGTTCCACAAGTTGAGTAATAATTTCCGCGCTGGCGCCGCAAGTGAGCCAACCATTATCCACCACGCACAAGCGGCCCGTTTTGCGCACGGAACGTACCATGGTGTCGATGTCCAGCGGCATTAGCCAGATGGGATCGATGATTTCGGCTTGAATGCCCGCGTCCTCGAGGTAGCAACGGGCGCGCAAACACTCGATCTGCATATAGGATATGCCTACCAAAGTGACGTCCGTACCTGCCGCGGTGACCCGCGCTTTCCCGGGCATGACGGTGTAGTCGGCCGTCGGAACCGGCCCCTTTTGATAGTATAAGAGCCGGTGTTCAACCATCATGACCGGGTTATTGTCGCGGATGGCGGCAATCGTGCAACCCTTGGCGTCGTAGGGTGTCGCCGGAGCCGCGACTTTGAATCCTGGGACGTGCATGAAAAACGAATAGAGTCCTTGCGAATGCTGGGCCCCTTGCCCCCAACTTTTGCCAATCATCGATCGGACTACGATCGGCACCGAGGCTTTACCCCCGTACATATAGCGGTACTTGGCGGCCACATTGACTAATTGGTTCATGGCCAGCAGCAAGAAATCCATGCGAATATGCACATGCACTGGGCGCAACCCCGCGAGGGCCATGCCGATGGCGGCGCCGGTCATCGCATCCTCTGAGAGCGGGGTGCCGAACACCCGTTCCGGGCCATATTTGCGAGCCAAGTCCCGAGTGGAACCTTGGATAGCCTTGGGGTCGTCCACATCCAGCCCAAAAACGAGTACGGAGGGATCGCAAGCCAGTTCTTGATCGGCGGCTTCGCGCAACGCGTCCACGTACGTCAACGACCGATCTAACCGCCTGTCCACCGGCGCGGATGACTCGGTGGCGTTGACAGGGTCAAAAACGTCCGTCAAAAGCTCCTTGTCGTCGGGAAAGGGGCTTTGCTCGGCAAATTGGACGGCGTTATTGATTTCGGTCGCGATCTCCGCTTCGATGCGCTGGCGCGCTTCGTCAGGCAGGTTTTCGCCTAATAGACGGTCCGTATCGGTTTCGATCCAAGGTTTGGCTTCCGTTTCATCGCGGTAACCGAGTTGAAAATCCGTGTTGGGACCAACATGCTCTTTCCATCGATAGGTCATGCACTCCAGGAAAAACGGTCCTGGCTGCCCCGCTCTCATGGCTTCCACGGCTTGTCGCGATTTTTCGTGGATGCTGAATATATCGTTGTTTTCAATCCGTTCCGCTGGAATTCCATAGGCGCGGGCGCGGCCGCAAATATCCATCACTTTTTGCCGTAACCGTTGATGGGTATGGATGGCGTAACCATTGTTTTCGCAAATGAAAAGGATTGGCAGTCCTTTTAAAGCGGCGAAATTCATGCTTTCATGGAACACTCCCTCATCCACCGCGCCGTCACCAAAGAAACAAGCCACGACGCGCCGGCTCTTTTGGAATTTCAATGCGTAGGCGTAGCCCACCGCGTTAGCGATGGTTGTGCCTACCACCGCCGAAGCTCCCATCACACCAGCTTCGAGATCAATGAGATGCATCGATCCGCCCTTGCCGCCCGCGCTGCCGGTGACTTTGCCGTACATCTCGGCGAACATCTTCTTCATATCCCCGCCCTTGGCTAAGTAGGGGGCGTGACTGCGATACGTGCAAAAAACAGCATCGTCATGGGCTAGAGCTTCGCAGACCCCCACGGATACCGCTTCCTGGCCAATGGAAAGATGTACTGGGCTCTTAATCTTATCGGAAGGATAGATTTCAGCGATTTTCTCCTCCACTCGCCGGATGCGATGGAGTGCTCGATAGAATTTTTCGCGCATTGCTTATGTTTCCTAATCCTGGGTATTAATTCCTGAAATGCTCTAGTCTGTCAATTGAACCCGATATTAGACATCGTTTTAACGATTAATACTAGCCGTCGCCGTTTTCAAGGGTCAAGCTTCTAACGGCAAAACCGGGCGCGGAAGTCGGCGTAGGCGATGGCAATGCCTTCGCGTAAGCCGATTTCGGGCCGCCAGCCCAGGGCCAGCAGCCGGGAGCCATCCATAAGTTTGCGCGGCGCGCCATCGGGTTTGGTGGTGTCCCAGCGGATGGCGCCCGTATAGCCCACCACTTCTTTGACGATTTCCGTGAGTTCGCGGATGGATACTTCGGAGCCGCCGCCCACGTTGATGATGGGCTCCTCGCTGTATTCCCGCATCAAAAACAGGCACGCCCGGGCGACATCGTCCACGTACAAGAACTCGCGTAGCGCCGAGCCGGAGCCCCAGCAGGCGACTTCCGGGTCGCGGCGCGCGGCCGCTTCATGGAAACGCCGGATTAAAGCGGGTAAAACGTGCGAGTGCGAGGGATCGTAATTATCGTTCGGGCCGTAGAGGTTGGCGGGCGCCGCGCTAATATAATCGCAGCCGTATTGGCGCCGGAAGGCCTGGCACAGCTTGACGCCGGCGATTTTCGCGACGGAGTACCACTCGTTAGTCGGCTCCGGCAAGCCGGTCAGCAGGGATTCTTCCTTCACCGGCTGGGGCGCCAGCTTGGGATATACGCAGGAACTGGCCAGGAACAGCAGCTTTTTTACGCCATGTTTCCAGGCGTTATGGATCAAATGATTCTGGATTTGGAGGTTGTCGTAAAGGAATGACACCGGCTGGGTGCTGTTGGCTTGAATGCCGCCGACTTTGGCGGCGGCGATAAAGACATATTCCGGTTTTTCCGCGGCAAAAAAGGCCGCGACGGCGTCCGGGTTGAGCAAGTCCACTTCTTGCCGGGTTTTGCCGATCAAGCGGGTGTGCCCCTGGCGTTCGAGTTCCCGCCAAATGGCGCTACCCACCAAGCCGCGATGGCCCGCCACGTAAATGCGAGCGTCTTTAGGAATATTCATATCTCAAATTTCTGCGCCGGGTTTAAGGTTTGCTCCCGAGTTTCCGCCAGCTCACCTTGCGAATCGCTTATCAAACCGCTCCCCGATGGATCTGCCAATGCTCAGGGATGCCGTGGCGGCGGGTGAAGGCGCATTAAGCACATGCACGATGCGGCTGGTCTCGATGATGTGAAAATCATCCAACAGCGAACCATCCCGGGCCACCGCCTGGGCGCGAATTCCGGCCGGCGCCGGTTCCAGGTGCTTGGCTTGAATCTCCGGGATAAGCCGTTGAAGGGCTTTGACGAACGCGGCTTTGCTGAAAGAGCGCCACATTTCGCCGATACCCACGTGCCAGAATTTGGCCGACATGCGCAGAAAGCCCGGGAAAAAGAGGGTTTCGGCCATCTCCCGGAGATTGAAATCGGTTTTCTGGTAACCTTCGCGCGCGTACGCCAGTACGGCGTTGGGACCGCACTCCACATGGCCCGAAACCATGCGGGTAAAATGCACGCCCAGGAATGGAAACCGCGGATCGGGCACCGGGTAAATGAGATTGCGACAGAGATGTTCCGCCTCGGGTTTCACCAGGTAATACTCGCCCCGGAAGGGGACGATTTTAACGTCGATGCGGCAGCCGGCCATTTTGGCGAGGCGATCACAATAGAGGCCGCCGCAGTTGACGACGTTGAGCGCCCGGAATTCTTCGCCGTCGCAGCGGATAGCCACTTCATGGGCCAGTTCCGAAATGCCGCGCACGGGGAGCCCGGTTTGCACGGCTTGGCCGCGCTCGCGCAGGATGGCGGCCAGCCGTTCGCAGACCGCGCGGTAATTCACGATGCCCGTTTCCGTCACATGAATGCCCGCGATACCCGCGCAGTGCGGCTCCAGTTCCTTCAGCCGCCGAGCATCGATTTTCTCGCAAGCCACGCCGTTGGCTTGGCCGCGTTCGAAGACCTTTTCCATCCGCTCCAGCTCGTCCTGGCGAGTGGCGGCGATGACTTTGCCGCATTTTTCATAAGGGATCTTTTCCCGCGCGCAAAAAGCTTCCATCTCCAGCTTACCACTCCGGCAGTTCACGGCTTTGAGGGAGCCGGGTTTGTAGTAGATGCCGGAATGGATGACGCCGGAATTGCGTCCGGTTTGATGCTGGGCTAGGGCGCGTTCCTTCTCGATGACCAGGATTTTTTTGCGCGGATACTTCTGGTTGAGGTGGTATGCGCTCGCCAACCCCACCACCCCGCCCCCGATCACCACCACATCGTACTTTTGCATGAAATAATCCCTATTTAATCTGGGCGAGCTTTCGTTCGAGCACCTGGCCGGCCAAGCCCGGGTTTGCCTTGCCCTTGCTAAGTTTCATCACCTGGCCTTTGAGAAAGTTCAAAGCCGCCGCTTTGCCCGCCTGGTAGTCAGCCACGCTGCGCGGATTAGCCGCGATGGCTTCGTCGCAGAATTTTTCAATCGCTCCGGTGTCACTTACTTGGATCAATCCCTTGCGGGTGACCACTTGTTCCGGCGTTTCCCCGGAGGCAAACATTTCGGCGAATACTTCCTGGGCGATTTTGCTGCTGATTTTCCCGGCATCGACCAGTTCGATTAGGCTCAAAATGGACGCCGCCGGGAATTTGAGGTCCGCCAGCGTGATTTGCGCTTCCGCCATTTTGGCGCGCAGATTGTTAATGACCCAATTGGCCAGGGCCTTCGGGTTTTTTGCACCCGTGGCGGCCGCCTCGAAATACCGGGCCAGCGGGGTGTCGTTTACGAAGGTATCGGCGTCGGAAGCCGGGAGCTGATATTGCGTCATCAGTCGGCGTTTTTTAGCCAGAGGCAACTCGACCTGTCGGGCGCGCACGGCGGCCAGCCATTCGGGCGTGGGGGCCAGCGGCATCAAATCCGGCTCCGGGAAATAGCGGTAATCGTGCGCTTCTTCCTTGGTGCGCATGATTTCAGTCATGCCGGTTGAATCCTCCCAACGGCGGGTTTCCTGGGCCAGTTTGCCGCCCTGGCGCAACGTGTCGATCTGGCGTGGAATCTCGTATTCCAGCGCCCGGCGCGCGCCGCTGAAGCTGTTCATGTTCTTGATCTCGATCTTCATGCCCAGTTCTTTTTGGCCGATGGGCCGCACACTCACATTGACGTCGCAGCGCACCATGCCTTTTTCCATGTCGCAATCGCTGACGCCGCCATGAATCAAAATCTCTTTCAGCGCCTCCAGATAAGCGTAGGCCATGTCGGGTGAGGTGATATCCGGCTCGGTCACAATTTCGAGCAGCGGCACCCCCGCACGATTAAAATCCAGTCCGCTCTGACGGTCGAAATGGAAGCTCTTGCCCACGTCCTCCTCCAAATGAGCGCGATTGATGCGCACCTGGGCCAGTTTACCCTCAAATTCGAATTCGACGAGGCCATTCTTGGTTGAGGGGCGGTCGTATTGGGTGATTTGGTAGTTTTTGGGCATGTCCGGATAGAAATAATTCTTCCGGTCGAATTTGGCGTAAGCGGTGATCTCGCAATTCAATAACAGCCCCGTCAGCGCGGTCAGACGTAGCGCCTCCTCATTGGGCACGGGCATCACCCCGGGCAGCCCTAAACACACCGGGCAGACATGGGTGTTGGGCGAGGCGCCGAACTCATTGGCGCAGCCGCACCACATTTTCGATTGGGTTTTCAGTTGGACATGGGTTTCCAGTCCAATCACCGCTTCATATTCCATGCGCCCCTTTTTGCCATAAACCTCCCGTCCTGACAAATGATTCTCGCGCAAGAATTCCCGGAGGCGCGCTGACCTTGAGCCGGAGCACGGCGGCGGATTTATCGCTGAGGGTAACCCGCTGGATCGACAAAGCGTCCCTTTGTCCTCCCGGGATCGGCTGGGCCGTCTTAATTTTGGGTATGTCGGGGCGGATCACTCCATTCGACACGCACATTGTCCTCGGCCGTAAGGCCGCAAACGCGGATGATTCGATTATCCGTTGGGTAACGAGCATGCTTTTGCTCGATTATATTCCGGATCAGGACTTCGAAATCGAGCGATTTGAGTTCTCGCAAACATTGGGGATTCTCCCGTTCGAGCGCTTGCAGCACGATTCGATAGTGCCCCGCTTGATCACTCCCTGAAGGATCGGCCACCCGATTCCAGGCGACATGGGCTAGTACCAAGGCGGCGGCGATCGCCTCCCGGCTGGATTTTTCGACGGGCTTGGCCAAAGCTGGTTTCGCTAATTCAAGGATAATGGCGGAAAATTTTTGCATTTTTTTAAAACAAGACCGGCCATGGATTCGCCGCCAATCGATAACGTGGTTATTCGGCTTCAGTTGTCGTAGCTGGATTTCCCGCCGCCGGAGCGGTATCTGGCGTGGCATTCATTGGTTCATTTGCCGGCCCGGTCGCCGGGAAAAGCTTGCTGATGGATACCACGCATAAAAGATTCAAAAACCGATTGTTCGCGGGGTTATGTTCCCGTTCCAGGACGATGATGGCGCTACCCGCTGCCTGGGCGGCCTCGGCATTGCCCGCCGAGCCTTGATCGTCGCGAAACTTTTTCAACCGGCCGAGATATTGTTGAAGCCCTTCCGGGGTGAACAAGGCTTTAACCATTTTACTCGATAGGCCGAACAACAGTTCCCCCAAGCCTCCGATATGTTCCTTAGCAAAGCCATCTTCAATGGTCAGACCTGGATTCTTGCCTAGCCACTGGGTATAAACCTCGTTCAACTCCGGCAGAAAAGCCTCGGTTTCCTTGGGCGGTAGGCGCAATTCGT
Organism: Verrucomicrobia bacterium UBA1319; assembly: GCA_002306985.1. Classification (GTDB taxonomy): domain Bacteria; phylum Verrucomicrobiota; class Verrucomicrobiia; order Limisphaerales; family UBA1319; genus UBA1319. The sequence continues at coordinate 23,632 of DBTJ01000019.1, forward strand.
AAGCGTCGGTGCGGCACAGCAGGTTGATCGCCGCTTGCTCCGTCCGTTGTTTTTCCTCGGTGGTTTGAGCCTTAAGGTTGGGATGGGCAGCAAGGAAAGTCTCAAGTTTAGCCTGTAAGACCGAGGGCTCCAACTCCGAAATTGACCAACTGTCGATCTCGTCCAAGTTTTCGGCGTTGAGACAGTCGAAATCAATGCCCGCCGATTGCGCCAGTTCTTTCCTGCGCGCGTCGTGGGCTTCCATCCAGGCTTCATAGCCGCGGGCAAACATGCAAAAAAGGAAGAGGTTTTTCTCGGGCTTGGTTTTCGCCAGTTCCATGGCCCATATATAGATGATCCAACCGTCCATGAGCCGGTTAGCATCGACATAGCTGGGCAGGATCATGAGTAACCGGATCGCCAAACTCCGCCTCCGGCTTGGATCGGCTATCTCTTGGAGGATTTCATCGTGAGTGCCGACTCGTTTAAGGTTTTCCAGTTTGGGCGACTTGAACCCGGATTTGACGCAGGCGCGCCGCACTTCTTCGGCTGTAAACCGGAGGGGGACAAAGGGATCTTCGGCAAATAGCGTTTGGGTCTGGAGGAAATAGACATTGAGGTTTTTTCCCCACTGAACGAATTCTTCGTGGCAAGCATCCAGCTTTTGCGTGGCCGCTTGAATGGAATCCCGGTGCTTGAGGTACTCCGCGTAGTAACCGGCCTCCGCGATAAACCGTTCGGCTTCGGCCCGTTTTTTGGGTGACAGCCGGGCTGACGACTGGCGCAATACTTCGGCCAATTTAATTGGATCGTACGGGGTCGCCGCTTCCGCTAAAGCTGGGTGCTCGGCAGGTTCATACTCGAATTTCTGTCCCAAGTGGCAGTGCTTGTACTTTTTACCACTGCCGCAGGGGCACGGATCATTACGGCCGGTTTTATTTTTCACAAATCAACATTTTAGGCCAGAGTTTTGGCCCGTTCACGCGTGGGAACTCTTCCTGGCGCGTGGCGGTATTTTCCCATAGCCGAAAAGCTGGTTCAAGTATTTCGATGAGACCTATGGCAGCCGGTTTTCATGGAGTTGGCGGCTCAGGTTTCGCTACGGCCGGGGGAATGGGATCAGCCGGGGTATTCGCGGGTCCATCCGTTTTTCCAAAGAGCGATACTTCCGCTAAACCCATAAGTTGGATTATCGGTTTGCCAGCTGATCGGCTTCGGGCTAGGTCGATGCGGAATTCGGCGGCCCAGTCGTTGTGTTCCTCGGGATCGACCAGGGTTTGGGCGATTTTCCACGAGGCGCCATCGGCGGCGGGCAACAAGTAGGTGTGGCGCAGGTTGCGGGCATTGGGATCTAGGCAGATGCGCTGGTGGCCGGTGTGATAGTCGATCATGGCTTTGTCCAGGCGCTCGAGAGTCCAGGCGTTGTTATCCGCATCAGTCGCCGGGTCCAGGCTGGCGAGCGCGGCTTCCAAATTGCCCGAGGCCATAGCCTGGATGCAGGCGAAGACCGCATGCCGGACCAGACGCATAAAGGCCGGTTTATCGCGGGTGATATCCAGGGCGGTGAGGGTTTCGCCTGCTTCCTCCGCCAGCTGGATTTCCCGAGAAATCCAGTTGGGGTCGCGCATGCGCTCCCATTCGTCGAGCAAACTGGAGTCGATCTGGCGGATCAATTCGCCCAGGTAAACTTCCATTTCCCGCACCGGCTCGGTTTTGGCCGAGTCCGGGACCGTTTGGGTGAGAACTTTGTACACGCTCGTCAGATGCCGGAGCAAAATGCCTTCCGCGCGTTGCAACTCGTAGTCGTGGATGTAATCGGCGAAGGAGCGGAAATGCTCGTACATCTCGCGGGCGATGGATTTGGGCCGGATATTCTCTTCGCCCACCCAGGGATGACGGGCGGAGAATTCGTTGAAAGTCGAATAGATGAATTCGCGCTTGGGTTTGGGGTATTCGAGCAACTCCAATTCGGCCATCCGCGCGTCGTATTCCATGCCATCCTGCTTCATTTGGGCCATTTTCTCCGTTTTCACCCGGTCCAGTTGTTTGCGCAGGATGATGTCCGGGTTTTCCAAAATGGCTTCGACCAGGGTCAAGACGTCCAGGGGATATTCGGGCGCTTGTTGATCGAGTAATTTGAGGGTGTCGAGCAAGTACAGGGATAGAGTTTGATCGAGCGAAAAATCGTCCTGCAACTCGACGTTGACCCGCAGATAGGAGCCGTGCTCGTTTTGGGGGATGAATTCGATGATTTTGCGGTCGAGCAAGGATCGAAATAACTGCCAGGCCCGCTGGCGATGCGCCTTTTTGGCGTTCGGGGTTTCGTGGCAACGGCGCAAAATGTCCTCCATGGCGGCGCACCCGTTGCCTTCGCGGCTGAGCACGTTCAAGAGCATGCCATGCGAGACTTGGAATCGGGAGAGGAGGCGCTCCGGGGTGGCCGAGATCAAGCGGGCAAAGGTGTTTTTGTCCCAGCCGACAAAGCCTTTCTCGGGCGGCTTGTGTTTCACAATCCGTTTAAGCTTGCGGGCGTCGCCGGCGGCTTTGCGTTCCGCCTGCAGGTTTTCGATCATATGCTCCGGGGCTTGCGCGATCACCCAGCCCTGGTCGTCGAACCCCTTGCGTCCGGCGCGGCCGCTGATTTGATGGAAATCCCGCGCGGTCAAGATGGCTGTTTTCTGGCCGTCATACTTGCACAGTTTGGTGAACAACACCGTGCGGATGGGCACGTTGATGCCGACGCCCAACGTATCGGTGCCGCAGATGATTTTGAGCAAGCCTTGCTGGGCGAGTTTTTCCACGAGCACCCGGTATTTGGGCAGCAAGCCCGCGTGGTGCAATCCCACGCCGTGTTTGAGAAACTTTTTGATGTCCGGCCCGTAAGGGCTGGAAAAACGGAACCCTTCCAAGGCGGCGGCGATCGCGCTTTTTTCCTCCCGCGCGCAAAAGTTCAAACTGAGAAAACTTTGAGCGCTTTGGGCGGCTTCCAGCTGGGTAAAGTGGACGATATAGACCGGCGCCTTGCCTTCGGCCACCAATTCTTCGAGCTTCTTATCCAGCGGCGTTTCCGAATATTCGAAGGCGAGCGGCACCGGGCGGGTTCGCGAAGCGACTACGACGGTTTCGCGGCGGGTCAGCGCGGTCAATTCCGTTTCAAAAAAGGACGTATCGCCCAGCGTGGCCGAGATGAGCAGAAATTGCGATTGAGGCAAGGTGAGCAGCGGTATTTGCCAGGCCACTCCGCGCTCCCGGTCCGCGTAGTAATGGAATTCATCCATGATTACCTGGTGGAGGTTGGCTTTCGCGCCATCGCGCAGGGCCAGGTTGGCCAGGATTTCGGCGGTGCAACACAGGATCGGGGCGTCCCGATTGACGGTGGCGTCGCCCGTGGCCATGCCGACATTGTCCGGACCAAAGTCGCGGCAAAGCGCCAGGAATTTTTCGTTTACCAGCGCTTTGATCGGGCAGGTGTAAATGGAGCGCTGACCCTGGCAGGCGGATTTAAAATGCAGCGCCGCCGCCACCAGCGATTTGCCCGAACCGGTGGGCGTGTGCAGAATAACGTTCCTGCCTTCGTATAGTTCCAGAATGGCGGTTTCCTGGGTGTCGTAAAGCTCCAAGCCACGGCTGCTGGCGTAGGCCAGGAAACGATCGAGGATCGCGTCGTTGGAAGCCGAAGCCATGGCTGCGGGCGCTAAGGGAAAAGTGCGGGGGGCGGAGGGCATGTTAATAGAGGGTGACAGGTCAAAACGCGGCGAAGCCATCAACGGTAGAGCCACCATTGCACCAGTTCCTTGCCGCCAAAGAGCCAACCGGTGGCGGCGATGGCGATGTAAGGACCGTAAGGAATCCGGCTGGAATGTCCGCCGGGCTTGGCCAAATACAGGATGCCGGTGACCGCCACGCCGACGACGGAACTGAACATTAAGGAAAATAACGCCCCTTCCCAGCCGAAAAACGCCCCAATGGCCGCCATGAATTTCACGTCCCCCAGCCCCATCGCTTCGCGGGGCACGACGAGTTCACTGGTGACCACTTCCAGATGCGGAACGGTTTCCGGATCGAATTGTTCCTCGCCAATCGTAAGTTTCACCGGGGTGAGGCGCACCGGGACATTCTCCCAGCTGCGTTCGCCGGCGCGGGCGGACTTGGCCCGCAATACGATGGCGTCGGTCTTGCGGTAAAACAGGTCTTCGAAGGGGACTTCCTTATCCGGCAATTTGATGCCGTTTTCGCCAAACAGGACCGTTGAATCGGGCGCCAAAACCCAAGTTTCGCGCCCGAGAAAGAATTTGGCCACGCGCAGAATGAAATAAACGATTCCCGCCCCGATTAAGATCCCCCAAAAGCTGCGTTCCAAGGAGAGCGATGCTTTCGTGGCGTGATGCAAGGACGGCACGAAAAAAGATAAAATGAAGCCGACTGCAGCGCCGCCCAGGGTGATTTCATCCGGAATGATATAATGTTCAAAATCGATGAACGAAGCCACGATGAAACCCGCCAGCAACACGCAATAGCACAAAGCCGCCCCTGGCGTATGGCGTCCATAGGCCAGCCAAACGCCTAAGAAAACGATACCGGTCAGTAACTCCACGGCAAAGTAACGAAACGAAATCGGCTGGGCGCAGTTGGCGCACTTGCCCCGCAAGGCCACCCAGGTAAGCAAGGGAATATTGAGATACCAGGGAATGTGATATTGGCAATTCGGGCAATGCGAAGGGGGCCAAACAATGCTCTCGCCGATCGGCATGCGATAGATGCAGACGTTGAGAAAACTCCCAATGCCGCACCCCAAAACAAAGATCGCCACCGACCAAAAATGGAAGGGTACCGCCGCCCAGGTGTTTGCGTCGAACACATTATTGAACATGACGCGGGAAACTTTACTGGATACTTCGCCGTTCGTAAACGCGAGAGTGTGGCCGCGAATCCTTAAGGGCCAGGCTGGCTTCAGGACGCCGACTTCCTTTGTCCGTCGGTGGGTGTGATATGCCTGTGGCGAGGCGGAGGCAATTCCAGCCGATCCGGGCGGGACGCGGCCTAAGCGAACTGAACCCGAGGCGTCACGCTTTCTCCCAACACGCGCAATTCTTTGACTAATTGATCGGCTAATTTCACCAGCACCTTTTGCAAGACGGGCGTGAGTTCGCAGCCGGATTCCAAGGAGGAGGGGATGACCCCCCACAGGTACACCTCACTGGGAGCGCACCCGCGTAGTTCACTGATCAGCAGCATTTCCTGCACCCCAATTTGGTGGGGTGACATTTTGATGGGAATTCGCTTGAGCATGAAATCGTCTTTGCAGTAGCGGAGAAACTGGCCGGGATCACCCTGAGTCTCAACGATATCGACCAAGAACACCCGGTCCGCTTCCTCGATTTTATGCGTGACCATAATGCCCATCGTGCCGGCGTCGAGCAATTCGACTTCGGGTGGAAAATGATAGTGCGCCTCCAGATAACGCACGAAATGAACCCCGAAACCTTCGTCGGAAAGGAGCAGGTTGCCCGCGCCGAAAATGAGTGTTTTCATAGGGTTTTGGGTTTGGGGAACGGCGATTCGAAGCCAGCTTGGGGGACTTCCAATTGCTCCCCAAGCCGTGGGCATCTGACGCCGGTCACGCGGTTGTGATCTTGGTTTTATCTTTGCCTGTAAGGTCGATGGCATGGACGGCGCACGCGATGCAGGGATCGAACGAATGCACGGTGCGAAGCACTTCCAGCGGTTTTTCAGCGTCGGCCACCGGATTGCCTTTGAGCGACGCTTCGTAGGGGCCCGGAACTCCCTGTTCATCGCGTGGCGAGGCGTTCCAGGTGGTGGGCACCACGGCTTGGTAATTCTCGATTTTCTTGTCCTGGAACACGATCCAATGGGAAAGGGTTCCGCGCGGGGCTTCGTGAAAGCCCACGCCTTGGAATTCGCCGTTGGGGATTTCCGTCCAATTGGCGTAGGTTTTGTCGCCCGAGCCAATGTTATGGGTGAGCTTATCCAAATACTCTAGCGATAAATCCGCCATCAAGCAGGCCCGAATACCCCGGCAAACCATCCGGCCCATGGTCGAATGGTAATCCTTAATTCCAACCCCCAATTTGACGTTGGTATCGTCGACGATCTTGCGCACGCGCTCGTTCCCCGCGGCGTAGTTGGCCAGAATCTGCGCCGAAGGGCCGACTTGCACGGGTTTGCCGTCCAAGCGCGGAGCCTTGCACCAGGTATATTTGCCATCGGCTTTGAATTCCGAGTATTCCGGTTTGGTTTCCCCTTTCCAGGGATGTAACGGAGCGGAGCTTTGATACCAGGCGTGGGCGACGGATTCTTGGATGTGCGAAATTAAATATTCATCACGATGGTCTTTGACCGGCCGCATAGATTGCAGATCCCCGTTGGCAATGATACCGCCGGTCAAGCCGAAGGCGGCGCCCTTGGTATCTTCGGGAAACTCGGGCACGGCCAGGTAATTCGTCACCCCGGCGCCGTGGCCGAACCAATCTTTGTAGGCTCCGGCGATGGCCACCAAGTCCGGAAAATAAACTTGGCGCACGAAATCCCGCGATTCTGCCATGAGCGTCCGCAGCAGCGCCAACCGCTCCATGTTGAGCGTGGCCAGATTATCCAAGTTGATGGCGGTGGCCACGCCGCCCACGACCAAGTTTTGGATATGCGGGTTCTTGCCGCCGAGCACCGCGACCGCTTGGGCCGCTTTGCGTTGATAATCGAAGGCCTTCAGGTAGTGGGTCACCGCCAAAAGATTGATTTCGGGCGGCAAAACCATCGCCGGATGCCCCCAATAGCCGGATGAAAAAATGCCCAGTTTGCCGCCTTCGACAAAGGCTTTAAGGCGGGCTTGCACCGCTTTGAATTCGGTCACGCTGTTGCCGGGCCAATCCGAAAGGCTCTGGGCGATTTCGGCGGTTTTACGCGGGTCCGCTTTCAGGGCCGATACGATATCCACCCAGTCAAGCGCCGAGAGATGGTAGAAATGAACGATATGATCTTGCACCGAGTGCTGCGCGATCATGATGTTCCGGATATAGTGGGCATTGAGCGGGACTTCCACTTTCAAGGCGTGTTCCACCGCGCGAATGGAACTGATGGCATGGACGGTGGTGCAAACGCCGCAAAACCGCTGGACAAACGACCAGGCATCCTGGGGCGCGCGCCCCTTGAGGATAACTTCGATGCCGCGCCACATTTGCGCCGACGACCAGGCATTGGACACTTTGCCTTCGTTGACCTCGACATCCACGCGCAAGTGACCTTCAATGCGAGTGACCGGATCCAGAGTTATAGTGCGAGTTGCCATTGTGGATTAGTTAGTGGGGTTTAAAATTGAGTTGCGGCCGGGATCGGGTCCCAGGCTAGATTTCTCCATAAATCGCCGCTCTCCGGTGCGCGGGGCGCTTGGCGGGAAGCGGGAGCTTGGGCAGCACGGGAACGAGTTTCACGAAGATTTGGTAGCCGAGCAGTTCCAGGGCCACGATGCCCACCGTGATCATGATTTCTGGCAGTGACGGGAAATAGACCCACTCCTTGCCCGGGTTAAAACCAATCAGGTAAACATTGAAACGATACAGTCCCCCGCCCAGCACGATGAGCGCGGCCGAGGTGAATAGCCAGCGGGGCGACCGCCGGTTGCGCGGGTTAAACAGGATGAGCGAGCCGGAGCCAAGCAAGGCCAGTTCGAGTAGGAAGAAAAACGAGTAAAAATCGAACCGGAAGGCGGCCCCCAATTGTCCCCGGTAGATCAAATCGCCACCCACCACGGTGAGCCACATAGTGGCCAGCCAGGGCACCACGCCCGCCAAGCCGGAAAGCTCGTTGATTTCGAAGGGGCGCTTAAACGCATGGGACGATAAAATGGATTCCAGAATGGCGATCGCATAGCCGATGTAGATACAGTTGATGAGGAATAACAAGGGTAAAAAACCGGTGTGCCAGAGCGGATGCAATTTGCCGGCGGCGATCAAGAGCATCGACCCCAGCGAGGATTGATGCATGGTGGGCAAAGTAATGCCGAGCACGATGATAAAAATCAGCACTTTGTCCAATTTGGGACGCAACCACCCCGCGAAGGAGCGCACCCAGTCGATTTTATCGAGCATGAGATCTTGGTTTTTGGCCAGCACCGGATGGGCCCAATCCAGAAAGGCGCGCAATCGCCGCCAGCGGGTATGCTCCAAGCCAGCCAGGATGGCGGGGATGAATTCAATGACCAGCACGGTGGAGTAGGCCATGACGCAGAGCGCCACTTCGAACATGGCGGAGTTGAATTGCCATTTCCAAGGCACAAAAAAGTTATAAGCATTCCACGGCCGGCCAATATCCACCATCACCGAAAATCCCGCCAAACCGTAGCCGAACATGCTGGTCAGCACACAGGAGCGGATCAAGGGATGATAATGCATGCGGTTGCGAATATAAACCAGGATGGCCACCGCATAACCGCCGCAAGCGATGGCGGTGCCGGTGGCGACGTCGTAGGTGATCCAAATACCCCAAGGATAGCCATCGCTCAGATTGGAGACGGCCCCGATCCCTTTTACGCAACGGATGCCGATGAACACGAGACCGATCACGCTCAAGATCAATAGCACAAAGAAAGACTTGGTGAAGATCTTGCCTTCCTGTTTTTGAAAATCGTCGTGTGACATTTAGGCTTTTCCTCCCGATTTGCCCGGTTCGTCATGTTTCGCGTGCCGTTGTTGTTTCATGTTTTTCAGCGCGAACACGCAGAGCACGCTGTAAAGCGCGATGGGCGCGATGAAACCTTTGTAAATCGTATGTTGGATTTTCTCGGAGAACACCGCCGGGGACTCCGGGCCGAGTTCGGGCAAACCTAGTTTCGAGAAGGGGAGCGCCGCCAGATATAAATGGTTGGTGCCGCCAGCCTCGTGTTCGCCGTA
>DBTJ01000055.1:0-14199 GCA_002306985.1 Verrucomicrobia bacterium UBA1319
GATTCGGGCAGCGCCTGGTAATAGAGGCTGGCACGGGCCAGCCCCAACAAGCGGCACTGCGCTCGGATCGACAACTGCGGATGTGCGGGTTGAATCCATTGGCGGCGTTGCTCAAGCGAGCAACTCAGGCTTTTTTTTTAGCCAATCCAGCTCCACTTTCATCTGGCCGATTTGCTGGTAGAGACGGTCGCGCAAGGCCGCCTCCGCTACGGCGTCTCGGGGGTCGGCCCCGTTGAAGAGGTCGGGCGCGCCGCTGACCAAACGTTGCTTCCATTGCACGACCTGGGTGGGATGAATCTCAAACTCCCCGGCCACTTCGTTCATGGTGCGGGTGCCCTTGACCGCCTCCAAGGCCACCTTGGCTTTGAAAGCTCCGCTGTGCGTTTTTCGATGTCGTTTCATTATTCTCCTCTACTCTATTAGTGTTCCTGTTCACGCACCATCTAAGCCATTGGTCCAGTTTTTGGGGAGTATCATAGGATTGCCTCTAGAAGAGCGCGTAGCCATTTTCAACAACCTTTCAGCAGCATTGAAGGACATGGTAGGGTTGCCTCACCCTGTGCTAGGCGTAAAGCTCGTACCAGCCGATCAAGTCGAAGCAAACGATTACAACCCCAACAAAGTAGCACCCCCCGAAATACGCCTACTAACGCTTTCAATTAGAAAGGACGGAGTAACCATGCCGGTAGTGGCCAGCAAAAATGACAAAGAGGACAAATACACAGTCGTTGATGGCTTCCACCGGACAACGGTAATCAAAAACAGCCCAGACATACACGAAAGCCTTGAAGTGTACGTCCCCCTTGTGGAGGTAAACAAGAGCGTAGAGGACCGCATTACAAGCACCGTACGGCACAACATGGCCAGAGGCACGCACCAGGTCGAACTGAGCGCAAAGCTCGTAGCGGCGCTTAAAAAGCACAACTGGACCAACCAGAGAATAGGAACAGAACTGGGGATGGATCCCGATGAAGTGCTACGCCTAAAGCAAATCACAGGACTAGCCGAGGCTTTCTAAGACCGCGAATTCAGCAAATCTTGGGTATAAAAAAACCTAGTGCAGTCTAAAGCCACACTAGGTTTGAAATGGTAATTCAAGAATTACAAATCGATTTCGCTAAATTTAAGCGATTTAGCTCCAACAACATGCATGTTAACATCTATTGTTACCTCTGCATATATATTAGATGCATTGTTTGACAATACTATAACATAGTTGTTGTCCTTTACTCCATGTTTATAGTATTCATAATAGCAATCGTCGTTAAATAACGATTTATCTGTAAATAAATCAGATAAGCTAATCTTAATTTGCGGGGCAAGTTTGTGTTTGTTTGCTACAACTTCCTTGTTAAACTGCTTTAGTTGCTTATTGAAGGCAGCTATGCTTTCAACGCTCTTAGGTAGTGTTGTTTTTCCTGTATATATCCAAAGCTCTTTGGAATCTGGATTTACAGTGACTCCTACAAGCTTTCCACCAATTTCTGCCATATACGAGAATTCAGGCCCCATCCAAAGCTCTCCTGTATCTGATGAAACAACAGCCTTTCCACAAAAAGCTATCTTCTCTTCCTTTTCAGTACTTAATAGATCCCATGTGGTGCCTGTTAGTGTAACCATGCCATACTTTGCCGATGGAATTGTAAACTGATTTGGAACAACATCATACTGAGGGCTTGAGATTAGAAATATAGGTATTCCATTCTTCGAAGCCGCTAATATAGACAGATCTTTTGCCAGGGTTATAGTATAATCGTCGTTTCCTACACCCTTAATGATGTAAGTTATACCGTTTTTATCGACTTTAGTGTCTGTAATATCTCCATATTTTCCTAATTTAGATAACCCCTTAGACGATACTCCAAATACTCTATAAAGATCAACTATATGCATTTGATCGTATCCATTCAAATTGGATCCTGGATTGAAAATCCAATTTGTTATGGCTGTTGAAATTAAAACATCTGGAGTGTTTATGTTGTCTACTTTGTCTGACTGTGCTATATTCAGACATCTTGATACTAATTTTCCTCCCCATATTCTCCCGTTAAATACAGAGTAGTTATCCATTTTTTCACATATCAGAAGTTCTTTAGACTTTAAATCTGTAATAATGTCTACATATCTAGTTGATGAAGTTGCTTTACTATCAATTGAAAGCATGCAAGACTGTACTGATAAGTCTGTATCACCAAATGTTGAATGAGCCTTAAAAGATTGTTGTTCAGACCAATCTCTGAAATTATACTGCGTGTCGTCTGCTTGTAAAACGGTATTTGATAATGCTGATGCTTGCAGTAACAAGCACAATAGCAATGCATTAATTGTGTGTTTCATAAAAAATTCCAAATCATTATTGAGCAACGTTTACCATTACTCCTACAGAACCAGGCAAAAGAGGTCTAACGTTCATTTGGTAATGCGCTAGTGGATTATTGGTTAGTGTGTATGGTATTAGGTTAGTTCCATAACCGCACACAGATGCAGTTTCAAAAGCGCTTGCTGAAGCAAATTTATTCTTATATGACGGGTCGTAGTATGAGCTTTGATCTTGTGAGAACTTCAGAACTACATGTTGTCCAAAAACCTTTTCTGATGGTGTTGTTGTGTTTTGTCCTTCTATACCGGGTTGTTGTGTCATATCTCCATACACTCCATTAGTGAATGGAGGAGTCATGCTTTGGCCAGCTGTACACCTAAAAAGCATTAACCATTTGTGTAGTGGATAATTAGTGCAAGAAGGTGTTGAACTAAATGCTAAATAATTTACAAGGAAGTGCGTGTCATTGCTATACGCGGGACTAACGATATATTTTGTTCCTGTAAACCCGTGAATGCTTGTGCACATATTAAGCAGATCAGTCCAAGCATCACAGTCTCCTCTTCCGACTTGTAAAAGTTCCATGGCAGTAGCAGGTGTTTCATTATTTACAAATCCAAATAAAGGTTGATAATAATACAATGTCCTATTATCATAAGTTCTTATATTCTTAAATGCAGAAAACATATTCTTTAGTGCATCTGGTTGTGTTTTTGCGCCGGGCTGTCTGCAAGCATTTGATACAACTGTTCTACTAAATATTTCACCAGCAGCGTGATCTGCTAGACAAAGATAAAGCTCATTCGAGGTAGTTCCGAATGTGGTGAATGTTCCCCATGGATCAGTATCTGTTGCCCTTGTTCTGTATTTCCAAGTTACCTTAAATGGTATATATGATTTAACATAGTTCGTCAGTGTACTATCAGAGGAGAAGTCGAATGTCGCAATAGTAGGCCCACTATTGGAATACATAGCGCAAACCGCTCCTGTAAACATAATTCCATCAGAACCGTATCCTACTGGCTGCCATTGTAAATCAGGACCTGAATATGGTGGTATTGTGTAATTAGCAGTACCTGCATATATTCCGGTACTAACTTTACAAAGTAGTGGCCAATTCGTGGTTGCTGACCAGCTTGGGCCGGTGTGCTGGTTACCATAGTCATCGCCTACAATGAACCCAGCTCTGTAGTAAACTGCGTCCAGCGTGATTGCGTTAATCGCGAATTCCATCATCACCAGTAGCGTTATAACCAGTGATAACCCCTTGAGAAGTTTATTTATTGGTTTCATTTTAGACATGGTATGCCAAAAGCGCCACTTGTGTCAAACTTTAAGCCAGGACAGACGCATCTAATTTCCCCAGCGAATTTCTCAATAAAATCGCACATTTCCACTGCCAATTTACGGTTAATGGCACCGAGTCAGAAAATCGGATTGTTCATTTCCAATAACTTACAACAATTTAGATGCGTTTGCCCTGAACTTTAAGCCTTGCGTATATGTCTTTTGGTTACTGCTTAATAAGAGACACTTAGAGCAGCTAACCGCTTTAAAGCTAAACCGCTCTCCAACTAATCTACCCCCAAAAGCCACCCGTTCAATGGCTATCCAGCAGAAAATCACTGAAATTACCCTCGAAAAAGCTCAAAAAATGGCCTTAAGATTTCATAAGTGGTTGGTAATGAATGATTATATGTATACGCAAAGTAGTACACAATGTAGAAGAAGTGGGCTTGCCTCAATAAAGTGGACAGTAAAATCAGTTCAATTAATGGTTAGTTTATTTGGAGTTCAAAGTCAACCTGAGAACAGAAATTTAACGCGCTGCGAGAACGCTGGCGGATTGTGGAAGACTTCGAGGTACTCGGAGATCTCGGATTGAGCCTGAAGCCGGGTGGCAAAGGCGCGGCGGAAAACTAGTTCCCATTTGAGGGTGCTCCAGAAGCTTTCCATGGCGGCGTTATCGTAGCCGTCGCCTTGGCGGCTCATGGAGGCGACCCGGCCGGCCTGGTCGAGTGCGCCCCGGTAATCAGCGCTGGCAGATTGAACCCCGCGATCGGAGTGGAAGAGCAGCCCTCGCGGGGGGGTGGCGGTGGCGCACCGCCATGTGGAGCGCGTTTAAAACCAGCTCCGTATCGATGCGCGGACCCATAGCCCAGATTTTGCGGCGGTAAAAGTCCAGGATGCCCACCAGGTAAAGCCAGCCTTCCCCCGTTTCAATGTAGGTGATGTCACCCACCCGGATTGGGTTGGGCGCGGTGGGCGTGGGAGCCGCCGCCAGGCGGTTGGGGGCAATGGGATGGCCATGCTTGATATCCGTGGTTTGGACTCATATGTTTAATGACCTAGAGTGGGCTCGAATGTACTAATAATCCGAGCTCATGATAATAATAAAACGCATATAATAAATAGTTATATATCAAATGCAATTGTATTAATATATAATATTAAATAATGTCTAAAATAAGGCGTTCTAAGCCCGGGGATAAAAACGGCCGCCAAAGGCGGGCGATCCGGCGTGGGATAGATAAGTGGAAATTAAGCGCTTAGCTAAATGGAATTCCTTAGCAACGAACGCCAGATATATTGTGTTTACAAATCGTTTTTGATTAGGCGGCGCAAAATAATAACGGGAGCATTCCGGTTGGCTCTTTTGCCTGCCGGCTGCGTTGTGAACTCGTTACCGATCCCTGCGGATACGCGCCTCGTTTACGTCTTGCCAGCGGGCACAACTTCCGCGCCATAATTGCGCCTATTTGTTTTCGCGCCGCCTCATCCCTCGGCCACCAGCAGGCCCAGCGTCCAGGGTTGCAGGGCGGGCACGGTAAGGCGACCGCCGGGAGCTGTTTTGAGCGCGACCGTTTGCCCATCCATCCCCGTCCAATGAAAGGATTTGTACGTTTTGGTCAGTCGCAGCACCGGCGCGGGCGCGGGGTCCAGGGAGCCGTTGAGGAGGACGCAGGCCAAGCGATCCGGCGCGGGTTGCCGCGCCCACAGATGGATGCGCGCGAAGGAGTCCAGCGTCACGGGCAAGCGGCCGCCGCCCAGCCAGGCGCATACGGATTTCATTTGCGAGGCTTTGGCCAGGTGATGCAGCATCGACCACGGAAAATACCCCATCACCACCGCGCGCCCGCCCAGTTCGTTGTGGCAAGCGGTCATGGACGCGCCGAGGTCTTGGCCGGCGTAGTCCGTCATGCGGGCCAGGATTTCGACGCCGCCGGCCGCGGGCGTCAAGCTGCAGGCGGGCTCATGCCAGAATGATTGACGGCAATCCCGGGACCATCCGGCGAAGCGGCCGTTGAGCGGATGAGGGGAGAACACTTCGATGGCGTCTTTGGCTTGGACCACCCCGGGTTTCACCCCCGTCCAGCTGGCAAGGCCGAGCCGGTCGAGGGTTTGCCAGGCGGCCACATCCAGCAGCACGCCGCCGGCGAACAGGCGGCGCAATTCATCCCGGCTAAAGGCTAGCGCGCCGGAGCCGGCGAGCACGGTGACTGCCGCGCCGTCCGGGCCGTAGCAGATGGGCAGGCCGAGCTCGCTCAGCACATAGGCGCGATAGGTGGCGCCGAGGGCGTCGCCGTCGCCTTCGGGCCAGGCGCCGTCCGCGCTGTTGGCGGCGAAGGAATCCGGGTTCCACGCGGGCCAGACGCCGGTGAGCGGGGCGCGGCCCAGGGCTTGGCGTAAGGCCCGGTAGAAAGGTTTGGCCCGCTGGATCGCCCGCAAAATGGGTTCGTATTCCGTCAATGGATCGGGCCGTTGCGAAAGGACGTTGAACGCCGTGCCCGTGGTTCCGGCGGCCATATGGGCGGCGGCTTCGGCGACCGTCGCTTGCGCGCTTTTGCGCAGGAGGTCGTAGGGGAAATTCTCGATCTCCGACTGGATCACCGTCACCTCGGGCGGGAGTTGGGAGACTTGCCGTCCGATGTCGTGCGCCTTGCCGGGCAGGCCGGTAAGCGATTCGTCCGAGTAAAACCCGCCGCCCGGACGCCAGCGCACCGGTCGCCGTTCGGGCCCGCCCAGGGTTTGGGCCCAACGCGCGAAATCGTAGCCCTCGTAAAACCGGTCGCCCGTCATGAATCCCAGCGGCAGCGCGGGCTGGAGCTTATGGACGGTGCGCTCGATCAACGCGAAGAGCTGGTTGAGCGTGGCGCGGTTGTGGTCCAGCCAGCGTCGCCGCCAGGCCAGTCGCTCCGGCAGCGGTCCGGAGCCGAACCGCGCCACCAGGCTTTCGCGGGTAAAGTTCTCGCCGGTTTCCCGGGAAAACCGCGCCACGCACGCGGGACAAAAGCAGGTGTAACCGATCGGCATGTGTCCGGCTAGCCGCACGTCGTCGTCGATCCAAAGGAAATCCGGGGCCGCTTGCGCCAAGGCGGTGTACACTTTTGTCACGTACTTCCGGAAATGTTCGTCGGCCGGGCAATAGGCGCCGCGCGACACCCGCCCGCCCGGGTCCATCATTCGCTGCCAAGGCTCGTCCAGCGAACCGGCGAGGTTTTCCTCGTGGTGGCCGATGGTGGCTAGCAGATTGATGCCCGCGCCCATGCCTTCCTGGCGGACTCGGGGCAGGAGTTTCGCCAATCGTTCGGCCCGGCGGCGCAGCGTGTCCAGGGGCAAAGGCGGATGGGTGCTGGAGGTGAAAAACGCCAATTCGTCGGCCGTGCCGGGGGCTTGCCGGAAAAAGTCCAACAACCGTTCGAAAGCCGGTTCTTCCAGCCACTGCTCGGCGCTGATCCGAAACGCCACCAAGGTATCGGGGGCGGTCCCGGCGGCGCGGGCTTGGGTTTGCCATGACGGCGTCGCGAGGGCCAGCGCTCCCGCGCATAACCCGGCCCGCTGGATAAACGTTCGGCGATTGACCGGTTGGATTGGAGAAATCATGCCGGTCTTTTAACCGGAAACCCCCGGGGTGGCAAGCGCGGTTTTGCGCGGCGCGCTTAAAATGGCCCCCGGCGCGGTCGGTTTCGGAGGCTGTTTTACGGTGCTAGTGTAGTGTCTCGCGAAACGCCAGCCAATGGCGAGACACTACCCTTGGATGTTCTCCCGCCCATCAAGCCATTTTGGGCACGGGCGCTTGTTTGATCTGGACGATGAAGGACTCGTTCTCTTGGATATAATTGATGAACTCTTCGTCGAGCTTATCCAGCCCGCCGATTTTATCCGCCAAGATGTGGCGCAAATGAACGTAGGAATCCAGGTCCACTTTTTCAAACCGGACCGCCACGCCTTCCGCGGACGTTCGGACGGCGGTGGCGTCGGCGTGAATGGCGAGCGTAGACGTCTGCCCCGTGACGCGCAAGGTGATGCGCAGAGGCTCCCCCGGCTTGATGGTGGCCGAGGTGCGGGCGAGCAAGCCTTGCAGACTGAGGTTAACCACTTCGCCTTCGGTGACCTTCCCTCGGTGGTCGATTTCTGCTTTGAGGGAAAAAGTGGCGCGGGTAAATTTACGTTGGTTTGGCATTCGATTCTCCCTGCTTTGGCCTTGGTTCTAGGCTAAATGTCCGCTCTCCAGCCCGCTGCGTCAAGCCCCTTTCTCGCCGGGGCGCGCGGCTAGCCTTTTGCCCTGGCCGAACTATTGCGGCTCGATCCGCAGGGTGTGCGTCACGGGGTGATAAGCTTTGCGAATGGCCTCCGCCAGGGGGGCGCGCTCGGCTTCGGTGCGGGCCATGATAGCCGTCAGGTTCGTCTGGGCTTCCGCGCTGTGAAACGCCTCTTTGATCTGCTTGGTCTCATAGGCCTGCTTGGCCGCCACCGCTTGGTTCACCTGCTCGAACGCCTCGGAAAACGGGTTCACATCGAACTCTTCCGCCAGGTTCACGCCCTTGCGCAATTCGGCGGTGTTAAACACCTTGGCTTTCGCACCCCAGGCCACCCGGTAGCTTGGGGCGGAGCCGCCTTTGGCCACCAGCAGGAACCGGTTCAACTCCCGGTTGAATGGCACCAGCGTCATGCCGGAGCGGATGGAACTATCCTGATCGAGCGGCCCGGTGGCGCAGAACGGATACCGCTGGCTCGTGAAGGTGTATTCCCCGGCGGCGGCGCTATCGCAGGAGTGCCCGCGCGAGGTTTTGGCGGTATTCTTATCCAAGTCCACCGTGAGCGTGCCAAGGTCGCCGTCCAACCCCATCGCCCGCAGATACGCGTAAGCCATCACTAAATGACCCGCCCAGCCGGGATGCACGCCGTCCTTCCCCGAGAGTTCGTACTCCGCGCCATAGCGCTTGCGCGCCTCGAATCCGCTCGTGAACAACGGCCAGAACACATCGGCAAACCGGGCGTCCTCGGCCTTGGCGATTTCGACGTCCAAGTTACGGAGCGTGCATAGGCTCAAATTCTGCTCTTCGACCGTGCCGCCGGCGCTTTTGACCCAGCTGGCGATCTTGCCGACGCACCCCGGCGAGCCGAGCACCAGGCGCACGCCATGGGCTTTGAAGGCCCGGGCGATGCTCGTGTAACGTTCGCGGTACCACTGTCCGTTCGCCTCGTCGTAGGGCCGGTACTTAAAATCGTTCATGCCGAAGCAAGTCGTGGCGACGGTGGGGTTGAAGCTCAGGCAATCGTTGGTCATGCGCCCCAGGAAACCCTCGGCCGTTTCGCCGCTCCAGCCGAATTGCCGCGTGGTGAGTTGCAACTCCGGCACGCAGACGGTGAGATAGGTCTCGATCAATTGCGAATACATGCGCTGCTCGGTGATCGAATCGCCCACGATGGCCAGGCGGTCGCCTTTTTTAAGCAGCAGTTTGCCCGGCGCCGGGGCTTTGAGCGGGGTGAATTTGTCGAAATACGGGTCCGCCGGTTTGGCTTCGAATTTAGGCGCCGCCACCGCTTGCCAGGAGGCCAGCGCCACGAGCGCCAGCCCCATGCGAAAGATTGGATTCATAAATTTCATAGGGTTCAAATCGGCCCTTGCCTCCCAGCCGCCGGCCTCCGCCAGCGTGGCGTTCGAGGATGGGGTGATCGATTCACGGAACGCCTTCGAGTAAACGCTGCTTTACCGACGGAGTCAATCCCGCGCCCGGGACGTCACCGCGTAAATCATCGAACCGGCCACGCCAAAATGTCCGGTTACATGTTTGTTGGGATATCCCCGCCGGAATTCCCGCCGGGGGTGCATCCCGCCATAACGCGCATTTCCGGTGTATCGCGATAGCGGGGGGGGCGCGGCGTGAAGGATTCGCTCCAGGCACCCGGGATTTGCTTTAAACAGGTCGGCACCCACGCGAACTTTTGTCGTAGACTGGGATTGCCCGTGATTCGCCAGCCAGCGGGCGACGATTGTTACTTGAATTTCAGACGGGGTTTAATATCCTGCGCGTACCATTCTGGCGGGGCTTATATTGTGGAATACGCGGGTTTGAAAGGAACGGCCTCGGGCGCGGTGGTTGAAATTTATGGGGGGGGCACTATGAGTGAACGCGGTTTATCGTATTTTGGCGGGCGGGTATGGCGCGGCTGGTTTTTGGCCGGGTGGTTGGCGGCGGGGATGCTGGCGGGCGCGCGCGCGGAAGACCGATATGTGTTGCCGGGGTCGTTGGTCAAGACCTGGGACACGTTCGCGCATCGCAGCGACCCGACGTTTCAAACTTTTCCCGACAATTGCAGCCAAATGGCGGGGGTAACGCGGCTCACGAATGGCAACGTGGCGTGTTTATTCAGCCAGGGCATCAGCGAACCCGGTCCCCGGGGTTTGGTGCTGTATGTGTTCGCCATCGATCCGACCCAAACGCCGGCGTGGAAAATCGTCGACGGCCCGCGTTTGCTCGATTTTCAAATGCCCGACTGGTATTTTGGCGGGTTGTGCGGCGGGATCGCCGAGTACACGAACGACCGTTATTTGCTCATGGGTTACGGGGCGTTTAAAATCGACGGCGATGAGGAGCATTTCCAGCCCAAGACTTTTTTGCTCTCGCTGGACAAGTCAGGGGGCCAACCCGTCACGAGGTTCCAGTTTTCCACCAATTACACCGAGCAGTTGGCCGGGGTGGGGGAGATCGCTTATTTGCCCGGCGACGGCCAAGAGCCGGAAAGCTTGGTGGTGGCGGGCGCGGGTAATTACCACGTGTTCAACCTGGGCGGCTCGCTGCTTCGCACCATCACGGCCGAATCCCTCGGGTTGGCGCATCGCGTCGACCAATGCCGCCAGTACGGCTCGCTGGAGGCCTCGGATAATGGCGATTTATTCGCCGTCGACTATGACCAGTCGATCTTGAACGATTGCCCGGATTGGCGCCGGGTGATGTGCGCGCGGTTCAACCGGTACGGCCAACTCAAGGGCGTGTGGGGTTTGGGCGCGAGCATCGCGGACGCCCCGCCGGAGAACGGCTTTGCGAGCATCGCGCAACTGGCTAACGGCGACTTCTACTGCAGCGCGTTGCAGGCGTTGTACTTAATCGGTTCGGACACCCCCGAAACGGGCAACGCCCACACGTACCGGCATTTCATTATTCGCCCGCCGTATGCCATGAGCCAACCCGTGCTCTACGTGTCGCCGACGAACGTGGATTTCGCCCGGAAACCCGTGAGTCATACTTATACGTCCACGGTGCTGCTGTCCAATCCGGGGTCCGCCCCGCTACGGATCGACTCGGCGACGCTGAGCGGGGATACGAATGCGTTTCACCTGGCCGCGCTGAAAACGAAGACTCTCGAACCGGGCTATGGCGAATTGAAAGCGGCTCAGGCGTGGACGGATTGCGCGGTGGCGTTTACCGCCGCCAAGCCGGGGCCGTATCACGCGCAATTGACGCTCGTTAGCGGCGATCCGGCGAACCCCACCCAGGCGGTGAATTTCGCCGCGTTCGCCGTGCCCGCGCGCTATTCGGAGACCGTGCTGCTGGACACCACGAACGTGTGGCCGGCGCCGAATCATCCCACCGGCATGGCGTTGAGCGCCGATGGCCGGCACTTGTTGCTCATGCTGGCGGTGTGGGGAACCGATCAGCTCATGCGCGGCCGCGTCGCGCAAGTGCCCTTGGTGCGCGATGCCCAAGGGCGCATCACGGGCCTCGAGGTCGCCGCCGTCACGAATTTATGCGAGCTTTCGCAAGCCTCCTCCCACGCCCTCCGCCAGGGCGGTGACGGCACGTTGTGGTACGGTCCGCGGAACTCCGGGAGCCCGTATTTATTTCAGCGCACGCCGGCGGGCACGGTTTTCACTCATAGCCTGTCGAATTCGGCGCTCGGCGGGCCGGTGGACCTTCAATTTCTGCCCGGGCAGGGCTCGCTCGTAATCGCCCAGTCGGGAGCGTACTCGTTGCAACGTTATGACTTGGTGGTTTCGGGCGGAGTCACCACCCCGGTCTATAAGGGCAGTTTCGGCTTTAGCGCGCCCGCCTATATTCGCGCGTTCGACTTCTGGCTCGAGGGCGCCTCGGTGTTCGCCCTCATCTACCAAGCCAACGGGGAGCTTTGGCTTATGCAAGCTCCGGCGGGCGCCTTCGAGGACGCCAGCGGGGCGCGGATCGACTCCGCGCTGGTGGCCAACGCCTTCGACATTCAAGCTCTGGCGCACGATCCGATTTCCGGCGAGGTGCTGGTGCTGGATGACGCGGGCAAAATTCAACGCCTAGCTGGCTGCCTCGATTTCCTGCGCGTGGTGACCCTGCAAAATATTGCCGTCGCCGCCGGAAAAATCGCTTTCACCTGGGAGGCCGAAGCCGGCAAAACCTATCGCCTCCAGACTAAGGCGAAACTCTCGGAATCCGCGTGGCAAGACGCGGGGGAAATCAAGGCGGTCGGCGCGGTGGCGGAGTTTTCAGCCGCGCTATCCGATCGTGGCGAGCGGTATTTCCGGGTGCTGCTGGTCGAGTGATTTAGGCTCGGCCGGTATGCGGGGATCTCGCTTTGGGTGAGTTGATTCCGCGCTGGCGAAAAGGCGAGTACGCCCGAAGGTTTTGCGGCCCGGCCTGGTTGCGCCGGGGGGCGGTTCGCGCCAACCGCGAACCACGCCTCGGGTTACTCCCGGGCTGGCCTTCTGTGGGACCGGTCAACCCGAGCGCCCGTGCCACCGCGCGGATGGCCGCATGATGGCGGGCGGCGCGGCAAACCTCCTCTTCGGTTCGCGCCCAACACCCCTGAGTTGGAGGACGTCGCCGGCTCAATTTTCGTGGAAATTGCCCCAGGCGTAAGGAGTGTTACTTGGCGTTTAAGTATTTTTTATAACCTGCCGATACCATTTAGCATAATCGAGGGTAATAGCCGCCGAGTTTTGGCGTAGACCGAACTGATGAACGGCGGGGCGATCACTTCGATTAAAGGAGGGTTCAGTGGATATGGATTCGCGCGTTGGGAAATATTTCTTGGTACTCGCTAGCTGGCGGCTGGTGAATTCCCTGGCTTGCATTCCGAACGGTGAGCGCGGCGCGATTTCATCGCTCACGTCGCGAGCCTCCATCCTGGCGTCCCCCGATCCCTCGTGTCCCGTAAATTCCCTTAATAACTAGGCATGAGAGAGTTGCTTTTTAGGGGGGGAATCTGGCTGGAGCGGGGCCTGCGGATGGGCCTCGCGGAAGCCGCCGAATCCACGAATGGTTGGATCGAAGGGTTTAGGATCAATCCCCGGGAGGCGTCGGCGAATCCGGTTGGACTGAAGGCGGAGCTCGAGTTAAAGCGGCGCCCCTTATGTTCGCCGCCGTGGCTGAAGCGCTCGATTGGGGTGACCGAAGCCAGACGACTTTTAACCAGCCAGAGGCGATGGCTAACGGCGCCTGAAAAACATCCTTTGATTACGCGGGCGAGACACGCGCTGAGGCCGTTTGATTCCGGCCAAACCACTCATCTGATAGCAAAAACCTGACCACCACCAAACTCGGGCCGCTCAATAATTTCAATGGGGCTCACCCATTTGATAGCAAAAACCTGACTGAAACCAAACCTTAAAGCATAACCACAACGTAATCAAGGAAACGAAATGAAAAATTGGACTATCGGAAGGCGGATCACCGCCGGTGGCTCGATCATAATTGTGCTGTTACTTATCGTCAGCACGGTCGCTTTTTACTCGCTCAAGCGCCTGGAAAACTTTGCCGGAGCACATCTGCGCGACGATTCGATCCCCGGCATGATTTACTCCAGTCAGATGGCTGAGTACTCCTTGCGCAGCCACATCCGCGCACTGATGGCGGGAAACACGGCCGATCCGGCCAAACGTGACCGATTCCTCGCTCAAATGGAGGAAAACATAACCCTCGTCGGCCAAGCGGCTAGCAACTACGAGAAATATATCACTCAGAGTGAAGACCGTAGTAATTTCGAAGTTGTAAAGACCAAACGGACGGATTACCAAAAAGCTCGGACTGCATACTTTGCCTTGGTGAAAGAAAGCAAGAACGCGGAGGCCGACGCCTTTGTGGTGGAAAAGCTGGACCCCATCTTCGCGGCCTACCGGGATCAAATGAATTTGATCTTAGAGTGGAACCAAAAAACGGCGGTGCAAGTCACGAATGACATGGTTCGCACCGCCCGGAATTCGACCCTTTTCGCGGTCGTCTTTTCCGTCGTCAGTGTGCTCCTCGCCATCGTCATCGGGTGGTTGATCATCCGCGGCACCAATCGGGTGCTGATCGGGGTCACCCATACGATTAGTGACGGTTCGAATCAGGTTTCCAGCGCCGCGGGGCAAGTTTCCTCTGCGAGCCAAAGTCTGGCGGAGGGCGCGAGCGAACAGGCCGCGTCGTTGGAGGAAACCAGCTCCTCGTTGGAAGAGATGTCGAGCATGACCAAGCGTAACACTGAGAGCGCGGAGAAAGTGAATGAACTGGCCCGTCAAACCCGAGCCGCCGCCGACACCGGAGCTGCGGATATGCAAGCAATGAACGTCGCGATGAAGGAGATCCAGACCTCCAGCGACGACATCGCCAAAATCATCAAAACCATCG
>DBTJ01000055.1:14519-33247 GCA_002306985.1 Verrucomicrobia bacterium UBA1319
GGCGAGGCGGGCATGGGCTTCGCCGTCGTGGCCGATGAAGTGCGCAATTTGGCCCAACGGGCCGCTCAATCGGCCAAGGAAACGGCGGCCAAGATCGAAAACGCCGTGACCAAGACTGCTCATGGCGTTCAGATTAGCGAGAAAGTCGCCACCAGCCTGGCGGAAATCGTCGATAAAGTACGCCAAGTGGATACGCTAGCCGCGGAAGTGGCGGCGGCCTCCAAGGAGCAGAATCAAGGCATCGAACAGGTCAACACCGCCGTTGGGCAGATGGATAAAATCACCCAAAGCAACGCGGCCAACGCGGAGGAGAGCGCCAGCGCCGCCGAGGAACTTAACGCGCAGGCAGCGGCGCTCCAAGAAGCGGTGGTGGAACTCCTCCACTTGGTGGGAGGGCAACCGACGGATACCGGCCGACGGAATCCTCCTCATCACATAGGGACCCAATCCCCAGCCAAGGCCAACGGCGGGCATGGCAAGGCGCAAGGGGTCGCAGCCACCTCGAAACGCAAATCGTCCACGGCGCCCGCCGAAGTGGTTCGTTTCGGGGGTGGAGAACCGGGAACGGGTGATTTTAAGGAGTTTTAAATCACCCCAAACAAGTCATCTTGAAAGCCAGTGAGCTCGGGCTTTCCGGCTCACCGGCTTTCGGATCTCCCTCCAGGAGGTCGCCTCAAGGTTCAACTCCCAGCGGGGCGACCCATGCCGGCCCGGCCCGGCTTTGGGCGCTCGGACGTTCCTCGGTAAAGCGAATTGGACGTGGCGGACTTTGGGGTCCGTGGAACGAGCGGCCGACAGGTTGTCCGACCCGGTTTTCGGGGGCCGTCGGTTCCTTGGTTTGGGCCCGCCCGGTAAATTCCCCAAAAAAGAGGTTTGCAATTTGCGTGGGATCGGGTTAGAAACACGGCCCGCTAAGGTAACGGAGCGGAATGCAATGGTTTTCCGGCGGAAGCGAGCGGTGTGATTAGGATCATCTGTTTGATTCCCCGTGGGTTCCGTTGGAAACTTAAGAAAAAAGCGATATGTCACAGCATAACAGTCTGCGGGCGTCTTCCACACTGGGCGCAAAACGCAATGTCTTGAAGCGGTTCGAACGGGTTGAATTGTTGAAAAAGCGCGGCCAATGGAAAGCCGGAGACCGCATTCTTGGTCTGCGCAAGACCAAGCCCGAAGCCTGATCAAACGGGCTTCAGTATAATACAAACGACTTGATTGCAACCCCTTCCGGAGTTTGATCCTGAGGGGTTGCTTATTATTTTGAACCTGCGGCTGCAAAAATTTCTGGCGGAAGCCGGTGTTTCTTCACGACGTGGCGGCGAGGAGTTAATCCAGCAGGGCCACGTCCAAGTAAACGGCAAGGTGGTGCGCGAACTCGGCACCAAGGTTGATCCCGATAAAGACCTCGTGTTCGTGGATGGCCGTCAGGCGAAGCATCGGCGCAAACTCTACATCGCCATCAACAAGCCGGCGGGCTACCTCTGCACCCGGCACGACCCGCAGCAGCGCCGTTGCGTGGGTGACCTCTTGCCTGCCGAGTGGAGCGTCCTTTATCCCGTGGGCCGGCTGGATAACGACAGCGATGGGCTGCTATTCCTGACGAACGACGGCGATTTTTGCCTGCGCCTGACGCATCCCCGCTACGGGATTCACAAGAAATACATCACGGCGGTGGTGGGCAAGGTGGAGGATACGATTCTGAAGAAGTTGACGCATGGCATTGAGCTCGAGGGAGAACTTTTAAAAGCCACGCGGGTCCGCTGCCTTTCCCGCAATAATTCACACACGGTGGTGGAAGTGGAGTTGGCGGAGGGCAAAAACCGCGAAGTCCGGCGGCTCTTCAGCGCTTTTGGCTTTGAAGTGGAGCGCCTGCAACGGGTCCAAATCGGCCCGGTCAAACTGGGGGAACTTCCCTTAGGGAAATGGCGGACATTGACACCGCCGGAAATTAAATCTTTAATGCCTCAAATATGAAAACGACATTCGGCTGTTTGGTGACGGCTTGGTGTGCGGCCAGTGTAGCTCTCGCCTCCGCGCAGGCGGCTGACACCGCCACCGTGAAAGGGGACAATGTCAACGTCCGTGGCTTGCCCTCCCTGGTAGGCGAAGTGGTGACCCAGGTCAAAAGCGGTGAGACCGTGGTCGTATTGGAGGAGATCAACCTCAAGAAACCCAAAGCCGGAGAGCCCGCCAAGTGGTTTAAAATTCAGATGCCCACCAACACGCCGGTGTGGGTGAATAGCACTTTCCTGGACACCAATAACATGGTGGTGCCCGCCAAATTAAACCTGCGCGCCGGTCCGGGCGAAAATTACAGCGTCGTGGGCCGGGTCGATAAAGGCCAGCCGCTCAAGCCCATTCGCACCGTCGAAGGTTGGACCGAGATCGAAGGCGTGGCCAGCTCGTATGCCTACGTGGCGGCGGATTTGCTCAATTACAAAGGCAAAGAAGGCAAAGCGGAAACGCCGGCCACCGATAAAGTCGAAAAGGCGGCCGAAGCCAAGGCCGAGCCCGCTAAGGAAGCCGAGGTCAAACCGGTAGTCGCCAAAGAGGACGCCAAGCCCGACGCCGCGAAAAACGAAATTATCGCGAACGAAGAAACGCTGCCCGCCCGGCCGCCGTTGGAAAAAGAGGAGATGGAGGAGGAACCTAAGGTCGCCGCGCCCGTGGATATCCCGGTGCCCAAGCCCGCCGCCAAGCCTATCACCCCGCCGGCGCCGTCCGTGCCCGCCTCGGCGCCCACTAACGCCCCGCCGCTCGCTCCCGCGCCGGTGTTGACCCCGCCGCCCTTGGGTACGCCCGTGCCTCAAGTCGAAGAGCCCGCCCCCAAACGCGTAGTCGCTCGCGAAGGCGTAATCAAAGGATTTGTCAGCATTCAGGCGCCGACCTATTTCGCCTTGCACAGCACCGAAACGGGCAAGCTTTTGAACTATTTGCACCCCGTCAGCACGAACCTCGTGCTCAAGAAACTCGTGGGCCGCAAAGTGATCGTCAGCGGCGAGGAGGAAATGGACGTCCGCTGGCCGAGCACGCCGGTCATCAAAGTTAAAACGTTGGAAATCGCGCCCTAATGCCTTTGGACAACCTTATTGACGGCCGCGCCATCGCGGAACAAATCCACCAGGAAACCGCCGCCCGGGTCGAAGCCTTGAAACGGCGCGGTATCCAGCCCGGCTTGGCCTTTGTGCGGGTGGGGGAAGACCCCGCCTCCAAAGTCTACGTCGGCATGAAGGAGAAGACCTCCGCCCGCCTGGGTATCGCCTCCCGCACCCGCGTGTTCGCCGCCGACGCCACGCAGGCCGAGTTGCTGGCGTTCATCCAGGAATTGAACGCGGATAAAAGCATTCACGGCATCCTGGTGCAGACGCCCGTGCCCCGGCAGATCGATTCCACGGCGGTTTCCGAGGCGGTGTTGCCCAGTAAAGACGTCGATGGGTTTCATCCCGCGAACGTGGGGAAATTGATGCTCGGCGCCACCGATGGTTTCGTCTCCTGCACGCCGGCTGGGGTGCATGAGCTGCTGATCCGCTCCGGCGTGCGCATCGCGGGGGCTGAAGTCGTGATTTTAGGCCGGGGCATGCTGGTCGGCAAACCGTTGCTGGCCATTCTTCTGCAAAAAGCCCCGCACGCCGACGCCACCGTCACCCTGTGCCATTCGCGCTCGCGCGATATCGCCAGCCACACCCGGCGGGCGGATATCGTGGTGGCGGCCATGGGCGTGCCGGAATACCTCAAGGCGGACATGATTCGCCCCGGGGCCGTGGTGATCGATGTCGGCGTCAACCGCATTCCCGATCCCGCCGCCAAAGGCGGTTCGCGCTTGGTGGGCGATGTAGATTTTGCGCGCGTCCAGCCCGTGGCTGGCAAAATAACCCCCAACCCGGGCGGGGTGGGGCCGATGACAATCGCGATGTTGATGCGCAACACCATTCGCGCGGCTGAAATGGCCACCAAATAACATTATATGAACCCAACTCGGATATTGCCGGACTTGCAATCTTCCCTCTTGTGTGAAGAGGTCCGTCAGGAAATCAACGGTAACTTTATCATCGTCGGCGTGCTCGGATTGATCCGCGTGCCCCAGGTGCCCATCACCGCGATGAAAATGTGCGTCTTCAACCGCTGGACGGCGGGCGTGGGCCAATTCAGCGAAGCCGTGCGCCTCATCGCGCCGGACTCCACCACCGTCGTGCGCCAGAGCAGCGTCAAATTCCAGCTGCCCGATCCCGCGCACAACGCCACCAACGTCACCGTGTTCACCCAGGTCGAGTTCACCGCCGGCGGCGTGTACTACGTCGAAGTGCTCGTGGACGACGTGATGAAGCTGCGCTTCCCGCTGCCCATCGTCGTGGTGCCCCAGCCGCAGCAACCCGGCCAGCAGCCGCCCGCCGCGCCCCTGGAACCGCCCACGGGCCGCTAATTCGGGCCTGGACTAACCAAGTTTGTAACTCACGCGCCAATGCCGGGCCTCACAGCTTGGCATTGCGTGTTTATCGGTTGCCTTTCCTCCCCGCACCCCTCCGGGACGCGGATCTTCCAAACCGCGGTTTTCGCTATGCGCCTGGAGCATCGGTTTGTCGGCTGAGTCGATCCCGCATAAAATCGTCCGTGTCCCTCGGGGCAACCACCGGGTAACCCAACTTTCGATTCACGGTCGCCGGTTCCCGGGAGGCGTCGAGCGATTGGAAATCGCGAAAATTCCCAGCCCCCAGTGGAACCCGCCCGTAGCGCATCACGGCTGGACGTCTCTGATGTAAGCATTGCCAGCCACAAGGTCGCCCGGCGATCGGTCGTGCGCCCGGATCGTCGGGCGCTAACCTTTGCGCGCCGGGATCAAAGTTTCCAGGCGATTTTTCCGCCGACCACCGTGGCGACGGTTTTGCCCCGCAGCGGCCAGTTAAAGAAGGGCGAATTGGTGGATTTACTGGCCGTTTGCTCCCGCGTGTAAACCCAGCGCCGCTCGGGGTCGAACACCGTGAGGTCCCCGTCCGCGCCCACGCTCAAATGGCCTTTGGCGGCCAGTTTCAAGAGCCGGGCCGGGCCGGTGGTGAATTTCGCCACGAGTTCCGGCAGCGTGAGCGTTCGGGTGTGGTAGAGCCGCATCAAAGCCAGCGCCAGCTCGGTTTCCAGCCCCGTGATGCCGAAGGGCGCGTAATCGAACTCCACTTCCTTTTCGAAACTGCAATGCGGGGCGTGGTCGCTGGAGATGATTTCCAGCGTGCCGTCCTTGAGCGCCTCGATCACCGCCTCCCGATCCGACGCGGTGCGCAACGGCGGGTTCATTTTGAAGTGCGTGTCGTAATTCGGCCAGTGCGGGCGCGGGGCTAATTTCAAATCCTCGTCGGTGAAGAAGTCCGCGCCATCCGCGGCCCAAAACCGGTCGCTACCCGCCAAGGTGGCGTCCGTCAAGGTGAAATGATGCGGGCAAGCCTCGCCGCTGATGCGGATGCCGCGCCGGCGCGCCTCGCGGATGAGCCGGACGCTGCCCACCGCGCTAATGTGCTGGCAATGCACGTGCGCGCCCGTCATCTCGGCCAGCATGATGTTGCGGGCCACGATGGATTCTTCCCCGGTGGCCGGCCAGCCGCGCAGTCCCAGCGTCGTGCTCACCAGCCCCTCATGGGCCACGCCGTCGCTCACCAGCGAATAATCCTGGCAATGATCCAGCACCGGGATGCCGAGCATTTGGGCGTACTCGAGCGCCCGGCGCATGACCTCGTTGCTCTGGACGCAATGCCCGTCGTCGGTGATCGCCACCACGCCGGCTTTCTTGAGCGAGCCGATGGGCGCCAATTCCTCCCCCGCCAAGCCTTTGGTGATGGCGCCGGAGATGAACACGTTCACCGCGCCCTCGCGCGCCGCCCGCTCGTGAATCAAGGCGACCGTGCTGGCGTTCTCGATCGGCGGCACGGTGTTGGGCATGCACAAGACCGAGGTGACGCCGCCGCGCGCCGCCGCCGCCGTGCCGCTGGCGATGTTCTCCTTGGCCGTCTGACCGGGATCGCGCAAATGCACGTGAATATCAATCAACCCGGGGCTAACCACGCACCCCGTGGCATCCAGTCGGGGCGTGCCCTCCGGAGCCTGGGCGGCGGCTTCCGACCCCACGGCGGCGACTTTGCCCTCCAGCACCAAAAGGTCGGCCTGGGCATCCATACGATTGGCGGGATCGATCACACGGCCGCCGGTCACAAGCAGCGAATTCATTCCCCCAAACATATACAGAGGCGGGTTGACAACGCAAGCCGATGCGCTATTCTTTTGCCGTTCGCACTCCCGTGAGCGGGTGTAGCTCAGTGGTAGAGTTCCAGCCTTCCAAGCTGGCCATGTGGGTTCGATTCCCATCACCCGCTCCAATTTTCTAAACCGACTTAATCCCAAGTGTTTGCAAGAGGTTTGCGGGTTCTTCGCTGTTTTCTATGGAATAGAAGCAATCGCCCACGTTGTGGCAGGGGAGAACTTCTTTCCCATGGTCCGAGGGGACGGCGGTTGGTTCGGGCAGTCACCACGCTGGCGTGAACCATGGATTATATTGCTAATAAGAGGCTTATAGGTTGAATCCCCCCGCCTTGGACGCTTCGGAATACCAAGAAACTCAGGGGGCACAGCTTTTTGTTCAGTTCCATTCTCTCCGCTGCCTCTTTAGCCGAAGGGAATTCCACTGAAAACTGCGAGGAACCTTTTTAATTAAGCTGAGATTGGGGCTTAAGAACCGAATGAATTTGACGATATTCCTAAACGGAATAAGATATGCCTCTCCTATGTGGAGTATTGCGACAACCACGCGATGGGAACACGACCAAAAATGGTACGCCAAGAAGCGCCCCAATGAGCTGGCCGCCGCATTGCGCAATTTGGAGCGTTACTTAGCTTTTTTAAGCAAAGTTCCAAACTCCAAGGTTTTACAGGCTGGTTTTATCCATCCTGAACCGGCGGATGTAGTGGCAATAGACCAAAGTGCTGGGGGTGGAAATTTAGAAGAAACTCGATTATACGTTTATCCAGACGATTCTGAGAAAATCGTGTACCTTATTACTATCGGGAATAAAGCGGAGCAGAGCGCAGATATTCAGTGCAGCAAAGGTTTTGTGGAGACACACAGAAAAACTAAAGAGGCTTAATTATGGAACACGATAAAAATTTAAAAGCGGTACCCACAAGCCGCCGCTATGCTTCCGTGGCGGATTTAATGAAGGGTGAAGAGATTTCCGAGGAAATTCAGCGGAAAGTTTCTGATTTAGCAAAGGAAACTAGAATCGCGGATTGTTTGGTATTGATGCGATTAGATGCCGGATTGACTCAAGCCGACATGGCTAAAACTATGGGGCTTTCCCAAAGCGCAATCTCGAAGTTGGAAGCTAAAGCCGACGACGAAATAACCATGGGTGAAATCCGCGCATACGCAAAATCTACAAACCAACGGATCGCGATTCACTTTGGGAAACCAATGAACCATGTAGAGGCAGTAAAACACCACGCGTTTTGCATAAAGGAGAGGCTGGAGTCTTTAGCTGAGATTGCCCAAAAGTACGAAGAAATCCAGGGTGAGATTAAAGGTTTTTTTGGCGAAGCATTTTTTAATATTCTGGACATTTTGGCTAAATGCCAAAAACAATTGCCCAATACAGGAGATTTTGAAGTTCGATTTCACGTAATTGAAAATCACAAATCGCGATCAAAACACCTTCCGAATCGTGATGAAGCCAATTCATCCTTCGATGTAAAAAGCGAAACCAAAGAAAACGAGGCCACCACCCCGCGGAGTGTTTAATTGTTCGGGATGTATGAACCTTTTATCGGCGGTTGAATGGTTTGCCCTGATCATCGGCAAAGCGCCTGGTTTGCTGGTTGTTTTGGCCCGTTTCGACGTTGTATTTAGAAGCTTTTTACCGGCTCATCGCGTTGTGTCCAACGTCCACCATTGCGGCGGATTGCTCGCGGGATTCGCCGGAAGTTGAGCGAGACTTCGCCCCAATGGGCGGGGTCTGCGACTTGCTTCCGTCCGGGTTGGAACGTGTACCGCAAAGCCTGCCGTTCCTTCGCTTCCGCCTCAAGCAATGGCGGCATTTTTGCAACTATCAAGGCCAGTTGGCTTTTAATCGTTTATCTGGTCGCCCATTTCTTCCACTACTTCCTTAACCACCCTTGCCGGTGGTTGTGGTGTTCCTGCCCGGTCTTGTGCCTTTTCCCAGGCCTCGGGCTGCTTCTCTGGCGAGAGCTTGGAGAGTGGGCGGGTTTGCTTTTCGTTTGTTGGATTGGGACCCCGGGGTTCCAATATGTCGTTCGTGGATACAACGCTAAAAGCAGCTATTTGATGGTTTACATGGCGCTTTGGCCACCCCCATTGGTCCAAACAATAATCGACAAAAGTGGCGTGAGTGGCACGGTGGTAATGCTTGTTGGCACGTTTTTTTGAAAGACCTTCACCGCATGCAGTGAAGGGGCCAACTTTAAGCCGCCGCCCGCGCTTTCACCGTGAGCACAATTTCCAGCGCACCGTTTTCGACCTCCCGGTTGGACAACTGGGCAGGCGTTCAAGTCAACGGGGTGCCCCAAAAGGCATCCCGCTATTTTCAGTATAATCAAGCGCGCTGGTTATTCCTCTGAAACCGTGAATGCGGCGCCCCATTGTGAAGTAAAATCGTCGACTAACCCGTAGAGGTGAAATACCATTCGGTCCAGCTGTGGGCTATAATCTATTTGAAGGAAGCGCCGCTTAGGGCTAGACTTGGCGCATGAAGAGGATTCTCTTTTCACTGTTTTTGATTCCGTTGATCTGTCTGGGACAAACGCCGGCAAATCCACAGCATCGCGTTAAGGTGGGGGACCTTGCCCCCGATTTCACCCTCAAGTATCTGGATGGCAAAACCATCAAGTTATCGGAGTTGCGCGGGAAAGTGGTGCTGCTCCAATTCACCGCTTCCTGGTGCTCGGTTTGCCTTAAAGAAATGCCGCATCTGGAGCGGGAAATATGGGCCCCGCACAAGGGCGACCCCAATTTCGTCATGGCGGGAATCGACCTGAAGGAAGATAAGGCGACCATCGAAAAGTTTGCCGCCAAAGCCGGTGTTACCTATCCTCTCTTGCTCGACCCTGAGGGGGCGGTGTTCGAGCTTTTCGCGGAAAAAGGCGCCGGGGTTACCCGGAATGTTCTGATCGGGCAGGACGGCAAAATCGTGTTTTTGACGCGTCTTTTCGATGCCGAGGAGTTCCAGGCATTGAAGGCCAAGTTGGCGAGCCTCTTGGTTTCGGGGGCGGAAGCGAAACCCTAAATTGGCCCGGTTAAAAAGCGCTGCGCCGCGCGCTCCCCTCCAGTGGCGCTGAAGGCGGTTTGCGTCCAGCCACTCGGAGACTTTCGGACGCGTTGGAGGAAAGGCCCCGGCAAGGGTTGGTTTGGGGTGCCGGGCCAGGCTGGCTGTCCGGCACGCTTACGTGAGGAACTCGCCGATGCCCGCCGCCACCACGAGCACGGATTGCTGGCAAAAGGTGGTCCGCAATTGCTGGGCGCAGGACTTAATTTTCTCGTAGTTTTCCTCTAGAATAATGATTTGGACGGTGTCTTCCTCGCGCCCCTGGTAAAAGCCCTTGGCGCGGATGATCGTGCAGCCTTGAAAGCCGCGCTCTATGCGCACGAGGTTTTCGATGACGGTGTAATCCTGGTCGTCGAATTTTCCGGCCTTGCCAAATTCCGTCCGGGATTCGGTGCGTGAACCGAGGGTAATGATGTATTGCGTCAGCATAGTTGCGAACCTAGGCCTTTTGCCCGGCCAATCGAGCTAATTCCCCCGGGGTAACCAGGTTCCTGGGGGATCAGGCGATAATCCTGGGCGGATGCGAGTTCGGGCCGATGAATGAGGTGATTTAAACTGAAAAAGATCGCTGGCGGGCCTGGGCTCACCCAAGTCTTCCATGGATGGGGATGGGCTGGATGTTGGTTGAAGGACTTTTTGGTAGGGTGGGCTCGGACTTTCTATCTTAGCGCGGGCAAACGCGCGCCCGGGTTGCCGACGCCGGGTTGCCCTGCTAGCGGGTAACCGGGAGCTGAAAATACCGGGTAGCCGGGATGTTAAGAAAAGCTAAATAGATGTATTAAGTAAACAGATACTATGGTCGGGTCCGCCGGGACCGGAAAGGGAGGGCGGCAGGGTCGCCATCTACTATTCACCAAACAGCATTAGGAGGTTTATATGCAGTGGAAATTCGACCGTGACATGTCGTCGGCGTCAGCGCGCAGCGATCATCCTTTTCCGCCATTCGCCATTTGGCTGGGCCTCGCCTGGGTGGCTCTATCCGGCCCTGTCGGTGCGGGCGCCAAGACTTGGACCGTGGATGATGATCGCCTCCAGTATCCCGCCGCCAGTTTCACCAACATCCAGGCCGCCGTGAACGCCGCCAGCAACGGCGATACGATTCAGGTGTATCCCGGCTTCTACTACGAAAACACGGTGGTGAATAAAACCCTAAAACTCACGGGCGCGCAGCGGGGCAAGGATGCGCGCACGCGCGCCACGACGCTGGCCCAAGAGTCCGTGATCAGCGCGGGGGATAATCCTTTCACTTTGGCCGCCAACAATATCGTCCTGGACGGGTTTTACGTGCGGGTTGATCTGCATGGGGACGATGAGGGGGTGGGGGTGCGCAGTCTCACCGCCTTTTCGGGAGACCGCATTATCAATAACATCATGCATGCCGGCGTCACGACGGCCCTCGTGCCCGGCAACCGCGGACCCACGCCAATGCTCATCAGCAAAAACCTGTTTCTGGGCCGGTTGGGCGTCGCCATGGACAGCGAATTGGGGGCGGGGGCTCACCAGGTGGTTATCCAGGACAACTTGTTCTCCGGGGCCAGCCTGTTTTTTGGGGACAATTCTTTTTCCGAACTGCTGATCACCAAGAACAAGTGGGTTCAGGGGGGCGGGATCGAGTTGCGCCGCGTGACGCACGAATCCGTGGCGCCCGGCTTCAGCATCGTGATCAGCGAGAATAAAATATTCGATTCTCAGGGGATTTCCCTGCAATTGCGCAACGTGACGGATGTGCTCGCGCAAAACAACACGATGCGCGGCGGCGGAGCCTCGGGCATCGCGGTGAACGAGGATAATGACAACGTGCGCATCGCGGACAATAAAATCTCCTTATATGCCGTCGCGGGCGTTAAAATCGGCAGCTTGCGGCAACCCTTCACGCCGCTCGCCGACGGGGTGGAGGTCGTGGGAAACGAAATCGTGGATAACGCCAATGGATTGCTGGTTGATTACGCCGAAAACAATGCGATTCACCACAACAAGCTCGACGACAACGAGCGGGTGGGGATTGGTTTGGCGTTCGACGCCGTCGGCCAGGCGATCAGCGACAATGAAATTCGCGGCAATGCCGGTGGGGATGCGCTCGACGCCTCCACGGGCTCCGGCACGGCGGGAACCGCCAACACGTGGCTGAATAACCAAGGCAGCCAGAGCAGTCCGCCCGGTCTATGCTCGGACCATCCCTAAAGTCGTAGCCTTGGGCCTGGAACGTCGCCCGACGGTCGAGATCCACTTGCGGCCAACTCGGTTCGGGTCGGTCTGTAAGGCAGGCGATGGAGGGCAACACCGAGATAGTCAGGCCACAACGCGGGCACGGGTAACGGGAAATGTCCCCTGAGCCGAACTCTCCGGATCGGCGTGGCGCGGGTAGTTTCCATGGCGGTACAGCGTCCCCCGAAAACCGCGGGGACGCCCCGGACGAAATCCGCCGAGTCGATCAGCGCGCAAACGAATCGGGGAGCATCGCCCCATCTTCCCGGCTCATCGGGCCGCTTGGCGTTGCGCCCCACGAAGCCTCGGCACACCCCGCCAATACCTCGCCCTCAACGACACATCAAAGCTCGTAGCGTTACGCCAGGGTGCCTGCTGTCAAATCGAAAAAGGGGGAACTGCAGGCGTGGAAAAGATTGCGATTTTTAAAAATCGTTAAAAACACGCAAGGTTCGCCACGAATTAAGAGAATCGAAGTGGCGTGTGCGTAACACTTTACATTATTGTACTATTGTGTCACATAAAAATCTAAATATTGTCGATAACCAATTGCATTGTTTTTTATTACTGATATATTCACCACAGTAGGTTGTTTGATGGCGAAGTAAGCATCGAGAATGCTATTGTTCATTAGTCGATTATAGTCTACGCCAGCGTGCGTGCTTGATCGCAACCGCCAGGTGTGTGATCGGGCTAAACACTTTACGTCTCTTTTTATGAATGACTTAAGATGTATCTCCGCAAGCAACGATAAAGAGTGTTTTTTGGCCTTTGCTCAAGGCGGACTCGTGGTTTGCCTGTCGCCGCGCGGAAGACTTCTTGTTCGAACCCATGCGGTTTTCAATAAAATAGCGCGATGAACTCGTTATCGAAGCGAATCTCGGGTTGGGCTTGCTGGTTTTCCCTGCTGACCACAATAACAAGCGCTGCCGTCACGGCTAACGATCGGGATAAGTTTATTTCCTTCTTGCGAGGACAACCACTGCCGTCCGGAGAAATGACGGTGATAGTCACGGAGTACTTTGGCTCGATTCCTGGTAAACGATTATTAGTACCTAATACAAATCTTTACCAGGCCGCTTGGAATGAGTCGGACGTATATATTGGAAAGTATCCACTTGAGCAAACCAATAACCCATATATAGTAAGTGATTTCTTGGCGGGAAGGAGAGGTAATTATTTCTGGTTTGCGCATCAGAAACAATTGGACTTGTATGTAAGAACAAATGAATCGGCGGCGTATGATCCTGAGAATGACAACAATCAAGTCACCTATTATGCGAATTATGCCGGTACAATCATACGGAAATACCTGAACGGCGGATTCGACTTTTTAAACATGAATTGGACTGGGGGTCATTTATCCGCGGAAGTTGATTCGGCGCATATTGACGCGAATTTGGATTTTAATTCGACGCCGCCGCGATTGACCGGGAACATGAGCGACGGCAATGTCTCGGCGCAATTTCGTTGTGAATTTCATGAGTTTGGAAATATAGAAGATAAATTGTATCCGCGCAAGTATGACGTATATATTAAAATGCCTAATGCGAGCGGGTACGAATTAAACTATAGCGCCAACATTAGTGACCTTAAAATTCCCTATTCGCGTCAAGACTACAGCGTATTTTATCCAAGCTCTCATATAGATACCAACAACTTTGGATCATTCTTATATGTGAGTAATGTTCAATATTTTATAGCTACTAATCAGGGGTTGATACCGGTAAGAGCCGCTGTGAATTCGAAAATTCCCGGACCGCTTGCCAAATTTATCCAACTGATCGTGGTGTTTTCAATCGCATTCATCCCTTTGGCTATTTGGGTTAGGCAGAAACTGAAAAAACAACAAAAAAACATATGAAAGGAAGATAATGCGATGAAAGTATCAAAAATGGCTATTGTAACCTGCTCAACGATAACGGCTATGTCGTTCATCGCTTGCTGGCAAGTTCTTGCGTACGGCTGTAACAATAATACGCCAACCAACTGTAATAACGCCAGCACGAACAAAGTGGGTCACTGCACGGTGGTTACGCCAAACGTGGCCTTCCCTGGCGGAACTTGCCAAGGAGCGACTAATGGATATCAAGCATGCTTGACCGCAACGAATTATAACTGCATTATGTATGTGACTTACTCCGGTTTTGCCTGCCCATCTGCCGGGAATCAAACTAACGTTGTCAGCCATACTGGGGTGGACAAAAGTAGTGGTTCTTGCCCGTGATTTTACGCCGGGCTCTCATCAGCCGACAGGGACCGACCGCGTTCCTGTCGACTGATCGCTAGCGCGCCGATCACTGTGTAAGGAAATCATATGGCTAATTATTCGGAAATTCGAATGTCAATTCAGGACGCTCAAAAAACACCCATTGGAACTCTTTCGCAGGTGGTTGCTCATAGTTTTCTGAATACTTCAAAAGTGATTCTTATTGTGACACTAATCGCAAAAATAGTCACCCTAATCCAGCATCCAAAGGCGTTGGATATAAGCGACGGAGTAACGAACATTCGTTTTTATAATTTGACATGGCTTGCTGTTTTAATGGAAGCAGTTGTGCTTGCGCTGGTTTTTTCGCGTCTTAATGTAGTCACAAAGATATTAAGTGTGTCATACTTCAGCTTAATCACCGGCGCTTACAGAATAGTGGCGCGTATGGCTGAGCAAGTGTGGTGTCCTTGCTTAGGCAGCTTTGGAGAATGGGCCGCACTGAATCCGGAGCAAGTAAGCGGTCTTTTAAATTTGGTTGTGGTGTTTTTCTTGGTGGGGAGTCTGGCCTCTATTACTCTGTTATTGCGAAATTCGAATGTGTCGCTTGATAAACATCAATCGCCGGTAAACAAGTGAAATGTGGCGAATTGTTTTAGCGAGCAAAGGGTTGGCTATTATCAGTGTACTGTTGGCCTTTATATTCACTTATGATGTACAGCAGTTCAATACCGCCTATGCTAACTGGTCGACTCCTAATTCTATTGCCAGTCGGTTGGCCACATGGGATAGCGCGCACTATCTCGTGTTAAGTACTAAAGGATACGAGGCGGGCTCTTTTTCGTCGGCGTTTTATCCTTTGTGGCCAGCGATCATCTTGTCCGCGACGCGGTTCACATTGGGTGATCCGCTGCTGGTGAGCCTCATTTTATCGAACATTTTTTCTCTCGCCGCGTTTCGGTTGTTTTATCTGCTGGTTCAAAATCGCTACGGTGCGGTTGTGGCCCGCGATTCGTTAGTTTTGCTACTAGCGTTTCCAGGCGCCCTGTTCTTTTCCTTTCCCTACACCGAATCGCTGTATCTGTTATTGGTGATGAGCTTTTTTTGGGGGCTGGAGAGGAACCGGTTTTGGTGGGTGTTTATAGCTGGGTTCCTAATGCCACTCGCCAAAGCCATTGGTGTTTTTGTTTTGATTCCGCTTGCTTGGCATTTGTACGAGCAGAAGAAGCCGTGGAAAGTGTGGCTAACCTTGTTGGCGCCCATGTTAGGCTATATCAGTTATTTCGGCGTCCTGTGGTGCTGGACGGGAAACGCCTTCGATGGCTTCGCGGCGCAAAGAGGCTACCCGAACTCTCCAAGTATAAGCAACGTCTTCAAGCTGTCGGGGTTTCTGCAAGCGTTTTTGAATGTTCAGAGTCTAAGCGGCATGATGGATGCGGCTATTGACCGGGTTTTCTTCTTAATGGTCGTGGTTTTGTTGCCGTTGATTTATCGAATGAGTCGAGCCTGGTTCTTTTTTACGCTTTTAGTCGGGCTTGTTCCGGCGGGGACGAGTTGGTTTATGTCATACCGCAGATATCTAATGATATGCTTTCCGGTATTTATTATATTAGCGCAGTTGCTCGGTGATTCAAAAATCCGCTGGATATTCTGGTATTATACTGGCTTGCTCGGAGTGCTGCAAGTGTGGGGAATTATTCAGTTCGTTAATTTTAAGTGGGCGGGATAAAAATGTCGTTTAGAATGACTAGAGTAGTAGGTCGAGTATAACGCGTGAACTGATGAAGAGTCATAAATCAGTAATTATCAGCAAGTTTCGGAGTAAAGAGGGACTCATGGAGTTTTGCAAGTTCGGATTGATTGGTGCAAGTGGGTTGGCGGTGGATATGAGCTTTCTTTTCCTCCTGACCGACCCAAGATTTTTCGGGCTAAGCATTGTTCTAAGTAAGTTGTGCGCGGCGGAGGTCGCCCTGATCAACAACTTTATATGGAACGAATTGTGGACATTCCGTCGTTTTCAAAAAGAAGCGGCGCGCCCGATCGATGTCTTTCGTCGGTTGCTTCTTTTTAATGCCATTTGTGGTGTCGGCATTGGCTTTGCCGTGTTTCTGTTGCAGCTGTTACATGATTGGCTCCACTGGCCTCTCTATCTTTCAAACCTCTTGGCCATTGGCATCGTCACCCTTTGGAATTTCAGCCTGAATGCGCGGTATAACTGGATGGCCTGGAAGGTAAATAGGATGCCGTCGTCTGGGCAAAAAGTTCGACGGTCGCTTATACCATGAATTGCAATCACCAATAATATGATGTCTATAGATAAGGCAAAAACGGCGTTCACTTTGATAGAGCTTCTAGTTACGACGGCTATCATTGGCATTCTCGCCAGCTTGCTGCTCCCGACTTTAAGCCGAAGCAAGGCCGCCGCGCAGGGGGGCCGGTGCCAGAGCAACATTCGCCAAATCCTTTTGGCATGGCAAATGTACAGTGACGATTGCAATGGTCAGTTGCCCTGCAATGCCGACGGCCAAGACGGCGTTGGAGTGTTCACCAATTGGGTCGCCGGAACGATGAGCCGCGGCACGGATGCCACCAACACACAGTTACTGATTGATCCGGGCCGATCCGCGCTTGCGCAGTACATCGCGGCTCCGGCAATCTACAAGTGTCCGGGCGACCGCAGCCGTTTTGTCCGCAGTGTGTCCATGAATTGCCGCTTGAACCCCACGCGGGTAAAAGGGGCTCCCGCTTTTACTGAGGGCGGGAATGCTTTATATGAGATATTCCGTAAAACGCAGCAAATTGCCCGGCCAACCGAAGTGTTTGTCATCCTAGATGAACGCAGCGATAGCATCAACGATGGTTTCTTCGGTGTCGACATGAGCAATACAGGAACGCGCGATGGCTCCGGCACAACTAGACCTTATTGGATTGTCGATTACCCGGCTAGTTACCATAATGGCTCAGGGCAAGTGTCATTTGCGGACGGCCACATCGAAATGCACCGTTGGATCGAGCCGACTACTTTGGTCGGCCTTGGTCGAGCCATTCCAGGGAGCCAAACTTCGCCAACCGATCGGGACATGAAGTGGCTGCAAGAGCACTGCACTTACATGCCGTAAGAGATCAGCATATGCGACCGCCACGCTCGACCGAGCCAGCCGCGCCAGAAGGGCCCCGCATGGTGTTGTTGCTTAAAAGTATGCCAGCTCGCCTGTTGGGTTCCCTGCCAGGTCGCGAGATTGTCCGTTGGGCCTTAATCCTATCATTACTCCTGGCCACGAAAATATCCTGGATAATCGCCATTGGCCTATTGACCTGGGGAATTGTTGCGTTTTTTTTTGCCGCTCGAGTCGGATACAAGCCATGGGTAGGCTGGCCGCTTGCCGTGGCTGGACTGCTTGGCATTCAATACGTCCTGGTTACTCCGTCATTTGTCCGGCAACACGATGTGGAAGGGCATCGGCAGTATGTGGATTACCTGGCCAAGGAAAAAAAACTTCCGGATGTCAAACAGGGATGGGAAACTTGGCAGCCGCCACTGTACTACTTGATCGCATCGGTTTGGCGGTATTCTTTTTCGTCCATCCCTCAACAAGATTCGTTTCGCTCGGTGCAGTTCCTGTCAGCCGTTCTTTACATCGCGACTATTGCGTTGGCTTTGATAGCGTTTCATGCCGTCGGGATAAGCGATAGCGAGGCTTTTTCGGCCTTGGGCGCGCTTGCCCTGGTTCCCGGGCACTTATTCTTTGCGGCTCGGATCAACAACGATGTAGTCTTGCCCATTCTCGGAACCGGTTTTCTGCTGGCCATCGCCGGATTTCTTAAGTTCGGAGAAAAGCGATGGTTGATGGCGGTCGCCGTCTTATTAGTCGGACTTTTAACCGTCAAAGGGTCTTCGCTTGCTGTTGCCGGAGCGTCGGTAGCCTTGATCTTTTTGGCGGAATCGCGGCGTTCCGGCTGGTCTTCAGCTTGGCGCCAGTTGTATTGGACCACGCTACCTACCGGCTTGTGGTTGCTGTATTGGTGGTCGCGGAATGCCGCGCAAACCGGCGATCCTCTCTATGTAAACGCCGACTTGCCTAATGAGCTTTTAATCAATACCCCAGTGTGGCAACGGTTGTTCTCGCTAAATCCGGCGGCTTTTCTGTCCGAGAATTTCTACTACGACGATTCGATTAAGAGTTCCTACTCGATGGCCCTAGCTACCAGTCTTCTCTATGGGGAATACACTATGGGAGGATACGGTTTTCGCTGCGCGGGACTTTTACGTTGGGCTTGTTTGGCCGCGCTGGCCATTCTGGCGCTTGGCGTATTTACACCGCCTCGGAAGGGAATGAGGTCTGTATGGCTGACATGCCTTTGCCTAGCCGTCGCGCAGTCAACGATCACATTGGCCTACGCGGTCAAGTTTCCCTATGCGTGCAATCAGAATATGAGGTTTTTTGCCCAGGCATTTTCCGCGTATGCCGTGCTTTTCGGGTTTGGCGTGGGACACCTGTGGTTCAGGTTCAGATGGTATGGTCGAGGATTGTTACTCGTGTTTTGTGGCATAGCTCTGACAGGTTTAGTTGACTTTTACTTACGGCTTCTATTCTGAATTTGTTGTACGGGTCGAAACCCGGTCCTGACCGGTAAACGGCTCGCCCGTGAAAAAGTCCCTGGGTGGCGGTTTTTGGGGCGAACCGAAATCGGTGCTTTTGTAAGAGGCATCCCTTATAAAAGAAACCGCCGTGGATTGTTAAAGCTTTTCAACGCCGTTTGTAGGTTTAACCCAGCCCTGTGGCGTTCGTTTTCAAGCCTCCAGAGTGCTGGAGGTTTCGAGCCTTCCCTTAACCCGCGTAAATGATCTGAGGCGCGCACCCGCCCGAGGCCGGCTCGGCGCCTGCGGGGGACGGCAATGCCTGGTTCAGGGTTTTTCCAACTTACGCTTCACGGCGTCGTTGGGTTCGAGGTCCAGGGATTTGCGCCAGGCTTCCCGGGCGCGATCGGCTTGTTTTTATTTTTGG
>DBTJ01000055.1:33484-35033 GCA_002306985.1 Verrucomicrobia bacterium UBA1319
GGCGCGATCGGCTTGTTTTAATTTTTGGTAGGTGTCGCCCAGGTGGTCGTACACGGTGGCGTCGGGCTTGGGGGATTTTTGCACGGCCTTGAGCAGGTAGGGCAGGGCGTTGGGGGCGTCGTTCAACTGGTAGAGCACCCAGCCCATGCTATCCAGGAACGCCGCGTTGTCCGGGTCCAGTTGCATGGCTTTTTCGATGAGCTCTTTGGCTTGTTCCAGTTTGACGCCGCGTTCCGCCCACATGTACCCCATGTAATTCATGGTTTCCGCGTCGTTGGGCTCGAGTTTGAGGCATTTTTCGAAATATTCCTCGGCTTGCTCGTAATGTTGGGCGCGTTCGTGGGCGGCCCCGAGTTGGAAGTAGAAGACGTGCGTGAGCCGGTTGGTGGCGGTGGCCGAGGCGATGACTTCGGCGTTATTGTAGTGCTCCAGGGCCTTGGCGTAATCCTTGGAGCCGACATAAGCTAAGCCGACGAAAAACTCCCATTCGAAGTTTTTGGCCTGGTTTTTGATTTTGTTCAGGGCCGCCAAGGCGTCCTGCGGTTTGTCCATGGCCAGG
The DNA here is from genome assembly GCA_002306985.1 of Verrucomicrobia bacterium UBA1319. Taxonomy (GTDB): domain Bacteria; phylum Verrucomicrobiota; class Verrucomicrobiia; order Limisphaerales; family UBA1319; genus UBA1319. The sequence goes on from DBTJ01000055.1 coordinate 34,044, forward strand.
CAGGCGCGGGCGATATCGTAATAAACGGGCTCGAAGTTGGCGTTGAGGAGCCGGACTTTGGAAAAATACTCCAAGGCTTTGGGGTATTGGCGCGAATCCATGTATAGGTTGCCCAGCAGGTAGTAGGCTTGGATTTCCACCGGGTTATCGCGCACGACTTGTTCCAGCTGCTGGATGGCGTTGGTGGTATCGTTGCTGTAGAGGTAGGACTCGGCGAGCCGCTTGCGCGTTTCCGGTAATTCGGGGTGTTTGGCGATGATTTCCTGGTACAGTAAGGAGGCTTTTTCGGGCTGGCTGATCGATTTATAGCAATCCGCCATTTTTTCGAGCACCATCGGGTCGGCGGGTTTTTGGGCGGCCGCGGCGGTCAAGACGGTTTGGATGTGGGGCTTGAGGGCTTCGCCATTTTTGCCCAGCAACGGCCGGAAACCGCAGAGCAGTTCGGCGGTGCCGGCGAGATAGGCCGGGTCTTTGCTTTTTTGTTTGCCCGCCTCCAAGAGCACTTTGAGCAATTCCGACGATTGGCTGGATTGGTAATAAATCTGGGCCAAGCCTTGGTAGGAAAGCAGGAGATGGGAGTCTTTTTTTAACGCCGCTCGGTGGAAGGTGATGGCTTCATTGGTTTTGCCCGCCTGGCTGCAGGCTAGGGCTTTCCAAGTGAGGATTAAGCCGCTGGAACCGGGTTGTTTGGCGGCGACGTCCAACAGGGCCAGGGCGCGGTCGATTTGCTTGCGGACAATCAGGCGGCGCGCGATTTCCATGGTCAACGCCTCGTTGCCGGGATCGGCGCGGACGCACAATTCGTATTCGCCCAGGGCTTTGTCGGGCTGCGAATTGAGCTCGTGAATGACGGCGGTGGCGTAGTGCGCGTAGGCTTTCGCCATTTGGTCATCCGCCTCGGTGACCACGATTTCCGGGCCGGCGGGCGGCTTGGCGGACGCCGCAGCGGGGGCGTCGCGGGGGGCGCGCGCGGGGCCGCCGCGCGCGCGC
>DBTJ01000055.1:35249-35571 GCA_002306985.1 Verrucomicrobia bacterium UBA1319
GGACGCCGAAGCGGGGGCGTCGAGGTGGCCGCGCGAGGCGCACCCGGGGGCGAATAAGGCCATGCCTGCCGTTAAGAAAAGCGTTGCGATCCAACCGTTGCGGGTCTGTGGGAAAATCATTTTCATGGAACGATAAAAACCAACAGGAAAAGCGCAGACTGCCCAAGCGGCCTGCGCTTTTTGTGAAAGAACGAACTGCCGTTAATAAAAACTGGCGTCTACTTCTGCCAAGTTCGCTTCTTATGGCGGTTGGCGCGCATCTTCTTACGGCGTTTGTGCTTATTAATCTTCGCTTTGCGACGTTTCTTTAATGATCCCATAT
>DBTJ01000055.1:35819-36119 GCA_002306985.1 Verrucomicrobia bacterium UBA1319
CGACGTTTCTTTAATGATCCCATATACTATTTCCACTTTCCGCCACTCAGTATACCACTTTGTTTAGCGGATATTCAATAATTCCTTCCGCGCCAGCGGCCTTGAGGCGCGGGATCAATTCACGGACGATTTGTTCGTCAATGATCGTTTCCACCGCAACCCAGTCCGGCCGACTCAGACTCGAAACAGTTGGATTACGCAAGGCGGGCAAAGATTGCAATAACTTTGCTAAATTTTCTTGCGAAACATTCATTTTTACCCCGACCTTGGTCTCGGCTTCCAGGGCGCCTTTGAGCAGCA
>DBTJ01000221.1 GCA_002306985.1 Verrucomicrobia bacterium UBA1319
CCGAGTACGTACCCGCGTTGCTGTACGTAGCGCTAGGATTCGCCGCCGTGCTGGTATTCCCATTGCCAAAGGCCCAGGTGTAATTGGTCGCGCCACTGCTCAAGTTAGTGAAGACCACGGTCAGCGGCACCACCCCAATTGTCGGCTGGCCGGTAAAGTTAACTACCGGTGGCGGATTACTTACCACGCCGGCTTGCGCGCTTTCCGTGGGGCCAGTTCCCGTCGGGGTATAGGAAGGATTAAGACTTAGGATAACACGATCGACATAAGCGCCGTCTTCGCGCACCCAAAGGTTGATTAGGTGCTGGCCTATATTGGTGATGGTAACCGACGCCGACCTCCACATCCACGCACCCGTTTGACTGTAGTTCAAAGTTGCGCTCTTGCCGTCCACGCCCACGTAAACGGAATCATCCGAGCCGCTGGCGGCCCAACCGCGAATCCATAACTGGGCGCTGCCGGCGTTGGTAAGCTGGATCGCGTAAGAAAGCATCGGACTAGTCGCCGCGCTGGAGAAAGTGACTCCCGTGTTGGGCAAACCCCGCATGGCCGACGTCCCCGCGTAACCGGCGACGTCGGTCGCCAATTGCCAAGCGGTGCCGGCCGCCGAAGTGATCCCTTGATAATGCTCGGCTTCCAACACCACCAAATTGTCCGACTCGACAAACGTGCCTGCCGCGGGATCGGGTAAAGTGATGGTTACGTTAACCGGGGCACTGGTGCTGAAAATACCCCAGTTATCCGTGGCGACCGCCGTCAACTGATAGCTGCCCGCCACCGGCGTCCAGGAAACTCCATACGGGGCGCTACCCAAGCTCGTCAGCCAAACTCCATTCGCGTAAAAACTCACGCTCACCACCGAACCGTCCGAGTCCGAAGCGTTAGCGGTGATCGGCACCGAAGCGCCCACGGTATAACTGGCGCCCGCCACAGGAGCGGTGATCTGAACCGTCGGCGGCAAATTAGCGACCGCGTCGGATTGCTCGCTTTCCGGCGGACCATTGTCAGTCGGGGTATAAGCCAAATTCCGACTTAAGAGGAGACGATCCACCACCGCGCCGTCCTCGCGCATCCATAGATTGACCGCGTGAGTACCCGCGTTGGTAAGGGTGACAGTCACCGATTTCCACATCCACGCCCCCCTCTGGCTGTAACTCAGGGAAGAACTCTTGCCATCCACGCCGGCATACACGGAATCATCCGAGCCACTGGCGGCCCAACCGCGAAGCCAAAGGTTGAAAGTCCCGGCATTGGTGATTTGCACCGAATAAACCAGCGCCGGACTGTTCGCAACGCTCGAAAGGGTCGTGCCCGAGTTTGGCAGGGCGGCCATGGCCGAAGCGCCCGTAAAACCGGCGACGCCATTGGTGGGCAGCCAGGAAAAACCCGCGGCGCTCACGTTGGTCAGGGGATGCTCAGCTTCCATCACCACCAGACCGCCGGATTCCAGGAATGCCCCAAACGCTTTCGCCTGACACCCCAGTAATAGCGCCAGGACCAAGGCGAACCGCTTGATCGACGCCGCGTTGAGTTCCAGGCCGGCGCGCCGGAAGTTCCTCACCACCCTGTTTATCTGGCTATTGATATCGAGATTCATACTTCGTAAGTCCGGGTAATTCGTGTTGTTTAATATCCGCTTTGGCGAACGTGTGCGGCCCCGCCCCAGCGCATCGCAGCCACTCCGCGCGCCGCACCGGAGATTCGTCCGGGAACTTCGCCCCTTTGCATTATGGTCCGATAAGCACGCATCGCGTTTGCTTGCGGCACGGTTTTCCTAAAATCTTTCACGTTATTATGTCAGTGCTTACGGGGGGGGGTAATCCTCGTCCCGGTGGGTTCATTTCTGGCTCGGCACTTGAGCCCCATCCGCCGATAACCTCGCGCACGCGGGACGGGTGTGATATCCCGGCTACTCGGTATTTACGCTCCCGGTTACCCGGTATATTTTGGGAGTTCATTCATTCGGCGCCTTTCCGCGAGCGATTGCGTCGCGGGCGAGTATATAAGTGTCAGAGATCATCCCGGCCGCGTCCGAATTATCGGATTTGTCCGCCACCGTTTCGCGAGATCGGTTAGGAGGATGTGTGGCTTACCGACATACCGTAGATAAGCACTTCGCCAAATGCGCTCGGCTCATCGCCTTTTTGGGTATTCGATTGCGTGTAACAACCCGCCTTAAAATAACAGCCGGCGGCGCGGGTGGCATATCGGTAGATTTTTAGGCCGTTGTAATAGCAATCCACGCCTCCGGCATACGCTTGAAACTTAACGGTGAAGATATCGCCCAAATTGTATTGCTTCGTCAAGATGGGCCCTTGATTGCCATTCTCGTCAAAAAACAGCTTACGCCCCTCTAATCGCACCACGATCACATCGTCGGAGGCGCTATGGATTTGTCCCGCCACCACATGCCGTTTCACCAACGGGATGCTGGTGATGGCCTCGGTAATTTCCAAGGTGTGAACGCCGGAGGTGGTTGACCAACTCGCCATCGCCGTTCCTTGGTCGGTCATCTCGCGCAACTCCGAGCGGGGATAGCCCGAATTATCGGTGGCGACTCCACCGCAGGGAGCGCGAAAAACCCAGGCGTTCATCGGCGGGCTGAAATAAAAATAATCGGAGTTCCGGTATGCGGCTAATTCCGGCTGCGCGATTTCATCCGGGGTTCCCCCCGGGGAGGTGCTGACGGGCAAGGTGAGCTTCCAATTCGTTAGGCTGCAACGCAAAATCTTGGCGCGAAAATATTGTCGTCCTTCGCCGGACGCCGGTAAGTCGCGCAACGCCAGTGGCAGCGTTTGGTTGGTCAAAATCTTCCAATCGGTCCAATTCGAGAAATCCAAGGAACTTTGCACCGCCAGCGCCAGGGCATTCGTTTCCGCCGAATGCAGTCCCAGGGCCAGTTGCGCGACGTTGGACTCCAGCGTTAAACGAAGCGTCAACTCGACGTCGCCACCCTCCACGCTCGCCTTGGACGGCTTGGCGAGCGCTACGGCCGTCGAAATAGGATCAACGACGGGATAGCCGTCGAAGCCCCGGGCGCGCTGGCACCCAATGACCGCCGCCGTCCAGATAATCCCGGCGGTGACGCTGCTATTAACGATGCGTTGGTAAAAATTAAGTTGAGCGAAGGGCATAGAATTCAGTGGGTCACCGCGTTGATTACCAGCTGCCAAGTGGGATACTTTGACGCGACGCGCGCGCTGAGTTTGACGACCATCGGCCGGTATTCATCGGTGAAATAGGAGGCCAACTCAAAGGTTTTGCGTCCGTCGCGCGGATCGAAAGCCGTGCCGGGAATGAATTTGCTTTCCCCCGCGTCGGCGCGCTTCCGGTCGAAAACGACCCGGGAATGAACCCATTCCAAATGTTCTTTTTCGCCCCGGCAATAGGGCGCCAGAAACGCCACCGCCTTCGGCAAAGAGGCTCCGTTTGGCGCCTCGTATTCATATAACTTCACGCCATTTCGCCGCGCGACAATGGCCAGCGTGAGGAGCGGTTCCAAATCATAGCAATGGTAGTGCAAGGCGTCGCGCTCGTGAAAATCGAAACTAGAGCCATCCGGTTCCAAGTTGGCTTCAATTTGCCGCTTATATCCCCGCGTTGCGTAATCGATCAACGCGGGATCAGACAATAAGAACCCGATCAAGCCAACGTTTTTCAGACGATGGCTTTGCCAATTATTCATCGTGGTGGCCGCCTTTTTTTGACCGGTTTGGATTTCCCGCGCGGCCAGGTTGCGGAGCCATTTCCCTACGCAATCGCGTTCGGACTCGGAAAAACGGCTTTGCGTCAGAGCGTAGGCCACTTCCAATGGCTCAAGTTTGGTCTCGTCTATGGGCAGCCCGGTGGGTTGATTCGCCCGCGCCCAACTCAGGATGATCCGTTTGGCGGTGTCGGCGTATGCCTGCCGGGAACTCACCGCGTACGCGTAGCCGAGGGCGGAAAGCGATTTCATGTCGCGCAAACTAGCCCGACTTTTGACTTTGTCGGGGTCCGACTCCAGCGTGCTGGCCGTGCGAATGGTCTCGATGGGGCTCCCCTGCTCCGCCAGCGCCGCGTCGGCCGTTGCCTTGATTTTGGTGTAAAGGCGGCCCGCCTCCGCGTCGTCGGCCACGAGTTGGACGAGGCGCGTCCGCTCGACCTCCGCCAAGCCGAGGCCGGGCGGTTGCTCCACTTCACCGCTCGCCAGGCAGACGACTCCGAATAGCGAAGGCATCAAGAAACAGGCCAGCGCAAGTGGTGTCCCGCGAGCTATCCGAAATAAAGGGCTCCTTTTAAAGACTCTAAACAAAACTTGCCTCCGCATCAGGTTGGAAACGTTCATTCCTTTACGCCAGTGAATCGACCGGCCCTTTCTTCGCGCCATATCACAGCCAGGGCGCATGATTTAGCGAGCAACAAGGGCCGGCGGCTGGCGGGTGGTTTTGTTCCACCCCGGGTGATCGCCGCCGTCCCCTTGAACCCGTTAACCTTAAGCTAACACCGCTTCTTCGGCCGGGCGCTTGGCTTTGGGCTCCGCCGCATTGGGGCTGCGCTCGGCGGCGGCCAGAACCGCGATGGCCTGCTTGGCCACGCTGGCGGGTTTGCGATGCTTGCGTCCGCTCAGGTCGATCAGCGGCAGGCGTTTGCCCAGCTCGCTCATCCGGCTCAGCAGACCCTCCGCGTCGCGCGTCGCCACGAGCAAATCGGATTTCTCGATCAATTCGTCGAGGGTCGCGACCAAGCGCTTGGACAAATGCGGGATATGGCTATCGATGTAATCCCGATTCGTACCCGTGATGCGGGAGGTTTCGATGGCGGGATCATGGATGATGACCTCGTAGCCTTTGCCGATCAAATGCTCGGCGATCAACACGATCGGGCTCTCGCGCAAGTCGTCGGTGCCAATCTTGAACGCCAGGCCATTAAGACCGATCCGGCGGTGGCCATTCTTGGGAATGGAATCCATCGCGCGTTTGAGATGCGCGTCGTTGCTGGTCAAAATGCTGCGGATTAACGGCAGGTCCACGTTGCCCTTGGCCGCCATCTGGACCAGCATGCGCAAGTCTTTCGGCAAGCAGGAGCCGCCGAAGGCCAGCCCGGGCCGCAGGTAGGTGGGCGAAATGTTGAGCTTGCGATCTTGCACAAACTGCGCCATCAGGGCGTGACCGTCGATCGAAAGGCTATTGCAAAGCGATCCGATTTCATTGGCCCAAGCCACTTTCAAGGCGTGGAAGCCATTGCACACCGCCTTGAGCAACTCGGTCTCGCGGTACGGCATCCAATTCAGCCGCTCGGTGACCCCGCCGAACAAGGCTTCGATGACTTCCGCGTTCGTGTCCGGCTTGCCGGTGGCGCTGCCGATGACCACAAAGGGCGGGTCGTAATAGTCGGCGATGGCGGACCCTTCGCGGAGGAACTCCGGCACGATCACCACTTCGCTGTCTTGCAGAAGCACCGATTGCGGCAAATCGGGATTCAAGGCGGGCAACACCAGGGACTCCGTGGTGCCGGCGGGCACGGTGCTGCGCACGATGACCACGTGGCGGTCATTCTTCTCCCGCATGGCGCGGCCGATCAACTCGGCGGTTTGCCGCACGGCGGATAATTCGAGGCTGCCGTCGCGCCCGGTGGGCGTGCCGACGCAGATAATCGAAGCGTCGGTGGCCAGCACCGCCGCCACGCCATCGGTCGTCGCGGTCAAGCGGCCCTGGCGATGCGCCTCGGCGATGAGGGCATCCAGGCCGACTTCGACCACCGTGGGATGGCCGGAGGCCAAACGTTCCACTTTGGACGGCGTGACATCCACGCCGATGATTTCGTGGCCGTCTTTTGACAAGCAACCAGCCGTGACGCAACCGACATAACCAAGACCGAATATGCTAACTTTCATGAGGTGTCCTTTCGCTATTTCAATGTTAATGTTCTATTTGATGGGTTTCTGTTCCGCGGATAATACCAACTGACTGGAGGCAAATCGTTGAGCTTGCGGGTTGGCGGCGACGGCGGTGGGATCCGCGCTGGGAGCGGCGCCGTCTTTCGCGATGCCCACCACGGCGGAGAGCCCCGGCTGAAGCCGCAGGTTGTCCGCGTGAATGGAAATCCGCACGGCCACCAGCGCGCTCTTGCGCACTAATGACCACAGGGTGGAAGGCACTTGATTGACCGCCTGGTTTTTGTCGGTCAGCAGGCCAAACGCGTCGATGCGCCCGCGCAAAGTTTGATGGGGGAACGCGTCCAAGGAAATCTCGGCTTCGCTGCCGACGTGGAGACGTTGGAGAGTTTTCTCGCTCACCCACGCCTCCACCCAAGGCTTGCCAATCCAGAGGGAAAGCATCGGTTCGCCGACTTTGGCGGAGCCGCCCGGCTCGAGAATCCGCTCCACCACCCAACCTTCCTCGGGCGCGCGGAGCACCGCGGCGTCGAGATTCGCCTCGGCCGCGGCGACTTTCGCGCGCGCGGTGGAAACCTGGGCCTGCAACACCCCGAGGCGCGCTTCCCGAACCCGCAACGCCTGGAGTTGTAACTTCGCCGTCTCATACGCGCTTTGGGCGGCTTCCCGCTGGCACGTTTCGGATTTCACATCCGCCTGCGCTTTGGCCCGCTCGGCGGTGATCAGATCCAGTTGGCTCGACGAGACGATGCCATCCTTGCTCAAGGAAAAAATGCGCGCGTATTCGCTCTCGAGGCGGGTGGCGTTGCTTTTGGCCCCTTCGAGCACCGCCGCGACGGATTTGCGCATGCTATCGGCGCGTTCCACTTCCACCGGCAACCGCTGATGCTCCTCCTCAATCGCCAGCTTTTCGGTGTGCAGTTCGTTCGTGGAGGATTCCAGCTGAGCCAAAGCTTCCTGCCAGGCGGCCTGCAAATGCTGGTCCTCCAAGCGCACCAACACCTGACCTTTGGTGACGCGCTGGCCGGGCTCCACCAGAATCGCCTTGATCTGTCCGTCCAGGCGCGCGCCCAACTTCGTGATGCTGCCCTTGATCATGGCGTTGTCCACCACGACGTGACTCCCCCGGTAGAGTACCCAATTGCCCGCCGTGACCACCGCCACTAGGCTGGCGGCCAAGACCAAGGTGGTGATCAAAACCCGCACGACGGTTTTTGACGCGGGTTTATCTTTGGATTTCGGGGATGCCGATTGTTCGTTTGTCATAATATTTCCAGAGTTGTTTTTAATAGGTTATTGTCCGGGGGTCAGAATGGCCACGGCCCCTTGCGGCCATTTCGGCGCTTCGGGTTGGTTGGTGATCACCGTTAAACCTTCTAAACGGCCGTCGCGTAAGGCCGCCGATTGCTTCGGCAGCGCGGCGGCCAAGCCGCCGAACATGACGCGCTCAGCCGGGGCGGCCTGCGCGGTGTCCGTCGGCAACCCGCTCGCGGCGCCGCCGTTGCCCAAAAATAGGCGCGCCTCGGTCGCCAACGGCAGGAATCCCGCCACCAGGGCCACGGTTGAAACGGTGGCGGCGCAGGTGAATCCGTAAATATAGTGGGCCACCCCCGACTGGAGCTTGAACGCCTTCGACTGGCGGGTGGAATCCAGCGTGCGAGCGCCGCGGTTAAGCCACGATTGCTTGGCCGGATGGAACAGCACCCAGATTTTGGTGAGCGCCACCGCCCAGTCCGAGATAAACACCAGCGGGATGTAATAAATCGAGAATCGGCGGCTGTGGCGCCAGCAAATCGACGCGTGAATCACGCGGGAGCAGATCACCCACAAGCCGTAACTCGCGGCCACTTCCGGCCGTCCCGCAAAGAGCGAAAGCACGGCCACCAGCGGTCCGAACAGAACGGTAAACATCGCCATTCGTTGATCGATCAGGCTCCACCAAGGGAACCAACCCAATTGCCGCGGCCCCAGGCGGATCGCTCGCCAGCTATGCCGCAGGCTGTTGCCGGACCAACGTCTGATGTTGGCGATGGCCCGCTCGACGCCCGTGCCGTTGACAACTTCGATGGTCGTCACCTTCGCGTCGGGCACGTAGAGCATTCGCGCCCCGTGCCGCGCCAACCAAAACCACGTGCTCTTGTCGTCGCCGCTCAGCATCTCAAAAGTTCCCCACAGCCAGTGGTGAATGCTGTCGTGCTCAATCTGGGCCATGAAGGTCGGATCGCACGCCACCGAGCCGCGAAAGACCGAGAGCCGCCCGGTGAGGCATAACAGTTTTCCCGAAAGCGCGATGGAACACATCGTGCGGTGCCGCAGGCCGAAGCGCATGGAAATCCATTCCGCGAACCAGCCCGTGCCGCGCACGTAACCATCCTCATTGGTGGTAACCGCCGACACCTTGGGATCGATGCGAAAGAGGGGCAGCACCTTCTGGAAAAAGCCCGGCTGCAAAATCGTGTCGCCGTCCAAAAACACCACCGCCGAATCCGGCAACGGCGAACCTTCCACAATGTTTCGCAGCGAAGCCGCGATGGCCGCCCGCTTTCCGTTGTCGGCGCGCAACAACACGAGTTCCGGTTTCCAGACGGACCCGCCGCGCTCCTCTAAAGCCTGGCAATGCTCGGCGTATAGCGAGCGAATCGTGTCGTCGTCCTCATCGCAGCCCGTCGCCACCACGACTTTGGGGGCTTTGACCAAGCCTTCGATCGAACTGATCCCTTGAAAGATGGACTCGAACACCGCGCGGGTAATCCACGGCTTTTCACGATAGGTGGTGGCCATGACGATCACCTCGGGCACCGGGCCGTGAGCGACTACGGCGGCGTCGGCTTGCCGTCGAATTCGCGGAAATACCACGTACCGGTAGAGCACGGCGCGGACATTTTGCAGGAAGAACCAGCCCCAGCGCCAGCAGCCGATTCCGGTAAGCGCGAACAGGAGCAGGACGCGGTGTAGCATCCATTCCCCGGCGTTACCCAAAAAGCCAAGCAACGCGCACGCCCAGATGCCCAGCAGCGCCATGAGCAACACTTGGCCCAGGCCCGAGGCCCCGTTACGGAGGTTTTGGCTCCGGATAATTCCCGCCAAATCGCTGGACGCCTCGCTCTCGTTGGGAAGCACGCCCGCGGCGGCCTGTGAATATTCGGTTTTAGTTTTCATACACTTATGAGACACATAAGACTTTATACTGTCCTTGTTTAGTACAGTTCCACACCCCACCCCTTGTCAAAATCCCTGGCAACCGGTATTTTCGACTCCCGGCAACCCGGTATAATCAGCTCCATGCTACTCGGTATTACGGCACTATGTCCTCTGCTTTTATTAATGCTTTTATTTATACTTAGTTGTATGAGTTCACATGAGTTCATTTTCAACGGCGCGGGTCGCGGCGACGATCATCGCGGAGCGCATCTGAATATTTCTTCAATGTTTTCAGGCATTTGAGGCACTTTCATTTACCGTCACACCGCGCTTCGCAACCGCTCGCAACGGGGCGTTGCATATCGATTACTCATGAATCGACCCCGTTCGATTAATCCCTGCTTATACTTGGCGTCGCCCGTTGCGCGGACGCCCGCGAGCCAAGCGCCGACCCGCGCAGGCGGGGAGAAATCGTCCATTTTTCGGACATCACTAGAAAATACGAATGATTTATACCACTGATTAGCACTTATTATATAGACCGTTGCGGGACAGAGGGATGGAGTTTTCTCCACGAAGCTTTCAAGCGCCAAATCGGGTGCGCCAACCGGCCGTAAATATAGCGCGGAGGCGCCCTATTATTATTTTTTTTAGACTCCCACGACCGGCGCCCGCCCGCGCGAGAATCCCAAACCACCCAGTATATCCCGGATGTCACGCAAGCATTAATGACTAGCAAGGCGGAGGGCCGCGCAACTATTTGACGGTCCGGCTTCCTGAAACTGGATCTATTTACAACGTGTTTTGAGCTTCAAGGACTCTAGCGTCCCAGGGTCGAGGTCCCGCGCGCGTCAGGCGCATCGAAACGCTCACACCTCGCTTTCCCCCCGGCCCGCGCCCCGGTTTTTGCGCGCCGCGTTTTTCGGCGGCGACGCGGGCGAACGCGCGAAGATTAGACATGTTAATTATATGTTCTTAATATTTATATAATTATTTATGATAGAATATTGGTTGCGCGTTCGCCGATCCGCGACGAATATAGACGGGTGGTGGTGTGCGACCTTTTCTTATGAATATCAGCAGCTGTGAGGACAATCTATCTAACAACCAAGCCGCGAACGGCGGGCGCGGCCAGGGCGGTTTGATCAAACTTCTTCCCGCGATACAGCATTACGCTTGGGGCGACGCGGCTTTCATTCCGCGCTTGCTGGGCCGGGAAAATCCGACCGCCAAACCATTCGCGGAATTATGGATGGGCGCGCATCCCGACGCGCCGTCGCAGGCGTTGGCGCCCGAAGGCGCGATTTCGTTGGCAACGCTCATTGACCGCGATCCCGACGCGTTGCTCCAGCCGGAAATCGCGCGGCGCTTCGCGGGCCGCCTGCCCTATTTGTTCAAAATCCTGGCTGCCGCGTCTCCGCTTTCGCTACAAATCCACCCTTCCAAACCGCGCGCGGAAGCGGGTTTCGCCCGGGAAAACCAGGCCGGAATCGACCTTTTGGATAGCCGCCGCAATTATAAAGACGCCAACCATAAACCCGAACTGATCGCGGCGCTAACGGAATTTTTCGGTTTGCGCGGCTTCCGTCCGCTCCCGGAAATCGCCCGGCAAATCGCCGCCGTGCCGGAACTGCGCGCCCTCGCCGGCGATTTCAAACCCACGACCGCGGCGCTCCAAGAACTCTACGGCGCCCTCATGACCCTGCCGGCCGGGGAAGTCGACGCGCGGCTCGATTCGCTTTTGGCGCGCTTGACGCGCGAAAATCAAACCACCCCTTTTCGCAAAACGGACCGCGAGTATTGGGTGCTGCTGGCCGATCGAATCCACTCCCAAGGCGGGCGCCACGATCGCGGCTTGTTTTCCTTCTATCTACTCAATCTCGTGCGCTTGCTGCCTGGCCAAGCCATGTACCTGCCGGCGGGCGTGCCCCACGCGTACCTGCAAGGAGCGGGGGTGGAATTGATGGCCAATTCGAATAACGTGTTGCGCGGCGGCCTGACCGCCAAATCGATTGACGTGGCGGAACTGTTGCGCAACGTCGATTACGAGGCGGCCGAGCCCAAAATCATCGCGCCCCAGCAAATTTCCGGCGGCCCCGCCTGGCGCTACCCCACCCCCGCGGAGGAATTCGAACTCATCCGCCTCGATTTGGCGGCGGACGCACCCTACGCCAGCGGACGGGACCACAGCGCCGATGTGCTGATCGTCACCCAATCGGAACCGGGACAAAAAGTTCTGGTAACCACTCCGCAAGCGCGCGCGGAGTTTGTCCAGGGCGAGGTGTTCCTGGTTCCGCAAGGCGTGGATTACACGCTCCGCGCCGACGGCCCCGCGACGCTGTTTAAAGCCACCGTTCCCTTGCCCGCAACCCGCCAACCTCACGGCGAAAGCGCGCCCGGCGCCTTCCGGGGCCGTCGGCCCGTTCCGCTCGCCTTCGGCACCAGCGGCCTGCGCGGGCTAGTCACGGACATCACCGATTTGGAAGCCTATATCAACACGCGCGGATTCCTCGATTACCTCTTCGCGACCGGCGGAGTGAAGCGGGGGGAGCGCGTCTGCGTAGGGGGTGATCTGCGCCCGAGCACGGATAGCCCCGACCGGAGCATCCTGCGAGCCGTGTGCCGGGCGATCCAGGACGCGGAACTCGTCGTCGATAATCTCGGCCAGTTGCCCACCCCCGCGCTCACCTATTACGCCCTACAACACGGCGCGCCGAGTATCATGGTGACCGGGAGCCATATTCCGTTCGATCGCAATGGCATTAAATTTAACCAGGCGCGCGGGGAAATCCTCAAAGCGGACGAGCCGGGCATTTTGCGCGCGGTCGAACGCGTCCGCCAAACCGAATACGCCCGGGAGCGTTCGCTTTCCTGCTTCGCGGATGACGGCATGTTCAAACCGACGGCAGTCCGCCCCCTACCCGAAGTGAATCCGCAAGCCACGCGCGCATACGAGCGCCGGTATTTGGAATTCTTTCCGCCGGACGCCTTGCGCGGGCTGCGCATCGTTTTTTACCAACATTCAGCGGTGGGACGCGATCTGCTCACCGGCCTCCTGGCGCGGCTGGGCGCCGAAGTGCTGCCGATGGACCGCGCCGAAACGTTCGTGCCCATCGACACCGAGGCGATTTCGGCGGCCAAACTCGAGGCGCTACAAAGCCTGGCCGACACGGCCCGCCGCGCGCATGGGCGCATCGACGCGCTGGTGTCAACCGACGGTGACAGCGACCGTCCGTTGGTCGCGGGCGTGGACGCGGCCGGCCAAGTCCGCTTCATCAGCGGCGATTTGCTGGGCCTCATCGTCGCCGAATACCTGGGGGTCGACGCGGTGGTCACCCCCGTCAGCGCCAATGACGCGGTGGATTTATGGAGTTCCGCTCGAGCTTTGCGCGCGGAAAAAACCAAAATCGGCTCGCCCTACGTGATCGAGGGCATGCGCCGCGCCGCCGAAGCCGGGGCGCGTCGCGTGGTCGGTTGGGAGGCCAACGGCGGTTTTTTGGTGGGCACCCCCATCGCTCGCAATGGGCGGGAGTTGCGCGCGCTCCCCACTCGCGACGCCGCTTTGCCGCTGGTGGCGGCCCTCGCCGCCAGCCAAGAGCGGCGGCTTTCCCTCGTGGATTTATTCGACCGCCTGCCGCGCCGCTATGGCCGGTCGGGCTTGTTGGATGACTTTCCGACGGCGGCCAGCCGCGCTTTGACGCGCAAATTCTCACCGGAAGAAAACGTCGCGATCCGGGTCGATTTCGCCGAGAACCGCGAGCTCTACTCCCGCGAGAATGGCCCGGTTCAACTGGCGACCGGAGACTTGGCGACGCGGCTCCGCCACCTGCGCCGGGAGCTGGAACAAAACTTCTCCCCGCGCGACGGGTTTGATGGCGTGACTCGCGTGGACACGACCGACGGCATTCGCATCTGGTTTGGCAACGGGGATATCGCCCATGTCCGAGCTTCCGGCAACGCGCCGCAGTTGCGGATTTACGCGGTCGCCAACACGCCGGAGCGCGCGGCGGACATCGTGGCGCGCGCCTTGCGGGAACCCGACGGCATCCTGCGGCGGCTAGCGGCCCACGCCATCGCGAGCGAAGCGCCCGCCAGCCTCTCGCAACAGGTGCAACAAAACATCGCGTTGACCGCCGAATTATTCGCCCGGGGGGAAACGCCGGAGATAATCGGCACCGTGGCGGGCTCCCGCCCCGCGCAACTCTTTTGGCAAGGCGTGCTGGACCAAGCCCGGCCCTCGTTCCAAGCGCGCGAGGCAATTTCCTTTCACGAGGATCTGCCCACGAATCAGGCCTTTGGCCTGCTGCTGCTGTGGCAGCGGTTAAAGGACCGCTTGCGGAGCCGGCGCGGATCGCTCGTCGCCTTTGTGTTTGGCGATGGCACGCGCTCCACGCCCTTTACCGAGACGGACAACGGCCAAAAACCGGCCATCGCCACCTTCGTCGCCGAAGGGACGGGCCAAAGCACGCGCTATGTCTCGATGGTGGAGTTGGCCCTCCGCTGCTTCGTGCCGGTGCAACAATATTTGCGGCGGTCGGGATTTGACGGTCTGGTGGTCAAATGGGGGGATGAAGTCCAGATCCCGACGCTGGATCTGTCCCAATCAAACGCCCGGTTTGAGAACGCCGACGTGGTCCGGTTCGTTTCCCTGCGCGAGATGGATGAGGATAACTCCAAAAACAAGGACTGGGTGGGCGTGGATGCCGAGGGACGGGTGACGGCGTTTCTCCCCCGCCGGCCGCTGGCGGAGATGGAGAAATTGGCCGATCGCGGCCTGCTCCAGCGGCTTGACGGCCGGCTACGGGGCGGAGTCAACCTGGGCTCCATCGCCCTTTCCTATGTATTTCTGAACCACCTGCTCGAGGAATTCGCCGGCGAGGTGAACGACGAACAGGCGAACCGGAAGGACCGGCCGGCGCTGGACCCCGAGTTTTTCACCGCGCTCACGGTGGCGCTAATGGCGCAACCGGCGGCGCGCGCCGAGGCGTGGGAATTCGCGCGCCGGGAAAGCCGCGAGGTGGAAAACCTCCAGCTTCGGTTTCCCAACCTGATCGAGCGTCTGCGCCGCGTGATCGAGCGGTTTGAAACGCAAGCGGGACGCCCGGTCAAAATGGTGGCGATGGATTTCGGCGACCAGTATTGGGGCGATGTCGGGCAGCACACCCAGATTTACGAGTTTTATATGGCGCTCAATCGCGCGGACGCCCATGGTGAAATCGCGCGGGCCATCGCGGGCATCCCTTCGCAACGCGACGGCGACGGCAACATTATCGTGAACTCCAGCGTGGCTCCGGGCGTGCGCGCGCGCAACTCGGTGCTCCTGAACGCGACCCTCCTAGGCGTCGGCCTCGTCGAAAACAGCGTCCTTATCGGCACCCGCGCGGGGAACCTTCACGCGCGGGACTCCTTCGACGTGCTCAGTACGGTGACGGACTTAACCCTCGAGCCGCGCGGCGGCACCTATAAGGTCGTCGCCAGCGCCGCCGTTCGCGCGCGCGCGGGAGAACGGCTCACGACGCTCTTTTTGCCGAGCGCGGGCGCCCAATTATTCCGCGTCCAGGAAGGTACGGACTTGAAAAATCGCGCCCAATATTACGACGCGCCCATGCTGGGAAATCCCCGGTCGTTTCAAGCCGCGCATATTGAAATGAGCGCCCTGTCAATGGACGATTTGGCGGCTCGCCGAGAGCAAGAGGAACACCGCGCGCTGGAGGCGATGCGGGCCTTCCTGCCCCCGCTGCCGGAACCGGCGGAAACCCGCCCGGCCGCGCCCCCGTCCGTGAACCTCCTCAACACCCCGCAATAAACGGCTATGATTCATTCGCGCAAAGCCCCATGGACTCAAAGGTGCCTGACCGCCATACGCGGCTGGCTGGAATGCCAGGCCAGCCGCGCCCAACATGCGCTCCACCGGCCGAACCAGGCCGCCGAGCTGGATCAACAGGCGGTCTCCCACCGGCTCATCGCCTCGGCGGAGCGCGACCGCAAGTGGCTGGCCATGGAAATGCACGACGGTCTGGGGCAATACTTGTTGCGGATGAAAAACCTCGCGAGCATCGGCGCCAAGCAGCAAGACGCTTGCCCGTCGATCGTGCGGAAATTCGACGAAATTTCGATGCTCGCCTCGAAAGCCATCGACGAAGTGCGCAACATTTCCACCGGCCTGCGACCCGAGGAATTGGACCGCTTTGGCTTTACCCAGGCGCTACTGGCCATGGTGGAAACGTCCTCCGGCGCGGTGAACACGCGCTTCATCATGGAGATCGACGACATCGATAAGTTGCTGCCGCCGGAACAGGAAATCAATTTATTCCGCGTGGTCCAGGAAAGCGTGAACAATATTCTCAAGCACTCCAACGCCCGCTGCGCCTGGATCGAGATCATGCGAAAACCCGCCGCCATCGAGCTCACGATTTGGGACGACGGCATCGGCTTCGACTCCTCGCGCATGGCTAAAACCATCCCCTTTGAATTGGGTTTCGGCCTGTCCAACATGAAGGAACGGGTTAAAATCCTGGGCGGCGAATTGAAGGTCATCGCCAAAGTCAACGAAGGCACCATCCTTCGAGTCGTGATTCCCCTCGCGCCCGTGGAAACCCCGCGCACCCGCGAGGTCCGCGCGGAGGTCGGCGTCTACGGGGAAACCGCCGCCGCGAAAAACTCCGCCCCTTGAAATATGAATCCGAAAACCATTTTTATCGTGGAAGACCATCCGCTCTTTCGCCTGGGCTTGCGCGAAATGATCGCCGAGGAGCAAGACTACGAGATCACGGGCGAGACGGACAACGGACTCAGCGCTCTGGACACCATCCAAAAAACCAAACCCGATATTATTTTCGTGGATATCGGCCTGCCTAAACTGGATGGCTTGGAGTTGATCCGCCGGTTGCGAAACGAGCCGGACCCCCCGTTATCCATCGTGCTGACCATGAACAAAAACGAGCGGATTTTCAACGAGGCCATCAACGCGGGCATCAACGCGTACGTCTTGAAAGACGATGCTCCGCACGACATTCGCCGTTGCCTGAAAGTCGTCTCGGACGGGGAGTTTTATGTCAGTTCGGCGGTCTCGGGCTTTCTAATGCGCCGCGCCGGACGGCACCATGCTTTCCAGGCCAAAGCTCCCACCCTGGACGCCTTAACCCCCATGGAACGGCGCATCCTCAAATTAATCGCCCAAAACAAAACCACCAAAATGATCGCCGACGAATTATTCATCAGTCCCCACACCGTGGAAACGCACCGCTGCAATATTTGCGGCAAACTGGAACTTAGCGGGAGCCAACCCGTGCTGCGTTTCGCCTTGGAACATCGGGATGAACTCTGATTCACCCCCTTTCGCTTCGGTAAACCCTCCGTCAGCCCTAGAACCTGCCCCAATGAACCTTGAAACCTTTGTCACAACCCGTTCGGCCATGGCCGTTTTGCTCACTTTATTTGTACCCCTTGCGGCCCGGGGTCAAACACCTCTGCCCATAACGTCAGTTACGGCGAGCGCCAATAACGGGAACCAGCCCGCTCTGGTCCTGGATGGCAACTTGGCCACGCGTTGGTCGGCCCAGGGCGCGGGACAGTGGATAGCCTTCGATCTCGGCGCCACTCACCCTGTGGCGGCGGCGGACATCGCCTGGTTTAAGGGCGACGAGCGAGTGGCGAAGTTCGAGATCCAAACCAGCGGGACGGGAACCGATTGGACGTCGGTATTCCAGGGGAACGGCAGCGGAACCAACGCTAATTTCGAGCGTTTCCCCATGGCGAACACACCCGCCCGCTTTGTCCGAATCGTGGGTTACGGCAACAACTTGAACGACTGGAACAGTCTCGCTGAAGTGCGGCTTTTCGAAGCCGAAATCCCCGTCGAAACCCGACTGCCAGTCGTCGTGGTGAGCGCCTCCTCCCATGACGGCAACCGGCCGGCCAACACGCTGGATGGCAGTTATACCACTCGCTGGTCGGCCAAAGGCGCGGGACAATGGATTCTTTACGATGTGGGCGTCGGCCAAACCGTGACCGCCCTGCACCTAGCCTGGTACCGGGGGGATCGCCGCACCGACAAATTCGACGTGCGCACCAGTGTGGATGGCATCAAGTGGACGGTCGCTTACAAGGGCGTGAGCAGTGGCGACACCCTCGCGCCGGAAACCTATCCCCTAACGGCCACGCCCGCCCGGTATGTCTCGGTGGTTGGCTGGGGCAATACGGAAAACGCATGGACCAGCATCACGGAGACCGAGATATATGGGTACGCCGCCGACGCCACCAACCCGCCCGCCGGCGGGGAGGGACTGCCCGCCAGCCGGTTAGACCTCGCCAATTGGAAACTCACCCTCCCACTCAACACCTCGCACCCGGGTAAACCCGACGAAATCACCCAGCCTGAATTGGCCACGTTCCAAGACGCGGAGTATTTCCACTTGAACGCCGCAGGCAACGCGGTGGTGTTTAAAGCCGCTTGCGGCGGAACGTCCACCAGTGGCTCGGGTTATCCGCGTTCGGAACTGCGAGAAATGGCGAATCAGGGCCTCGATAACGCCTCCTGGTCCACCACTTCCGGGACGCATACCATGATCATCACCCAAGCCATCACCCATCTGCCAGTGGTCAAACCGCACCTAGTCGCCGGCCAGATCCATAACGCCAATGACGATATCATCGTTTTTCGCCTGGAGGGCCAAACGCTGTTTATCGACGAAAACGGCGAATCCGGCCCGGTATTAACCGACCACTATGCGCTGGGCGAGGTGTTTACGGCCGGTTTTATTGCGCGCGCCGGCGCGGTGGAATGCTACTATAACGGCAAATTCATCTATGCCTACCCCGTGAAAAGCGCGGGCTGCTACTTCAAGGCGGGGTGCTACACCCAGTCGAACACCCGCAAAGGCGATACCGCCACCGCGTATGGCGAAGTCACAATCTACGGCTTGTCGGTGTCGCACCAGCCCTAGTCGAAAAAACGCCTCCTTTCGAATCCTTGCGCGCGCCCCGGGTCTCTTCCCCGCGGCGCGCGTTTTTTTCCTTTTTCCCCGACTCCGAGCCGGCCAGATGGAAAAGGAATTCCCGCTTCACATCTTCAAGATTCAGACAGGCAACCGATTTATGCATACCTATTTGTAGCCTTTATAGCGAGCCTTTAGATTATTATTGATTATTCAGACAAACCACACCTAACACATAGCATTTGGTCTCATTCCCACCCATTCACCCCGATACAGTGTCCCATTACTACCCATTTTTCCTTAACCAGCCCCCCAAGTAAGGGTATATACTGACCCGGCACGGCAATTGCTTTGGACCAGGTGGCCATCCAAAAAGCGTCGCTAGTCGCCGTTCGGCGGAGTGGAGGGGATAATCACATAAAAATGGGACGTATCCGAACCACGTTTTAAAGGTTCTCAACCCCGTAATACTGATACGGAAGTCCGCGGTCGGATACGCCTAACACCCGGTTAGTCTAGGAACAACATATTATGACACACTCACTATTATCGAGGCGTAACATCCGCTATCAAGGCCTTGCCTCCGCCTTGTTATTCGCCGTATCCACCGCTTTCATTTCCGCCACGGAAGCCCCGTTATCCGTCACCTCGGTCACGGCTAGCGCCAATGATGGCAACGTGCCCGCCAACACCTTGGACGGCAACCTGGCCACCCGGTGGTCGGCCCAGGGCGACGGGCAATGGATTCTCTACGATTTGGGTTCGAGCAAAATCGTGCAATCGGTGGCCATCGCCTGGCATCAGGGCAATGTGCGCACCTTTAAATTCGACATCCGCGCCAGCGCCGACGGCACGAATTGGACCGTGGTTTACACCGGCTCGAGCGGCGGTAAATCCTTGGCGTTGGAAACCTATGACGTCATCGACACGGCGGCCCGCTATGTGTCCATTGTAGGCCATGGCAACTCGGTCAACGCCTGGAACAGTATCACCGAAACCAGCATTCTGGGCACGCTCCCGGCTACCACCCCCACCACCGATGAGACCCTGCTGGACGTGGCGGCCGTAAGCGCCTCCGCCAACGATGGCAACGTGCCCGCGAATACTTTGGACGGCAGCCTGGCCACCCGGTGGTCGGCCCAGGGCGACGGACAATGGATTCTCTTCGATCTCGGCGCGAGCCAAACCGTAAAATCGGTCGATATCGCCTGGCATCAAGGCAACACCCGCGTCTCCAAATTCGACATCCGCACCAGCGCGGACGGCTCCGCTTGGACGCTTGTCCATAGTGGCTTGAGCAGCGGTAAAACCCTCGCGCTGGAAACCTATGACGTCGCGGACACAACGGCCCGTTACGTGTCCATCATTGGCCACGGCAACACGGTCAATGCCTGGAATAGCATCACCGAAGTGGAGCTTTACGGAGCGGCGACGACGACGGTGACGGTGACCAATACCCTCCCTCCCGCCACGGTGACCTTACCGTGCGATGTGCTGAATTTGACCAATTGGAAGTTGACTCTGCCCGTCAACACTTCCCACGCGGGCTCGCCGGATGAATATTTGCAGCCGGAACTAGCCGGGTTCCAAAGCGCGGAATTCTTTCATCTAAACACCAATAAATGCGGCGTCGTGTTCAAGGCCAACTGCGGAGGCGCCACCACCAGCGGTTCCGGTTATCCGCGCTCGGAATTGCGTGAAATGTGCAATAATGGGTTAACCGAAGCCAGTTGGTCCACCACCTCGGGAACGCATACGATGATCATTACCCAGGCGATCACCCACCTTCCCGTGGTCAAACCCCATGTCGTCGCCGGCCAGATTCATAACGCGAGCGATGACGTGATTGTATTCCGCCTCGAGGGGCAGACTTTGTTCGTCGATGAAAACGGCAAAACCGGTCCCGTGTTGACCAACCAGTATAATCTGGGAGACATCTTTACCGTGGCCTTTGTCGTGCGGAACGGGGCGGTCGAATGCTACTATAACGGCAAATACATTTATTCCTACCCGTCGAAACAAACCGGATGCTACTTCAAAGCGGGCGTGTACACGCAATCGAATTGCACCAAAGGCGATGTCGCCAGCGCGTATGGCGAGGTCACGATTTACGGATTATCGGTAACGCACCAGTAATCATCCACGGCGTTCGCGCTTCATTTTACCAGGCCGCGGGAGGTAAATCCACCCGCGGCCTTTTGGGCGACTCGAGACTTCTCTACCCAGCCTGATTAGTGGCGCTCGGTGACTCTAAATGCGCCCGGAACAATCGCCCATAGACCGGCCCTCCCCGTTTGTTTCACGCGGAATTTTCCCATCCCATCCCAGCCAGCGGGTCCGTTTAGATTCGTTCACGGCAGGTGGTTTGTTTTTCGACAATTTTGCCATCAAATAGCCGCACGGTATGCTGTGCGCCCGGTCGGAGAAACGGGCGTCGTGGGTCACCATCCAGATAGTGGCGCCCTCGCGATGCGACTCGGAGCGCAATTGCATCACGGCGGCGCCGTTCTTGGCGGCGAGATTGCCGGTGGGCTCGTCCGCCAGCAAAATGGAAGGCCTGCCCCCCAGCGCCCGGGCCACCGCCACGCGATGTTGCCGCCCGCCGGTGAACTGGCTGGGAAGGAGAGATCCTTTTTGCCGACGATGTAAAAACGATCCAGCGCGTCCGCCACCGGCGCCTGGCGCTCGACGTGGGGAATATTCCGGTACGACAGCGGAATCTCGAGGTTTTCCGCGACGGTCAGGTCGTCGAGTAATTGGAACTGTTGGAACACGCAACCCGCAGAGCGTTTGTTCAACGCGCCACGGTCCTTGGCCGGGAGCCGGTGGACCGGGTATTCCGCGAAACAAAACGCCCCTTCCCACGCGGGATCGTACAGGCCGAGAAGCGCGAGCAGCGTGGATTTTCCCGCGCCGCCGGGCCCCATGATGGTGACGCATTCCCACGTGAAATAAAGCCGCGCCCGGATACCGTCGAGATTTACCAAGGCGCAAAACTCGAGTCCGCGGAAACGGCGAGGCCAAGCGCGACCCGCTAAAATTCGTCGCCGAAACTGATGCCCAGGGCGCGCGCGGTTTGCACCATATCGCCGCTCGGCGGCACGGTGCGCAAGCGGCCGATGGCTTCGGTAAGTTTCACCGCCACGGTATCGGGGGGCCGCAAGGCCACCATGTAACCGAATTTACCTTCCGCGATCAGCTGGACCGCCTTGGTGCCAAACATGGTGCAAAGCAACCGGTCATAGGTGGTCGGCCCGCCGCCACGCTGCAAATGGCCCAACACACAAACGCGAGTTTCCTTGCCGGTTCGCTTTTGGATTTCGGAAGCCACCAGGGCGCCCACGCCGCCCAACTTGGCCTCGCGGTCTTTTTCCTGAACCCCGTTGGTGACGTAATCCTTACCGCGTTCACGGGCGCCCTCGGCGCACACGACCAGCGTGAAATGCTTGCCTTGGGATTCGCGCTCCATAATTTTGGCGCAAATACTCTCGTAGTTGAAAGGAATCTCGGGAATCAGGATCACGTCGCCGCCGCCGGCGATGCCCGCGTGCGCGGCGATCCACCCGGCGTAACGCCCCATGACTTCGAGCACGAACACCCGGTTATGGCTTTCCGCCGTGGTGTGGAGGCGGTCCAGGGCGTCGGTGGCGCTGGCCACGGCCGAGTCGAAACCGAAAGTGGTGACCGTCGCCTCGATGTCGTTGTCGATCGTCTTGGGCACCCCCACCACCGGGATTCCCTGCTCGAACAACTGTTGGGCAATGGTCAGCGTGCCATCGCCGCCCACCACGATCAAGGCGCGCAACCCGAGCCGCTCTATATTGGCCTTGGTGGCGGACAGGATTTCCTCCGGAATTTGCTGCACCTCGCCATGGCCGGTCTTGGCGGCGAAATGCCCGCGATTGGAAGTGCCGAGGATGGTGCCGCCTTTGAAGAGGAGGCCATCCATCGACCGGTAATCCAGCACCTTAAACTGCACCGGGTCTAGCAAACCTTCGAAGCCGCCTAAAAAACCCAGCGTTTCCCACCCGCGTTTAGAAGCGGATTTACCCACCGCGCGAATCACCGCGTTCAAGCCGGGGCAGTCCCCTCCCCCGGTTAAAATTCCGATGCGCTCGCTCATTTGATTACTCCCATTCGATGGTCGCCGGCGGTTTGCTTGAAATATCCAGGCAAACCCGGTTGACTCCTTTGACTTCGTTGATGATACGGTTGGACATCTTTTCCAGCAACTCGTACGGCAGTTTCACCCAGTCGGCGGTCATGCCATCTTGCGACTCCACCAAGCGCAGGGCGATGGTGTATTCGTAAGTACGTTCATCGCCCATCACACCCACGCTACGCACCGGCAGCAACACGGCGAAACTCTGCCAAATCTTGTAATACCAATCGTTGAGTTTCATCTCCTCGACGACGATCCAATCCGCGTCGCGCAGGATTTTCAGGCGGCCCTTGTCGACCGCGCCCAAAATGCGCACGGCCAAACCGGGCCCCGGAAACGGCTGGCGATGGACGATCTCTTTGGGCAACCCGAGTTCGATCCCCAACTGGCGCACCTCGTCCTTGAACAGGCATTTCAACGGCTCCACCAGTTTGAGCTTCATCTTCTTAGGCAGGCCGCCCACATTATGATGGCTCTTGATCATCGCCGCCGGATTGCCCGCGATGGGCACCGATTCGATCACATCCGGGTACAGCGTGCCTTGGGCGAGATACTTGGCTTTCCCGATTTTTTGCGCCGCCTTCTGAAACACCTCGATGAAGGTGCCGCCGATCACCTTGCGCTTGCGCTCGGGATCGACCACGCCTTTGAGTTTCTTGAGGAATAACGCGGTGGCGTCCACGTATTGGAGCTTGATCTTAAAATTGCGCCCGAACACTTGCCGGACCACGTCTTCTTCCTTGGCGCGCAGCAAACCGTTGTTCACGAAAATACAAGTCAGCTGATCGCCGATGGCTTTGTGCAACAAGGCCGCCGCCACGCTGGAGTCCACGCCGCCGCTCAGGCCGAGGATCACTTTCTCATCGCCCACTTGGGCGCGAATTTCCTCGCAAGCCTGCTCCACGTAATGGCGCATCGTCCAATTCTTGCCGCAGCCGCAGATGCCGTGGACGAAATTGGCGATGATCTCGCGCCCCAGCGGCGTATGCGCCACCTCCGGGTGGAACTGCAAGCCGTAAATCTTTTTGGCGCGATGCTCGATGGCGGCGAAATTCGAATTTTCCGTGACGGCCACCGTCTTGAAGCCCTTGGGCATAGCCGTCATTTTGTCCCCGTGGGAATTCCACACTTGCAGTGTGGCGGGTAAATTGCGGAACAACGGGCAGCTCTCATCCTTAATATTTAGCGAGCCTTTGCCGTACTCCCGTTTGGTCCCCGCCTCCACCTTGCCACCCATGAACTGGCCGATCAATTGCAGACCGTAGCAAAGGCCCAAGATCGGAATCCCCAGCTCGAACAGGCCGGTTTGGGGCAGCGGCGCCTTGGGGGCATACACGCTGGAAGGGCCTCCTGATAGTATTATCCCATTCGGTTGCAACGCTTTAAGTTCATCCATCGACGTGGAAAACGGCAGGATGACACAGTAAACGCTACATTCGCGAATGCGGCGGGCAATCACTTGAGTATATTGCGATCCAAAATCTAAAATGATGATCTGTTCTCTCATGTATTCAAGGGAGCCATGTATGGCAGAATCCCGCCCCGTTGCCCAGTTAAAAAACCGGCAAATCCTATCGCCAGCCTGGAAATCGCGTCGCTAGCGCCGACGATGCGAACCACTCTATCGGCAGATTCAACCGAAACTAAAGCGCTCGCGCAATCGATAACGGTTCACCCACCCGACCCACCTCAAGCGCTTTGCTGGTACGCGTCTTCATCGCTCGCTTTCGCCAGGGCTGCGGGTCGTTAAGCCTCGGGAATCCACTCGGTACGGCGGGTGGCTATTTCGAAGCCAGGGAACTAAGGCGCGGGAGGGCCAGGGATTGCCCATCCCTGACGGGCTTGAGAATTGGGACGGATTAGGGACGATGTTGGGGTATTCAAAAACCGGCTTAAGCTAAAACATATTGATATTGAATTATTTACAAAAACAGACAAAGCTCTAGCTGGCATGATAGTTGCTAATAAAATGGAAACTCATTATACTGTAATAGACGATCAAAACCGAGAAACTCGGCTTCGTAGAGCCTATGGGGTCGGGTATGCGGAGTAAATGGCAAGCTGAGACGCGCTCAGCCAACATGGAAAGCGATTATGAAATCTGGACTATTAGCCGCGGCTGTACTTCTTCCTGCCTGGTTCGCGCACGGGCAGGTAACGATCACTTCCTCCGATATGTTCAGCGCCGTGGGGCAATACTATCGGGTTTACGCGGGCAATAAATCGGCCGATGTCACCGGCCTGTTAGGCAACCCGGGGGGGCCTCAGACTTGGGATTTCTCGACGAACGGCCCCACTAATTTGATTTACCGTTTTGAATACGCGGCCCCGAGCGATAGTGGCGTGGGGGATGACTTTCCTTTAGCCCAGGTGGCGGAGAAACAAGTCAACGAGCTCAACGGCACCACCATGGCTTGGCTATTTCTTAAACAAACCAGTGGCACCGGCCGGATCAATTACGGCTTTTACAGCCCGGATTCGATGCCCAGCGAAGGGCAGTTTAATCCGCCCATCACCGATTTTCCCGATCCCATGAAGTATCAGGACAGTTGGACGATTGATACGACTTACGATAGCTCCATTGGCGATAGCACGGTATCGGTTCCAATCACGATCGAATACACGGCCACCGTCTCGGTCGACGCCTATGGCACGATTATTCTACCGGGACTCGGGTCATTAGAATGCCTACGCATCAATGAGTTGGATAAATACGAGACGCTCGTCGATCTGAGTGGTTCGGGGGACATGACTTCTTACGATACGGAGTATATTCGCATCTATTACTTTATCAGCCCCGGCCACGGCGTGGTAGCCACGATTGATTCCGACCAAACCTCCAGTGCGCCGAGCGCTAGTTTTACGAGTGCCGCGCAATTCACGCGTCTGTTTGATTTCAGCCGCAGCACCGCGCAATCCCCGGGCGCGGTGACAAATTTAACCCTGAAAATCGTGGCCGATGCGGGCGTTTTATTGAGTTGGAGTAAAACCTTAAACACGGTATCTTATCGGGTGGAGTATAGCCCGAATCCGGCGGGGACCAACGCCTGGCAAGAATTGGCGACGACCACCGGTAACTCCTATTTTGACACCGACACGAGCGACTCGCAGCAACGCTTTTACCGGGTGGTCAGCTTGGGAAAATGACCCGCGCACGATAACGTTTGCGCGGGTAAGCTGCTGGGGCGACGAAGAATTTGACTTGTGAACGCATCTTGCCCCCAAAGACAGTGCTCAAACTGGAAGGTCGCTTCCGGTGGCGGGGGATTATTTGCGGGTCGCGCGTCCGCGTTGGCCGGTTGCGATTCCAAGCGGAAGGCGTTCACGTTGATCGAATTACTGGTGGTGATCGCCATCATTGCGATCCTCGCGGCCATGTTGCTTCCGGCTCTGGCTCAGGCAAAAGTATCGGCTCAATCGGCGCGCTGTAAAAGCAACCTACGCCAACTGGGATTAGGGTTGTGTTCCTTTACTTTAGATAACCACGCCTATCCGGTTTACAATTTCAATAGCGCCACCGACATCCCGGTCCTTTTCTGGCATGACAGTTTGCGAGCCTACGTCGGAAATCAATGGACGAATGGCGTCTACCTTTGCCCTGCCTACAAAGGGGTTACGGTGGATGGTAACACCAAAGCGGTGCCCTTAGGCAGCTATGGATACAACGCCAACGGCGTAAAATACGGCCTAAGTGATTTCGGTTTAGGAGGGCTTTATACCAAGGTCGATACCAGTGGCAAATTGGCGGGGCTGACGGCGGAAGATATTCAAATTCCCGAATCCAAAGTCTTGGCGCCTAGCGATATGATCGCGATTGGCGACGCCACTTTGGTCTGGATGACCCCTTTGGTGGTTAAACTTTATTATGGCGTGACCGCGCCGGAAAGTTACAGCGGCATGGCCTTGCTTGATATCAATACCCGCAATAAAATGCGTAGTCCTTCCTCATCGCAATCCAACCGCTTCATCCAGGCGAATCAGTGGCGCCAGAATAACTCGCAAAATATCGTGTTTTGCGATGGTCACGTCGAAGGCATCAAGGAAGACAAGCTGCACGAGCAAACGGACACCGCTCTCAGGCGTTGGAATAACGACCACCAGCCGCATAAAGACTCATTGCTGCAATAAATGGAACCTACGGCGGGCAAAACCAAAGGCAAGCACCTGTGGAAACGCCGGGGTTGGTGGGCTTTCCTTTTCCTCAACCTAGCTTGTTTGTTGCTTATTATTCCCTTATTGCAGTCCGTTCCTTCCCTTGTTGGCATTTGGTGGCACACCCGGTCGCGGGATCATTTTAAGTCGGAGCCCGCCCAAGCCGGGGCGCCAATCCATAGCGCTAGGGCGCGCGCCACCCCATCCAACTCGACTCCGGCCCTGGTCGACCCGCAAACGCTCACGAATAAAATGGGGGCAATCCAAGACCTGCCGGATAGTGAGATTCACAAGATTATCGCCCTGAAGTTTGGCGAAAACAAACAGGTGTTTGGCGATCCGACAGTGTTCGATCAAAACGCGGCGGTGTTCGAAAAAATCAAGAGCTTCACCACGAATATCGACGGCAAGCTTACCTATGCTTACGAAGTCGTCTGGGTGGACCCGCATGGCAATCGCGATATTTCCGTCGATTATTTCGACGAGCCGAACCTCGAATACGAACGGGGCAAGGCCACTTTGGAATTGATCGACCAGAATCCCCAGCTCAAACGCATCTATCAAGCCATGTCCTACGTCCTGGCGGAAAAATCGCTAAATAATTCCGTGACGAACGCCAATGCGTCCGTGTCGGAAACCCATTAGTGGCGGGGCGGGTTTCTGTCCCCCCCTTGGGGGTGATGCTTATTCCAATGAGACATCGAGGTGAGGACAAGACAACGCGTATACCG
>DBTJ01000091.1:0-169 GCA_002306985.1 Verrucomicrobia bacterium UBA1319
AGCATTGATCCGCAGTTTGGGCCGGTGCTTTTGTTCGGTTTAGGCGGCCAGCTGGTCGAAGTATTCAAGGACAAAGCTCTGGGTTTGCCGCCGTTGAACACGACGCTCGCCCGCCGCATGATTGAGCAGACCAAGATTTACACGGCGCTCAAAGGTGTGCGCGGCCGCA
>DBTJ01000091.1:514-12107 GCA_002306985.1 Verrucomicrobia bacterium UBA1319
GATCAAGGAAATCGACATCAACCCGTTGCTGGCGTCGCCCGAGCAGATCATCGCCCTGGACGCCCGGGTCATTTTGCATGAACCGTCCGTGACCGCGGATAAATTGCCCAAGCTGGCGATTCGGTCGTATCCGTCCAATTACGTCACGGTGGGCAAATCGAAAGCCGGTAAGGAAATCACGTTCCGCCCCATCCGCCCCGAGGATGAGCCTTTACTGGTGAAGTTCCATGAGACGCTCACCGAGCGAAGCGTGGAATTGCGCTACCAGGCCAAGCTCAACCTGCAACAACGGACCGCGCACGAGCGGTTGATCCGCATTTGCTTCAACGATTACGATCGCGAACTGGCGATCGTCGCCGAACACCACGATGCCGGCACCGGGAAACGGGAGATTTGGGGCGTCGGCCGTTTAAGCAAGAAACCCGGCACGGACGCGGGCGAGTTTGCCTTAGTCGTGAGCGACCAACACCAGAAACAAGGCATTGGAACGCAGCTCATCCAGGAAATCGTGCGGATTGCCAAAGCGGAGAAACTCGCTTCGCTGACCGCCACGATGTTGCCGGAAAACAAGGAAGTCAAACTCCTGTGTGAACGCGCGGGCTTCAAGCTTGAGGCGCTGCCGAATCAATCGCTGCTCAAAGCGGTCATGACCTTTTAGCACGCACTGACACGGCGTTGTCAGAACGCCAGACTTTTCCCGCCACGTTCAAGGGACGCGGCGGGAACACCTCGTCGGCCCGGCTCGGAGCGGGCCGGGCCGACGAATTAAAGCAGGGAACAAGGGGGCGCTCCTATCGCGAACGCAAGAGCTGCCAGGCATCATTGTCGTCTGGCTCCATTAGCGGCAAAGGGGCGGAGTGTCCATACACGTTCCCGCCTGAGAAAGCGGAACGCGGAAGAGGGACCGGAAGGGCCGGCGCTCGCAACTGTAATGAGATCAGAGGAGTATCTATGATCGAATACACGCGAGTCATCAAACACGAGACGGATCGTGTCCCCGGATTCGGCGCCGAGGTCATGCGGGCGCCTGGTTGCGAAAAATTGGCCAGCTGCATTCAATGTGGAACCTGCTCGGGCGTCTGCCCGGTCAGTATCTACATGGACTTCACCCCACGCCAGATCATGGCCTTGACGCGAGCCGACTTCAAAGACGACGTCCTGCGCAGCCGCACCATCTGGCTATGCGTTTCCTGTTACGCCTGCACCACGGAGTGCCCCCGCAAAATCCGCATTACCGACATCATATACGAGCTCAAACAGCGGGCCATCCAGAGCGGGTATTATCCCGAACATTTTGCGGTGCCGGTATTGGCGCGCGAGTTCACCGATATGGCCCGCGCCAATGGGCGCATCACCGAAAGTCTGCTGGTCATGCGCATGTATCTCAAGACGAACTGGCTGGCCGCGTTGGGCATGTGGCGGTTGGGCCTAAAATTGATGTCCACCGGCCGATTTTCCTACACGCCGGAGAAGATTGAAGGCCGCGCGGAGCTCGAAAAAATGTTCGCGGCCATCGATACCCCCATCCCAGACTATTCCCCCTCCGGCGCTCCAGGCGAAGAAACAAAGGGAACCCAGCCATGAAATACGCCTATTTCCCCGGATGCTCCTTGAAAGGCACGGGCCGTTCCTATGAAGAATCCCTGCTGCCGGTCATGCGAATCCTCGGCATCGAATTGGAAGAACTGCGCGATTGGAATTGCTGCGGCGCCACGGCCTACATGTCCGTGGACGAAACCAAAGCCTGCGTGCTGGCTTCGCGCAACCTGGCGATCGCCGAAAAGACCGGGCATCGGGCCTTGGTTACGCCATGCAGCGCATGCTATTTAGTGCTCAATAAGACCCAGCATTACCTAAAGGAAGTTCCCGCCATATCCAATGGGGTCGGCAAGGCTCTGGGGGCCGTGGGTCTGAGCTGCCACGGCGCCATGCCCGTGCGCCATCCATTGGACATACTGTTAAACGAGGTGGGACTGGACGCCATTAAACAAAAAGTGACTCATCCCCTCACAGGGGTGAAGATCGCGCCTTATTACGGCTGCCAGATCGTCCGTCCCTACGCCACTTTCGATAACGCGTATCAACCCACGACGTTGGACCGACTATGCGAAGCTCTCGGCGCGACGGTGGCGCACTACCCACTCAAGACACGCTGTTGCGGTGGCAGCTTGACTGGAACCATGCCGGAGCCAGGGCTCCATTGCGCCTACCAGTTGTTGAAAGAGGCGGTTAAACGCGGGGCCGACCTGCTCGCCACCGTTTGCCCGCTCTGCCAATTCAACCTGGACGGTTACCACGATCAGATCGCGGCCAAATGGGAACCGGTGCGCCTTCCCACCCTTTACTTCACGCAACTAATGGGTTTGGCCTTCGGTTTGGCCCCCACTCAATTGGGGCTCCAGCGGCACCTGGTGCCGATGAAGCCGCTCCTGCCGGTCACCGCTTAATACCCAGAGGTCTGAAACCACCCCAGTCCGTAATGGAGATTCCACCCATGAAAGACGAACCAGAAATCCGCATCGGTTTTTATGTCTGTCACTGCGGCACGAATATCGCCGCGATGATCGATTGCCAGGCCGTGGCTCGGTACGCGGCCCAACTACCCTTCGTAGCGGTGTCGCGCGATTACAAATACATGTGCTCGGATCCGGGACAGGAATTGATCCAGCGCGATATCAAGGAGCACGCTCTGAATCGAATCGTGGTGGCCTCCTGTTCGCCGCTGCTGCACGAGCATACGTTCCGTAACGCGACCGAAAAAGGCGGGTTGAACCCTTACTTTTTCCACATGGTTAACCTCCGGGAGCACAATTCCTGGGTGCATAGCGACGGCTCCAAAGCGACGGCCAAAGCGTTCGCTCAAATTCGCGCGGCCATCGCCCGGGTACCGCACCATAAGGCGTTGGAAGTGTTGCAAGTGCCCATCCATCCGGATGTGCTGGTGGTGGGCGGCGGCATCGCCGGCATCCACGCCGCGCTGACGCTTGCGAACGCCGGCAAAAAGGTTTATTTGGTCGAACGCGAGCCGACGATCGGCGGCCACATGGCCAAATTCGACAAGACCTTCCCCACGCTGGATTGCGCCGCTTGCATTTTGACGCCGAAAATGTCCCAGGTGAAGTCGCATCCCAAGATCACTCTGTGGTCGTTTAGCGAAGTCGTCAAACTGGATGGCTACGTCGGCAATTATCAGATCACGGTGAAGCACAAGCCGCGTTATGTGAACGAGGATCTATGCGTCGGCTGCCTGGAATGCATTCCCGCCTGCGTCTTCAAAACCCCGAAATTCCCGGATGAATTCAACCAAAACCTGGGCAAACGAAAGCCGGTTTATATTCCCTTCCCGCAAGCGACACCGCAAGTGGTGTTGATTGATCCGGAGGTGTGCTTGAATCTCAAAACCGGCAAATGCAAACAAACCTGCGTCGAGGCCTGCGGCGATCGTCAAGCCATCGATTTCGACCAGCGAGAAACCTTCGATGATATCAAGGTGGGCAATGTCATCGTCGCCACCGGATTCAAAACGTTCGACGCCCACCGCATTCCGCAATACGGGTATGGCGCGTTTCCCAACGTGTTCACCTCGCTGGAAGTCGAGCGCATGATCAACACTTCCGGCCCCACCAGCGGCGCGATTGTGGGGCGCGATGGCAAGCATCCCGACACGGTGGGGTTTATCCTCTGCGTGGGCTCGCGGGACGAGAAAACCAACAAATGGTGCTCGCGAACTTGCTGCATGCATTCCATGAAACTGGCCCAACTCATCAAGGAGCACTGTCCGCGAACGGAAGTTTACATCTTTTACATGGATATCCGCGCGCCCGGCAAAGGGGCCGAGGAGTTCTATGACAAATCGCTGCGCATGGGTATCCGGTTCATTCGGGGGCGCGTGGCCGAAGTCACCGATTGGGCGGTGACGCCGGAGGAAGAAGGCCGGCTGGTCGTGCGTTGTGAAGACACCATGGCCGGTTTTGTGCGCCGCATTCCGTTTGACATGATCGTGCTGGCGATTGGCAAAGAGCCGCAGGCGGACGCGCAAGACGTGCGCCGCCTCTTTAACATGAGTTGCGGTACCGAGGGCTTTTTCTTGGAACGGCATCCCAAACTGGCGCCGGTAAGCACCTTCACCGATGGCATATTCATTGCGGGCGCTTGTCAGGGACCGAAGGATATTCCGGACACGGTGGCGCAAGCGGGCGCGGCGGCGGCGGAGGCCATGGTCCTGATCGATCAAGGCCATATCGAAATCGAGCCGAATACCGCCCACATTTCGGAGGTGGATTGCAGCGGCTGCAAATCGTGCCTCCCGCTTTGCCCCTATACGGCGATCGCGTTTATCGAGACCACGAAAAAAGCGTCGATCAACGCGGCGCTGTGCAAAGGCTGCGGCACTTGCGTCGCCGCTTGTCCTTCGGGTTCCATTACGCAAAACCTTTTCGAGGATGACGAAATCTTCAGCGAGATAGCAGGAGTGCTGGCCTATGAATAACGAGCCTTTCGAGCCGCGCATCGTGGCGTTTTTCTGCAATTGGTGCACGTATACCGCGGCGGATCTGGCGGGCGTGTCACGGTTGAAATACGCCCCCAACACGCGGGTGATTCGGGTGATGTGCTCCGGCCGCATCGATCCCCAATTTATCCTGACGGCCTTGGCCAAGGGCGCGGATGGCGTCTTGATCGGCGGCTGCCATCCCAACGATTGTCATTATGCGGAGGGGAATTACAAAATGCTGCGCCGGTTCCAACTGCTAAAGCGCTTGCTTCAGGACTTCGGCGTTGAGGAATCCCGCGTCCGCCTGGAGTGGATCTCCGCGGCGGAGGGAGACAAAGTCAAATCCGTCATCAATGAAATGACCGAACAACTTCGCGCTTTAGGCCCGCTAGGCATGCCCGCCAAGTTTGCGGCGTGGGACCAAGAAGTGGAGGAACTGCAACACCAGGTGGATGAGGCAAGTGAAACGGAGGCGGCCCATGCCTGACAAACCCAAAGTCGGCTTTTACTGGTGCGCGTCCTGCGGCGGGTGTGAAGAAGCCATCGTCGATTTGGCGGAAGATATTCTCGGCGTGTTGGACGCGGTGGATATCGTTTTCTGGCCTTGCGCCATGGATTTTAAAAAAAGCGATGTGGTAGCCCTGCCGGACGGCTCGATCGCGGCGACTTTTCTCAACGGCGCCATCCGTTCCTCGGAACAAGAGGAGATGGCGCGACTCATCCGCCGGAAAAGTCGGCGGCTATTCGCCTTCGGCTCGTGCGCGCATCTGGGTGGCATTCCTAGCCTGGCCAATTTGTTCTCCCGCGAACAGCTCCTTCGCTATATCTATGAGGACGCGCCCACGCTGGTAAACGAGCGGAAAAACCGGCCGCAGCTGGAATATGAAGACGAAGGGCACACGCTGAGTTTGCCCGAATTGCGCCATGTGGTGCGTTCGTTGGATCAAGTCGTGGCGGTGGATTACTATTTACCGGGTTGTCCGCCCACACCCAAATTGGCCAAAGCTGCCTTGACGGCATTGCTGGAAGGCCAACTCCCGCCGCCGGGCGCCGTACTCGCGCCGGATGTAGCCTTATGCAATGAGTGCCCGCGCAAGGAAACCAAACCCACAACCCTGGCTTTTACCGAGTTTGTACGGCCGCAACAAAAGTTGCTGGATCCGAAATTGTGTTTTCTCGCGCAAGGCTTGGTTTGCTTCGGGCCGGCGACTCGAAGCGGTTGCGAAGCGGTATGTCCCCAAGGCGGCATGCCTTGCAGCGGTTGTTTTGGCCCGACTTCCCGGGTTAAAGACCAGGGGGCCAAAATGCTCTCCTCGCTTTGCTCCAACATCAGCTCAAAAGAAGTATCGGAAATCAACCGGGCGCTGGCAGGCATCCCTGATTCCGTGGGCACTTTGTATCGCTACGGATTGGCGAAATGCTTGCTTCGCCGAAAAGTCAACCTCCCCGGAACCGGAAAGGATTGAGCCATGAATGCCCAAACGCAAGCCGCTTTTAACCAAGGTAATCTCCGCGCCAATGCCGGGTATGAAATGAACCGCCGCCGGTTCACGGTGGACCCGATCACCCGCCTGGAAGGCCACGGGAAAATCGACATTTTTCTCGATCCCCAAGGCGAAGTGGAACGGGCCTATTTGCAGATCCCGGAAGTGCGCGGCTTTGAAGTTTTTTGCTGCGGCCGGCCCGTGGAAGAGATGCCCCAAATCACCAGCCGCATCTGCGGCGTTTGCCCCACGGCCCATCACATGGCGGCGACTAAAGCACTGGACGACTTGTACCAAGTCGCGTGCGCCCCGGCCGGGCGATTGATCCGTGAACTGGTTTATAACGCGTTCACTTTCGAGGACCACGCGCTACATGTGTACATCCTGGGCGGCCCCGATTTTATCGTCGGTCCGCAAGCGCCCGCGGCGGAACGCAACGTGGCGGGTGTGGTGCATAAAGTGGGCGTCGAAACGGGCAAGAAAGTGATTTCCATCCGGAGGCGGATTCGGGAAATCATTTCCTATTTCGGGGGCAAGGCGATTCATCCGGTCCTGGGGTTGCCTGGTGGCGTCTCCAAAGGACTCAACCCCTCCGATCTGACCCGTTTTAAGGAATTGGCCCTAGAAGCCTTGGAATTCGCGCAGTTCACTCTGCGAGTGTTTAAAGACATCGTCCTGGCCAATCCGGATTATGTGAAATTGATCACCGGCGGCGCTTACACTCACAAGACCTATTACATGGGCTTGGTCGACGGCAACAATCGGGTGAATTTCTATGATGGTTTGATCCGGGTGGTCGATTCCGAAGGCAATGAATACGCCAAATTCCCCGTCCAGAAATACCTGGATTACGTGGCGGAGCATGTCGAGCCCTGGAGTTATGTGAAATTCTGCTACCTCAAGCCGGTCGGTTGGAAAGGATTCGTCGAAGGTAAAGATAGTGGCGTATACGCGGTGGCACCCATGGCGCGCTTAAACGCCGCGGAAGGCATGGCTACGCCGCAGGCGCAGAAAGCCGGCGAAGAATATTTTCAGACGCTGGGGGGTAAACCGGTGCATCACACTCTGGCCAACCATTGGGCGCGAGTGGTCGAAATGATCTACGCCGCCGAACGCATGGTCGAATTGCTCAATGATCCTGGAATTCTGAGCCCGGACATCCGGGTGCTGCCGACCCGCAAACCCACCGTTGGCTTCGGCGTGGTGGAAGCCCCCCGAGGCACGCTCTTTCACCATTACGAGACCGATGAACGAGGCTTGGTGACCCAAGCCAATTTGATCGTGGCCACCCAAAATAATTGCGCTCGCATCGCGATGAGCGTCGACAAAGCCGCCAAAAGCCTCATCCATCAGGGCGTGGTCGACGAAGGATTGTTGAATATGGTGGAAATGGCTTTCCGGGCCTACGATCCCTGCTTCGGCTGCGCGACCCATTCACTCCCAGGCCATACACCACTGGCGGTACACATTTACGACAGTGACAAACAACTCTATCGGCGGCTTATTCGCGACTGAAAGGACGCGCGCGAGCGTGGCCCGGAGGAAAACGACCCTCCTGCTCGGATTGGGCAATGACATCCTAGGCGATGATGCCATTGGCTTGCAGATCGTCCGGGAACTGCGGCGGCATTTGCCGGCCGACGGTTTGATCGAAGCGATCGCGAGCGAGGAAATGGGGCTCGCCTTATTGGACTACATGGTTGGCTACCAAAGACTCGTTTTGGTCGACTCGGTGAAATCCGGATTTACGCCCGTGGGAACCCTGCGCGCAGTGCCCTTGGATGACGTCCAAATCCTGCCCTTGATGTCCCCCCATTTCTTTGGCGTTAGCGAAATCCTGCGCTTAGGTGAGCAACTCGAACTGCCCATGCCCAAAGAAGTATTGATTCTTGCCGTCGAGGTCGGCGATCCTTTCACGATTCACGAGGGCCTATCCACCACCCTTCAAGCACAGTTGCCGGATATCCTTAGCCAGGTCTGGAAAGCGGTGACGACTAATTCCAAATCGCTGTCAAGTTGAGACTAATCAACCTGTCTTCCGTGCCTCTGGCGTCGTTATTCGTCAGTTGCAGATTATTTTAGATATGCGCCTTCCTCATGCCTAGCCAGAGGCCCGGCATCCGGCGTGTCTTAGACTCAACTTGATCGCTCATTGGAATAAGGATTGGACGTAACGGCGGCGTTTTGCGGATCTGAATCCAATAATCATCCGGCGCTTTTCATCCAACGCACGCGCTTGGGCTGCAGGTGGAGTTTTTTGAGAAAGTAACCACGGATTTCCAAACCGTGTTCGTCGCCATGTCTTCAGCTGTGGTCGATCAAACCTCCGAATCCAATTTTCTCCGCCGTTTTATCGATCCCGTCGGGCGTGGGTACGGTTCGGTAAGCGGTTCGATTTGGCAAAATTCGCATTGGAATTTCAACCACAGGCCCCGGGATGGACCCACCGCGTCCAATAAAAAAGCTTGGGAGAATGTCCCAAGCTTTTTCTGGAGGAAATTACGGAAAACAACTTAGATCGTGTGCCCCAACGTGGCCGCATCGGTCAACGTGCAGGTTGGGTTGCCACCGACTTTATCGGCCACCTTATAGCCACCACCAGCGGGTTCGGTCGGCAACACGCTGTTTTTAAGATACGCTTGGACACCAGTGGTATCGGTATTATCACCGGTTTTTTTCTTGTTTTCCAGCGCCCATTGCTCAGTCGCGCTGTCAATCTGCTTCAAGTTGGCGATGCAAGCATTTTGTTGCGCTTTGTCACGGGCTTTCACGAAGTTGGGAATCGCGATGGCAGCCAACAAGCCAATGATGGCGACCACGATCATGATTTCAACCAAGGTGAAACCGGATTTACGAGCCGTTTGAATCTTCATATTATTCCTTGTATCTCTCTAAAAACGGCGTGAGCGAAGCACTGGGCGCGTTTAATATCAATTACGTTTACTCTGCTCACTTATTGCCCAGCACCAACCGTTAATCCTACTTTAGCAGGTGGAATGCCAACCATGCAAAGCCAGCTTTCAGACATTTTTAAAATTCATCTAACAGACTAGCTATCAGCAGCTAATTCTTTCATAATAATCCATTCCCGGATATTCGATCGGCTGGCATTTTTGTCCACAAAAGGCGCTCCCCGGAAAATACTGTCTCCATTTAAGACATCGGTAACCCGGAGATGCAGAATATTAAAGCACGCGTTTCCCTTGAGGGCGCAACAGCCGGTTTTTGTCTAGGCGCGAAGAACTATGGACTCAAACCGAGGTTGGGTGGAGATAGAGTTGTCAAGTAGTCCAATCCGCTATTTGACCGCATGAACCGTCGAGAGACGCGCGCTTTAATCCAAATTCCGTGCTGGGGTACTGATTAATCGCTGGCGGGATGGGATGGGGGATGGTCCGCGAAAACCGTCTCAAGAATCGGGATTAATAGGTTCCGCCCGTAGGGTAGTGACTTGAGGGCTAAGGAAGCGATATCCTTTTGAGCCGATGAAGTGGAAGGAATGAACGGCGAATTGGGCATGTTGCGAGAAGTGGGGTAAAAATCGTGAGGCCAATACCGGCTCAGCCTCTGACGGTGTAAATGGAAAAGGCTTGGGAGTTGTTCCCAAGCCCTGCTTAAGAAAATAATCGCGATAAACTTAGATCGTGTGCCCCAACGTGGCCGCATCGGTCAACGTGCAGGATGGGTTGCCACCGACTTTATCGGCCACCTTATAACCACCACCAGCGGGTTCGGTCGGCAACACGCTGTTTTTAAGATACGCTTGGACACCAGCGGTATCGGTATTATCACCGGTTTTCTTCTTGTTTTCCAGCGCCCATTGCTCGGTCGCGCTGTCGATCTGCTTCAGGTTTGCGACGCAAGCATTCTGCTGCGCTTTATCACGAGCTTTCACGAAATTAGGAATCGCGATGGCGGCCAGTAAGCCGATGATAGCGACCACGATCATGATTTCTACGAGGGTGAAGCCTGCTTTGCGAACCATTTGAGTCTTCATAGGATTTGTTCCAGAATTTGTTTCAGTTAACGTTTTAGAGCAGCGTTAGGCGGTTTATTACAAGTACGTTTGCTTCTGCTCGCATATTGCCCAACGCTTGCAGACGAATGACGCTTTTAGCACTTGTTATGCCAACCACACCACACCAACCCGATCCCGTGCCAAAGCAACAATCCAACTTACTAAACACCAATATATAATGGATTTTTGAAAGACTTCAAAGGTTAAATCTCATCCCGCTCTGTTCGACTGTCTAAATATCCCACCTCAGGGAACATAATTGCCTGAAATTGAGGCGTGCCGTAATTTTTACCGCGTTTTTCGTTAAGTCCCCAGGGTTTAGGATTGCGAATACCCAGCCCCCCTTTTTAAGATGGGGCTGTTAAAATCCAGAAAATGCGAATAACCTCTTAATAGAGAGCGTCTAACGTAATCTTGTTAAGTCTTATGTTTAAATCACTCATTATCGTTTTATTGGCCGCCTCCGCGTGGGTGCCAGCCAGCCAGGCTGCGGGGGCAAAGGACCTTCGCTGCGAGTATCTTAAAGATCCATTGGGGCTGCACGAAACCCAGCCGCGCCTGAGTTGGATCGTTACCGCCGACCGGCGGGCGGAGCGGCAAACGGCTTATCGCATCTTGGTGGCGTCGACTTTGGATAAACTAGCCAAAAACGAGGGCGATCTCTGGGATAGTGGCCAAGTGGATTCGGACGAGACAGCCCAAATCGCCTATGCCGGAAAGTCTTTAGCCTCGCGCCAAACCTGTTTCTGGAAAGTGCAAGTGTGGGATCGCGATAACCGGGCGGGGGCCTGGAGCAAGCCCGCCCGTTGGGAAATGGGGTTGCTAAACCCGAGCGATTGGAGCGCCAAATGGATCACCACTGAAACAGCGGTTAAACCGACGGCCGCGCAACCAAAGATCGTTCACGCCGTATATGAAGCCGTCGATGGGGCTGGCAGTCTGGATGTGACCACCCTCATGGCCGAACAACTGAAAACCAGTTCCGCCCCGATCACGGTCAATAACACCTCCTTTGGCAAGGACCCCGCCTATAATCATGTAAAACGGTTGGTGATAGACTACGAACTAAACGGCAAACCGTTGCATCGGGAAATCCAAGAAGGGCAGGCCTTTTCTTTAAGCGATGAACCGGTCGCTCTCAAGTATTTGCGGAAATCCTTCGCGGTGAAAGGGCCGGTGCGCCACGCCACCCTGTACGCCACCGCTTTAGGACTCTATGAATTGCGCCTGAACGGCCAGCGCGTGGGGGATTATGTGCTGGCTC
The DNA here is from genome assembly GCA_002306985.1 of Verrucomicrobia bacterium UBA1319. Lineage (GTDB taxonomy): Bacteria > Verrucomicrobiota > Verrucomicrobiia > Limisphaerales > UBA1319 > UBA1319. The sequence goes on from DBTJ01000091.1 coordinate 11,773, forward strand.
CCGAGTGGACCGATTATCGCAAGCGCTCCCGATACCAAGCTTACGATGTCACCTCGCTGCTCAAACGCGGTGATAACGCCCTCGGTGGTTTGGTGGCCAATGGCTGGTACAGCGGGCACATAGGCAATGGGGGAAACCAGTTCTACGGCAAAGTACCCGCCTTATTTGCGCAATTGGAAATTAGTTATGCCGATGGCCACGCCGAGCGCGTCGTCACGGATACCAGTTGGAAAACGCACGCCAGCCCGATTCTATCCAGCGACTTCATGCTGGGCGAATCCTATGATGCCCGGCGGGAACTGAGCGGCTGGGACCGGCCCGGCCTCAATGAAAGC
>DBTJ01000091.1:12365-12917 GCA_002306985.1 Verrucomicrobia bacterium UBA1319
GCCTCAATGAAAGCCAATGGCAAGCCGCCGCTATGCGCGAGGAAGCACCCCGGCCACTGGAAGGCCAAGTCATGGAACCCGTTCGCCAATATGCCGAATTGAAACCCAAAGCGATCACCGAACCCAAACCCGGGCGCTGGACGTTCGATATGGGCCAGAACATGGTGGGCGTGGCGCGGCTGAAAGTATCCGCCCCTGCCGGAACGAAAATTACGTTGCGTCACGCCGAAGTGCTCAACCCGGATGGCACGATCTACACCGTCAATTTGCGCAGCGCCATCTCGGTTGATACTTACATCTGCAAAGGGACTGGCGCCGAAATCTGGCAGCCGCAGTTCACCTTCCACGGTTTTCGCTACGTTGAGTTATCGGGATTAGCGAGCAAGCCGGGTCTGGACGCCGTGACGGGCATCGTGATCACCTCGGACACTTCCAAAGCGGGCGATTTCGCCTGCTCCGACTCGCGGATCAATCAGCTCCAATCGAACATTCAATGGGGCCAGCGCGGCAATTACATCAGCATTCCTACCGATTGCCCGCAACGCGACGAGC
>DBTJ01000091.1:13155-35144 GCA_002306985.1 Verrucomicrobia bacterium UBA1319
CCGATTGCCCGCAACGCGACGAGCGTTTGGGTTGGATGGGTGACGCGCAAGTATTCATCCGCACCGCCACCGGCAACGCGGACGTCGCGGCGTTCTTCACCAAATGGCTGGTGGATGTGGACGATGGCCAATCCCCCGAAGGTTCCTTCAGCGACGTCAATCCCAACACTATGAATTGCGGCAGCGTGCCCGCTTGGGGGGACGCGGGCGTGATTTGCCCCTGGACCATTTACCATGTGTACGGCGACAAGCGCATCTTGGAGAAACACTTGCCGGCAATGACTCGCTGGGTGGAATGGTGCCGCAATCACAGCACCGGCCTGATCCGGGATAAAGATCGCGGCAATGATTACGGCGATTGGCTCTCGATTGGCGCCGACACTCCCAAAGATCTGATTGGCACCGCCTATTTCGCTTATTCCACCCGGCTCGTCGCCAAGTCGTATCAGGCCATTGGCGACCTGGCTTCCGCGGCGAAATACGAGCAACTGTTCCAAGACATCAAAACCGCCTTCATTAAAAAATACGTGGCGGCCGATGGCCGAATCCATGGAAACACCCAATGCTGTTACGTGATGGCGCTTAAGTTTGATCTATTACCCGAAGAAATGCGGGCCAAAGCCGCCCAATATCTTGAGGAAGATATCAAAGGCAAAGGCTGGCATCTTTCCACCGGGTTTGTGGGGGTTAGCTACTTACTGCCGGTGCTCACGCAAGCCGATAAACTCGACGTTGCCTACCGCTTGTTACTGCAAGACACCTTCCCTTCCTGGCTGTTCTCCGTCAAACACGGGGCCACCACCATTTGGGAGCGGTGGGACGGTTGGACTCCCGACAAGGGCTTCCAGGATCCCGGCATGAACTCGTTCAATCACTATTCCCTCGGTTCTTGCGGTGAATGGCTCTACGGCTCGGTCGCGGGCATTAACACCGATCCCGGCCAGCCTGGCTTCCGCCGGGTGGTCATCCATCCGCGGGTGGGTGGCGGCTTGACCTGGGCGAAAGGCGCCTATAATTCCATTCGCGGTCCGATCGCCAGCTCCTGGGCGCTCAAGAATGGCAAGACCACGTTGGATGTCACCATTCCCGCGAACACCATCGCCACCGTTTACGTTCCCGCAAAGAACGCGAAACGCGTGACGGAAAGCGGGAAACCCGCCGACACCGTCAAAGAAATTCAATTCCTCCGCCAAGAGGAGGACGCGGTGGTTTACGCCGTACCTTCAGGCGAATATCATTTTGCGGTTTCGGAGCCGTAACCCTGCTGCTCCTAGAACCGAGTCTTGCAACATCCCCAAATGATCCGCTAACGGATGATTTGGGGATTCTTTTTGTCCTTTATCTTACCCGCCGATTTTCCGAATCGCGGCGGTTTTGGCTTGATTAATCCACCGCCGGGCGTGTGTTATTAAGCTAAACTATGAGATTAACCAGAACCACGGTTGCCGCATTGGCGGCTATTTGTTTTCTATCCGCTTGGGCGCCCTTGAACGCTCAAGCCGACGCCACCCCGAGTGCTTTGGAAGCGGATTCCAAGGGCTGGACGGATTTCTTGCCCCCCGCGGACCTGAAGGGCTGGTATCGGGTCACGGTCCCTCCCAACGGCAAATTAGGTCGCGATCAATGGCGCGTGGATGCGGACAAAAAAGTGCTCATCTGCGACGGCGATGGCGGCCATGACATGCTGCTTTTAGATAAAGAGCTAGGCGACGCTATTTTCCACTTCGAGTTTTGCTACACGAAGGTTGAAGGTAAGACGGGTTATAACAGCGGCGCCTATTTGCGCAACTCCAAGGATGGCGCCATTTGGCACCAGGCCCAATTTGGCGACGCGAAGGATGGCTTCCTGTTCGGCGAAACCCCCACCCCGGATGGCAAAAAGAAGTTTTTCAACCTGGCGCCTAAGGTCAACGACATGCGCATAAAACCCGCGGGTGAATGGAACACGATGGAAATCACCGCGCGGGGCAAGGTGCTCACGCTGTGGGTCAATGGCGCCATTACCTGCCAATTCGATAATTGCGGCTTAGAAAAAGGCTTCCTGGGATTGGAAGGCGAGGGTTACCGCATTGAATTCCGCAATTTGAAGGTCAAGGAACTGCGATAATTCCTAGGCGGCAAAAGTCGCGGTTCTTTAATCTTTATACCTCACCGGGCAACCCCATAAAGGCTGCCCGTTTTTTTCGCTCGTAATCTGGGCTTACCTTTGCAAAGGGGGCCGCTCCCGGTGCCAAGGCGTCGATTGCTCATACGCATGAGCTAAACGCAACAGGGTCTCTTCGCCAAAGGGTTTGCCCAACAACTGCAAGCCAATGGGCAAATGGGGATACTTCGTAAAACCACAGGGCACGCTGATGCCGCAAATGCCCGCGAGATTGCAGGAGATCGTAAAAATATCGTTCAGATACATCTGCAACGGGTCTTGGCTCTTTTCACCCAACTTAAACGCGGCGGTGGGCGTGGTCGGCGTCACAATGGCATCGACTTCCTTGAACGCATTGAGAAAATCCTGGCGGATTAACGTGCGGACCTTTTGGGCGCGCAGGTAATAGGCGTCGTAATATCCCGTGCTCAGCACATACGTGCCCAAGATAATGCGCCGTTTGACCTCGGGACCGAAACCGGCCCCGCGGGTCTTGCGGTAAAGCTCGATGGGATCGCCGCCATCCACTCGCGCCCCATAGCGCACTCCGTCGAACCGCGCGAGATTGGCCGAGGCTTCCGCGGTGGCGATAATATAATAAGTGGCAATGGCGTATTCCGTGTGCGGCAACGAGATCTCGCGCACTTCCGCCCCGAGACTCTCCAATTGGCGCACGGCGGCCTGCACCGCCTGGCCAATTTCCGGATCCAAACCGCCCCCCAAGTATTCCTTGGGCAGGCCAATCTTGGCGCCCTTGACGCTTTGTCCCAAGCTTTTGGCGTAATCCGGCACCGGTTCATCCACACTCGTGGCATCCAGCGGGTCCCGCCCGCCAATGGCCCGCAGCAGGATCGCCGTATCGGCCACACATTTCCCCATGGGACCAATTTGATCCAGCGAAGAAGCGTAAGCGACCAACCCGTACCGGGAAACCCGACCATAGGTGGGTTTCAAACCGACAATACCGCACAGGGCGGCCGGTTGCCGGATCGATCCCCCCGTGTCCGATCCTAGGGCAGCCAGGCATTCATCGGCGGCCACGGCCACGGCTGAACCGCCGGAAGATCCTCCGGGAGTGCGATCCGTATCCCAGGGATTTCGGGAGGCGCCAAACGCGGAATTTTCCGTGGAACTGCCCATGGCGAATTCGTCCATGTTCAACCGCCCAAAGACAATCGCGCCCGCGGCGCGCATTTTGGCAACCACGGTGGCATCGAAGGGGGAAATATACTTGCCCAAAATCTTGGAACCGCAATTGAGCGGCTGATTTTTCACCGCGATTACGTCCTTCACCGCGATGGGAATGCCGAGTAGGGGTTGCTCGGCGAAGGATGCCCCCGCTTGAATCGCGGCATCCGCTTGGGCGGCTTGGGCCAGAGCATCGTTTTTGTCGACACTCAGAAAGGCATGAAGTCGTGCGTCGGTTTTTTCAATCTGGCTGAGGCAGGCTTCCATGGCCTCGCAAGCCGTAACCTCCCGCCGGGTAAGCTTGCCGGTTAATTCGGAAATTGTCAGTTGGTGGAGCATGGGAAGAATTATTCGACAATTTTAGGCATCATGAACAAGTCGTTAGCCTGCGCCGGGGCATTGCGCAATGCTTCCGCGGCAGGCAAGGAGGGCTTGATTTCGTCCGGACGGGTCACATTCACCATCGGCACGGCGTGCGCCGTAGGTTCGATCCCGTTCACATCGAGTTGATTGAGCTTTTCAATGTAACCCAGGATCTGCCCGAGTTGCGCGCCGAATTGGCGTTCTTCCTCGGGCGAAAGCTCGATCCGCGCCAAATGCGCCACATACCTTACGTCGATTTCACGAACTGACATGGAAGGCTTTATAAAGCCTTGCCTGAGGGAATTGAAGGAAAATATCGCGGGATTCCACCGCGAAAACGGGCCGTCGGGGAAGTGAAACCGTTACTCCTCGTCGAACTTGCGGTGCAGGAGGGATTCGAGTTCGGTGATCGCCTGGGCGGCATCGTTCCCCTCGGCCCGAACCCGGATCTTAGACCCCGGGCCGGCTGCCAGCATCATCATACCCATAATGCTTTTGCCGTTAACGGTTTCCCCGTCTTTTTCGACAAAGACATCACTATGATAGCGGCTGGCGGCTTTGACAAACATGGAGGCGGGGCGGGCATGGATGCCCAACTGGTTCGTCACCGTAAGTTCCTTGGTGACACAGTTATCTTTTCCCGCCGCTTTAGATTTACTCGCGCCGCTCATGTCTTCAACCACCATTATTATGCCTTTTGAGAAGGATTTGCCAAGCTGAAAGAGACGCCGTCACTGATGCGTATGCCCCGTCATGCGGGCGATTAATCTTTCGTCCAATTCTTTGGCTGGATTATAGCCTAAAATTCTCAGTTTTGTTTGAAACGCAGCTACTTCCACCAGTCGGGCTAGATTTCTTCCCGGCCGGACCGGAATGATGATATGCGGTACTTCGATCCCCAGGATGCGGACTTTTTCCTCTTGTATCCCCAAGCGATCCACATCCTCCACGTCATGCCAAGCTTTGAGGGTCACGACCAAATCCACCCGCTTTTCCGTTCGGATGCTTTTAACGCCGAACATGGCGGCGACATTAATAATGCCAATGCCACGCACTTCCATGTGATCCCGAGTCATGGGCGGGCAGGTGCCAATAATTTCCCGCCCATCCACCAAGGTGACCTTGGCGACATCATCCGCCACCAGGCTGTAGCCGCGCTCGATCAATTCCAGGACGCACTCGCTTTTGCCAATGCCGCTTTCGCCGCGAATAATAACCCCGACCCCCAAGATATCCACCATGCTACCCATTTCCGTGCCGTGCGGCGCGAACATCAATTCCAGCGCTAAAGTGGCCAAATTGATGAATTTCATGGTGATCAAACCGCTCTTAAAAACGGGCGTTTTCGCCTGGTTGGCGGCTTCGATTAGCAGCTGGTCTGGATTGATTTTGCGGCAAAATACCAAGCCCGGGATTTTGCGCCGGAATAATTCCGTGCAGCGCTGTCGTAAAACTTCCTTGGAAAGGGATTTTAAAAACGTGGCTTCCGCGCTGCCGATGACTTGTACTCGCCGACAGGCAAAGTATTTAGTGAATCCCGCCAAAACGAGCCCGGGGCGGTTGACGGTGGGCTCGTGGATGACGCGTTTAAGGCCTATTTCCCCCGCCACCAGCTTCAACTGCAATGCCTCGGCGTGCTTCTGATAGAATTGCTCAACCGTTACCAAATCGCGCTGCATGGACACTCCATAAACTTATCGGCTATCTAGGTCGAGGACTAAAGCGTCGTGAGCGCTTTTGTTTTTGCGGCAGCCTAGGCGAAAGGGATGTATTCCAGTTCGACTTGGGGGGCGCGAGCCGGCGAGGGCGCCGCCAGCCGGGTAAAGAGGCCGCGCCAAAAACCGGCGCCATAAAGCAAATGCGTCAGCACGATCAACGGCGCAACCCGGAGCTTGGGATAGCCTGAAGGACCCTTCAATAATAGGGTTTGAATCACCACCGCCAGGGTGTATGCGGCCAGCGGCCAAAGGAATAAACCCCGCATTGCCAGCGCCAACGGCAGATATAAGCAAAACATCGGCGGCGCCAAATTCAAGGCCGAACCCATCGTGGGATGCAACCGGAATTGCTCCGCGCGGCCCCGGCCGTAGTTGAGCAACATTTTGACAAACGCCCGGAAAGTCTTGCGCGGCCGCCGGTAAACCAGGCATTCGGGATCGTAAATCATGACGCCGCCGCGTTTATGCAACTCGTCCATCAGGGCGTTTTCCTCGTTTGGATACAGCGATTCATCGAAACCGCCCAACTCGAGGAGCGCGGTCCGCCGGGCGATCAGGTTGCACAAGATCAATTCTTTCTCGCCGGAGATTCGCTGGGCGCCAATTTTCGCGTACCGCGCCCGGCTGGGCCCGAAGGCCAGCCAACTGGCCATGGTCAGCGCAAAGCAATGCTCGAGCGCGGAGGCCTCGGGGGGGCAAAGATTAGGCCCGCCCACCAGCTGCGCGCGCGGATCTTGGAAGTGCGCGGCGGCGCGCCGCAGATTGCCGGGATCGGGCACGGAATCGTCATCCAGAAAATAGACCAGTTCACCTTTGGCCGCGCGCAAGGCATGATTTCGCTGCACCGCCGGCTGCCGTCCGCGCGCCACGATAATCTCGATTTTATCGGCCGGATAATCCAATCGGAGCGCGGCCTTGGCGGATTGAATCTCTCCCGGGCCGGGCTTGAAAGGGATGATGAGAGTGACAAATGGCGTGGAATCGCTCATGGCAGAGACCGCAAGAATCGGAGCAAGGTGCGGGTGGCGCGCTCCAGGTCGGCTAGGGAAATCCACTCGTCATCGGTATGCGCCTGGGCGATATCGCCCGGGCCGAAAACCACGCTGGGTATCCCGCTGGCGGACAACACCGAGGCATCGCAAAAATAATCCGCCCCTAGAGGGCGTTGCTGGCCCGCTGTTTTCATGAATTGGCTAACCAACGGTTTCCGAGGATCGGTTTCCATGGGCAGGCAGGCATGAGCTTTGGTGTTTTCTAAAACGCAGGGCGCTTGCCGAGCCCGCAAAAAACGGGTGATTTCCCGGCAGACCGCCGCGTCGGTTTCCCCCGGCAAAGTGCGACGGTCGATCGTAATAGCGCAATGAGCGGGCACAATATTAGGCTGAACGCCCCCGCCAATCGCCCCCACATTCACGGTGGGCGGACGCAACAAGGGATGTCGCCGTTGTCTTAACTCGGCCTGATATTCCGTTTCCAAAACTTGAACAATCTTAGCCATGCGCAGGATGGCGTTTTGCCCCAGCTCCGGCCGCGAGCCATGGGCCGCTTTACCGCTGGTTTTCAACCGCAGCCATAGGTTGCCCTTATGCGCGGTGATAACTCGCAAGCGAGTGGGCTCGCCCACAATCGCCAGGTCGGCGCGCAAGCCCGAGTCCGCGACCGCGCGCGAACCCAATTGGGCATTCTCCTCATCCACTAATCCAAGAAATAAGATTTCGGTGCGCTTGGGCCGATAGCCCGCAGCGGCGGCTTCGATCAAAGCGGCCAGCATCGCCGCCAGGCAACCCTTGTCATCACAAGCGCCCCGGCCATACAATCGTCCCTCTTTTATCCGCGGGTGGAACAGCCCGTCAGGCGTGGTTTCGCCCCCCACCGTATCCATATGGGGCGCGAGCAAAACCCGCTGTTGGATGGCCGCTTCCGGCGGGGCTAGCCGCAACCAAACGTTGGCCCGACCCGGCGTGACCGGTTGAAAATGAACATCCAAGCCCCATTTCGCCCCGGTCGCCGCCAGAAATTCGGCGACGCGCCGCTCTCCGGCTCGCGGGTCTCCCGCCGGCAAAAAGGCCGGGTTGACACTCGGCAATGCGACCAATTCTCGCAATAGTTTCAAGGCTCGATTCATGCACCACGCGGGCCACCCGCTGTCAGACGCGCGTCCGAAGCTTATGCCAGCCCGAGATGGGTGAAAAGCCCAATATTTGCGATCCGATGGGCCGCCCGCTTTTCCGCTCGACGCGCCAAAAAGGAAACCGCACTCTTCCGCTCAATCGCTATGATATCGCCCTTCGCTTCCAACGCTAAAATTCAGGGTTTCGCCGGCTTCCTTTTGTTCGCTGGCTTCGTCCTGGCGGTCACCGCCACCGCGGCCGATCCGGCAACTCCCGGCTGGACCCCGCCCACCGTTTCCGAAGTAGGCAAAGGCGTTTGGCGGATCCGCTTTGGTCAGCCCGAACGTTTCACGCCCAACGCCGTGCGGGAGTCGCAGCCGAATTGGGACGGCATTGCTCGTTTGCCCGCACCCGGAACGCTGCCTTTCCAGCCGGAGGACATTCGCTGCCGCGTCACCCCGGCGCGCACGGTGGTTTACGTGCCGTGCGATGAACCCGACGATCAAATTTACGGCTTTGGCCTGGACCCTGCGGCTTATGAACAGAAAGGGTTGCGCAAATACCTGAGCGTTTGCGCCGGCGTTATGGATAAAACCGGCGCCAGCCACGGTCCCGTGCCCTTTTGGCTAAGCACGCGCGGCTATGGCATCTATGTGGACACCGCCCGGGTGCCCTGGGTGCATGTGGCGCGTCTGGCCGCAAAAACCGCCGCCGCCACCGCGACCGCCGCTGAGGAGTTAAAAACCCAAGCCGCCGATTTGTATATTGCCCGGCCGGTTGCGGGCAAAACGGCGGTGCAGGTGGAAATCCCGGGCGATTCACAGGGCGTCGACGTCTACGTGTTCGCCGGCCCCACGCCGCGTGAAGTCGTGCAACGTTACAATCTTTTCTCGGGCGGCGGCTGTCTCCCACCGCTTTGGGGGCTGGGCATGAAATACCGCGCGTTCACCGGAGCCAATCAAGCCAATATCACTAACTTAGCCCGCGCCTTGCGCGATCGCCAAATCCCCTGCGATATGTTGGGCCTGGAGCCGGGCTGGCAATCCCGATCTTATTCTTGTTCGCTGACCTGGGCCAAAGATCGTTTCCCCCAGCCTGAATCCATGGTGAATGAACTCAACCGCCAGGGTTTCAAAGTTAATCTTTGGGAGCACGCCTACATCAACCCCGATTCGCCCCTGTATGCCCCGCTCCAACCGCTGTCCGGTGACTTCCTGGTCTGGGGCGGTTTGGTGGTGGACTTTGCCGATCCGCGCGCGTTCCGTTTATTTGCCGATTACCACGGCCAAACGCTGATCGATCATGGCATCGCCGGCTTTAAGGCTGATGAATGCGATAATCAGCCGCTGACGGATTGCACGCCGTTTAACTTTCCCTACAGCTCGGTGTTCCCTTCCGGCATCGACGGCGAGCAGATGATCCAACTCTACGGCTACTATTACCAGCGCTCGATCCTGTCCGCCTTCCGCGCTCGCAATCATCGCACCTGGGGCGATGTGCGCGCCACAGCCGCACTGGCCGCCCCGCTGCCCTTCAACCTTTACAGCGATGCCTACCAATTCGACCAATATCTGCGCCAGTTGGTGAACGCTTCGTTCGCGGGCTTGCTGTGGTCACCGGAGGTGCGGGATGCCGGTAATCTTGATGAATTGCTCAACCGCTTCGCCTTAAGCTCGTTTGCGGCGCAAATGTGTCTCAATATCTGGTTCATGCCCCACCCGGTTTGGGAACAATACGACCACGATAAAAACCTCGCGCATGAGCTGCTCGCCGAACCGGAGCAACAACGCATCGCGGCCCGACTGCGGGAGATTGTAACCCTGCGCTATCGGCTGCTACCCTACTTGTACGCCTCGTTCCACCGTTACCAAGCGGAAGGATTGCCCCCGGTGCGTTCGCTCTTGCTGGATTTTCCAACCGATGCTGAACTGCGCAAAGTCGACCATGAATTCCTCTTCGGCGACAACTTGCTCGTGGCGCCGTATCTCGGCAGTGAACACCGGCGCCAAGTCTATTTGCCCAAAGGCTGCAACTGGATCGATTTTACGACCGGCACTCTCCATCCAGGCGGCAAAACTCTCACGGTGGAAGGGCAAACCGGGGACGCCCCCCTGTTCGTGCGTGAAAACACCCTGCTGCCCTGGGCCGAACCCGTCAGCCATATCGCGTCGGAAACCGTGTTTGACCTGACCATCAAAGTTTACGGCGACCACCCCGAACCCTTCACGTTAGTGGAAGATGACGGGGAAACCTACGACTACGAACGCGGGGCGCAAAACCGCCTCACTTTGACCTGGGCCAATGGGCAAGGCGCCGTGGTCAAGAATGGTTCTTACCCGGGCTCGCGCTACCGCCTATCGCGTTGGGAAAAAGTCGCGCTACATCCTTGAACCGCCATACCATCCGTCAGCACCGAAGCCTTTGAATTAGGGTCCGGCTTGGGAAGTAGCTTTAGCCCCGCTATCCGTCCGCGTTTCCCATTGCCAGAACGATGGCCAGCCCATTAAATGGGGGGCATGATTTTAAAAGGCTCACCCAATCAGGCGGCGGGGTTATCCCGGCGGAATTTCGTGCGTGGCATGGGCGCGGTAGCGACCCTCGCTATGGCGGGCTCTCTGCCTGCCTTCCGCCCTCAGGCGGAGGCGGGCGAAAAGAAATCCTGGGTGGGGACGAACATTTACGGCTGGGGCCAGTATTACAAGAATCAGGGTAAAGATATAAACGACCACGTAGGCGAAGTTTTCTCGCTCGCCCACGATGCGGGGTACGATTACGTCGAAGTCAACCTGGACACGGTCCAACCGGCGATGAATCTCGTCGTGGCTGAGTTGATGAAGGAAAAAGGGCTACAACCGGTGACACTCTATACCGGAGCCCGTTTGCACGATGACAAGGCGGGCCAAGCCGTCAAGCGCATCCTGGCCATCGCCAAGATCTGCCAAGAAGCCGGGTTCTTCCTGCTTTCGTGCAATCCCGACCCGATTGGCCGCGCCAAAACGGACGTGGAATTAGCGAACCAGGCGGCGGCGGTGAAAGATCTAGGCCAAGGCTTGGCCGCCATCGGCATGAAACTCGGATTGCATCAGCATCTGCCGGAAATGGCGGATAATGCCCGCGAGTTTCATCATCTTTTTCGCAACACCGACCCGAAATCGGTGGGGTGGTGCTACGACGTTAATTGGGTTTTCCGGGGCGGCATTCCACCCTTGGACGCGCTTAAAGCCTATGGCGAGCGGGTGGTATCCTGGCATCTGCGCCAGAGCCGCAAAGGCGTCTGGCATGAAATTTTAGATACCGGGGACATCGATTACACGGCGGTGGCCAAGTTTGCCCGCGGCCATAATTTGCCGAAAGTCTACACGGTGGAACTAGCCATCGAACCGGGTATGCCCATCACGCGCGACGTGGTGGCGAATCACAAGCTCAGCCGTGAATTCGTTAAAAAGACTTTTGGCGTGTGATGGAAGCGCGGCTGGAAACAGCCAGCTTTTGTCTGAAATAACGATGATTTGAGTGACAAACCATGCCAGCGCCCGCCATTAGCTCTCATACGTGCGTGTTAACGCCCCCTCAAGGGGAAACGCTGCGCGCCTACCTCGACGAACATGGATTTCTGTTTCGCGAAGTGCCTTACGCCCGCTACGCCGCCGCCACCCCGCAAGTCAATATCGTCTATTACCAGAGCGGTAAACTCGTGGTACAAGGCAAAGGCACCCGGGAATTTGTCGAGTTCACCCTCGAACCCTTGATTCTCAAAGAAGTAAAAATGGGGTATGAGACGGTGCTGAATCCCGAATTATTGCTGCCTCGCCTAGGCATCGACGAAAGCGGCAAAGGCGATTTTTTCGGGCCCCTGTGCGTCGCGGGCGCGTACATAAACGAATCGGTCATTCGCGCCTGGGAAAACGTGGGGATTCGCGACTCCAAAAACGTTGGTAGCGACAAAAAAATCGCGGAACTGGCGAAAATCATCCGCGAAACTCCAGGCTGCGTGACCACCGTGGTGCCCATCGGCAATGAGGCTTACAACCGTTTGTACGCCAAAATGCGGAGCGTCAACACCCTGCTGGCGTGGGGACACGCCCGGGTCATCGAAAATTTGATGACGCAGCAACTCTTCATGAATCCGCCGCCGGTGCGAGCCATCAGCGATCAATTCGCCTCCGACAAGAATGTGATCGCCAAAGCCCTCATGGGCTTGGGACGGGAAATCGAGCTCGTGCAACGGCATAAAGCGGAATCCGACCTGGCGGTGGCGGCGGCATCCATCCTGGCGCGGGACGAATTTGTCACCCGACTGCGACGGTTGGAAGTACAGTTTGGCATCAAATTACCCAAGGGGGCCTCGGCGGCCGTGGATCAAGCCGCCAAGGATTTTATCGCCAAGCACGGCGCCGAGCAGTTGCCACTGGTCTCGAAAATGCATTTCCGGACGTCCTTCCGGGCGCTAGGCCTGCCGGAACCGCCTAAAAAGGAATGGCGAAAGAGCTGACCCCATGCCACGCGAGTACGTTCTCCAAAACTTTTCCGCCCCCGTCGATTTCAAGATCGACTACGCCCATGAGCTCAATGAGCAACAGCATGCGGCGGTGACGGCCCCGCCGGGTCCATCCCTCATCATTGCCGGCGCGGGCGCGGGCAAAACCCGCACGTTAACTTACCGCGTGGCCTATCTTTTAGAACAGGGAATTCCCGCCAGCCGCATCCTGCTGCTCACGTTCACCAACAAGGCGGCGAAGGAAATGATGCGCCGGGTGGTGGCATTGCTGGGCTACGAATTGCCCGAGCTTTGGGGCGGCACATTCCATTCGGTGGGCAATCGCATTCTGCGCCGGCACGCGACGGCTATCGGCTATCCTGAAGGGTTTACGATCATGGATCAGGATGACGCCAAAAGCCTGCTCAACGCTTGTTTGGGCGAAACCGACACCACCACCACCCGTTTACCCAAAGCGGATGCGTTGCTGGACCTGTTTTCCATGGCGGTCAATCTGCGGGAACCGGTCGTCAAAACCCTGCACAACCGCTATGCCCATTTCGCCCCCGCCGAGGCCCAAATCTTGGCCCTGCATGAGCGGTATCAGGCGCGAAAAAAAGCCACCCGCATGATGGATTTCGACGATTTGCTGGTGCTGTGGCTTGAGCTCATGCGGCAAGACCCGGCGGTGTTGGAAAAATACCAGCGCCAGTTTCAATTTATCCTCGTGGATGAGTATCAGGACACCAACACTCTCCAAAGCGAACTCATCGATTTGCTGGCCGCCCGGCATGGGAACCTCATGGTGGTGGGTGACGATGCGCAAAGCATCTACGCCTGGCGCGGGGCTAATCATCGGAATATTCTCGAATTTCCCCAACGTTATCCCCAGGCCAAAGTCTATAAAATCGAGACCAATTACCGCAGCACCCCAGAAATCCTGGCGGTGGCGAACGCGGCCATCGCGGCCAATGTGCATCAATTCCCGAAATTGCTGGCTTCGTCACGGCCAGCCGGTGTCCGGCCGGTTCTAGTGCCCTGCCAATCGGCGCACGAACAATCGGCGTTTGTTTGCCAACGGCTGCTGGAACTGCGGGACGAAGGGGTTGAACTAAGGGACATGGCCATTCTGTACCGATCACATTTCCACGCGATGGAACTGCAAATGGAACTAACCCGGCGCAATATCCCCTTTCAAATCACGAGCGGCATCCGGTTTTTCGAGCAAGCGCATATCAAGGATATCACCGCTTATCTGAAACTGGTGGCCAATCCGAAGGATGAGGTGGCTTTTAAGCGCATCGTGCTGACTCTTCCGGGCGTGGGTAATAAAGGCGCGAATAAGCTTTGGAACTTGTTCTTAGGCCCGGATGCCGCGGCCGAACGCCCGTGGGCCGAGCGCGTGAAAGCCTGCGGCGCGGGTTTGCCGAAAAAAAGCCGGACGGCGTGGCCCCAACTCGCCGCCACGCTGGAACAATTGTCGGCGCCAGAAAGCCAGGCGGAACCGGCCAAAATGATTCAGTCGATTTATGAGGCGGTGTATGAGAGTTACTTGCAGGCGAATTACGATAATTTCCGCAATCGCCAGGAAGATATCCAGCAGCTCGCGATTTTTGCGCAAAGTTTCCACGGCTTAGAGGATTTTTTAAGCCAGCTGGCCCTGCTATCGAGTGTGGAAGCGGAAGCGACCCAAAACGTGAAAGATGACGAGCGGGTTCGCCTCTCCACGGTGCATCAAGCCAAAGGCTTGGAATTTCGCGTGGTCTTCATCATCATGCTCTGCGATGGATTATTCCCGAATGGCCGGGCGTTGGAAAATCCGGATCAGGAGGAAGAGGAGCGGCGGCTGTTCTACGTCGCCATCACTCGGGCGCGCGACGAACTGTATTTAACCTATCCGTTGATCCGCATCACCCAAGGAGGCGGCGGGGATATTATGCAACGTCCGTCCCGGTTTCTGGGTGAGATTCCTCCGGATTTGTTGGACCCGCTGGAACTCCGTAGCGCCGCAAATATTTAATGGCCACCGCCATGTCTTTGGCCACAGGCGCTTCGATGCGCACTTCCTCACCCGTCGCGGGATGCTTGAAAGCAAGCCGTTCGGCATGCAACGCCGGGCGATTGATCAAGGGATTTTCGACGCGCCCATCCTTGAGCCGGAAATGTTTTTTGATTTGCGAGAGCCAAAGCGAGGGCCCGCCATAAATGGGATCGGCGACCAACGCCACCTTGGCGCATTGCAAATGCACGCGAACCTGATCTTTGCGCACCGTTAACGGCTGGCATTCAACCAGGGAGAAATCACGGAAGGCCTCCCGCGTTTGGAAGATCGTTTGGGAAAGTTTCCCATTCTTCATATCCACGCGCATCAGTCCCGGCCGTTGCAAGTGGGGCGATAACTTGGCGTCCACCTCGACCCTCGGCTCCGGCAAAACCCCATGCACCAAGGCCAAAAAGGTTTGGATCGGTTTGAAAGAGCCAAACATGCTCGCCATTTCCACCAACGTGTTTTTGTCTTTGGCCAGCAGCAGCAAGCCGCTGGAATCGAAATCCAACCGGTGGGCGTTACACAAATAAGAGATCCCGCGCTCCCGCACCCAGCCCGCTCCCCGGGTAATCTCTTGTTGCAAGAGAGTCATTAGATTCGGGCGCTCGCGATCCGTGCGATCGGGCGAAGTCAGAAACTGGGGCGGCTTGTTGAGGGCCAGCAAATGGGCGTCCTCATAGACGATCGGGATTTCCCAACACTCGCGAACCATAGGCGGCTCGCTCGGTTCAGCGGGCTTTGCCGCATTCTTGGGCGAAGCTTTTCCCTGGGTTTTAGGAGCGGCATTCGCCGGCAGTTTGGGTTCAACCAGCCAAATTCGCGAATGGCTGCTTGAATTGCTAACCGCGCTACTATCCGAGTGGGCGTTTCTCCGGGGCAAGGCCGCCTCGTATTCCGCGAGGGAGGCCGCCGGACGCACGACCGATAATACGATAGTATTCTTCAATTGGCTTTATTTCCGCGTTCTTTGGCCGGCGCTTGCATACCGGAACGTCCAATTTCAGTTCCGAGCCAATCATTAAAAGCGTCGTATTGCCGTGATTGCGCGAAGGTGCGAACGAATTCCGGAAGCTCCTGTTTGATCTTGGCCGCGTCCACCGGCAACTTGGCGCGCAGATGCACGACGAAACCGCCGTCCCGAGTGTCGAAAAAGCGGCTCGCTTGCCCGACCGGCAAAGCGGACACGATTTCTTTGAGCATATTCAGATCCAGCCGAGGATCGAGATTGTCCACTTCGCGAGAGCTTAGGGAGAATTTAGGCAAGGTGACCGGTTTGACTTTGGATTCAGCGAACGCGGCGGCGACGGTCTTGGCACCGGCGGCGTTGTTGGTGAGCTGTTGCTGGAAGGAGATGCCCGCCACCCGAGCCGCTTGGATAGCTTGATACCGGCGGTAATCCTCCGTCACTTTAGCTTTAACCGCATCCAGGGCCGGATACTCCGCCGGCAATTTGCGAAGGAAAGCAATGACATATACGCCATCTTCGCCATCCAAGGGTTCGGCAAACAAATCCTCCTCGGACAAACGAAACGCCGCGAGCGTGAATTTATTATACACTTTCAAATTCCTGGGACCGTCGTTTTTGTTGAACGGCTCGGTGATTTCGACCTTGTACTTGGCGCCGGCCAGTTTATCGATGGCGGCGCTATTCGTTTCCTTGAATAACTCGGCGGCGAACGCGCTCGCTTCCTTGCTAGCCAATTGATACAAGAAATGCTGATGAATCTGCTCCTTGATTTTCGCCTTGGCTTTGCCTTCGGAGAGCACCACCCCGTTGGTGTCGGTATAGTAATTGGTTCCCTGTTGGGTATAAATGGCGTCGATCGTTTGGGATAAATTCGTTTGCTTGGCGATTTCCTTATCGGCTTCCGCTTGATGGCTCGCTAGATCGAACCGAATGTACTTAACCTGCACCCGTTCCGGAATCATATAATAGCTTAACCGGTTGGTAAAAAACTGGCCCACGCCTTGGGGATCGACCGTCACGCCCGCGAGATAATTCGAAGCGGAAAACAGCACTACTTGAGCCTCGTATTCCTCATGTTCGCGACGGAACAGGGAATCGGCTTCGCGGGGCGTCACCAGTTTGCCGTTGCTGCCGTAGACAGCGAGCAATTGCTGAATACCCACTTGATGCGCCGCAAACGTTTCCAGTGTGTGCTCGCTGACGCCTTTCTCCCGAGCTTCGCGCAAAAACCCGAGGTAAGTCTCCTGGCGGAAAGCGCCTTGATGCGTGAAGGTAGTGGCGATCCACTTGGCGGCCGCTTCATCATTAACGAAGATTTTTTCCCGCTTTAGCAAATCCAAGATGGCGACCCGGTTGCGCGCGTCTCGATCCGTGTCTTCCGAATCCCGGCTTTCCGGCCAAGCGCCCTTGAACAGTCGATAATGGATGAGCGTTTCATAATAGGCGGTGGCGAACTCCCGCTGGGAGATGGCCCGGCCATTGATCGTGCCAAAGGACGCGCTGCCACCGCGCCCGAGTGTGGCATCGGGCGTAAAGAAAATCACAAAGCTCGGGATAATCACTGCGATAATCCCCGCCCACAGCCATTTTTGATGCCGCCGTATTGTTGCAAACATAATTAATACCCCAAAATTTAGTAACTTATCCTACCCAGCATAAAACGCCATGGTCAACTGTTTTGTCCACCTGGCCCCCTTTGCGGAGTGCGCTCCGGTGAAAGTGCTTTTTAGCGGACCGGCATCAGCTCGGTCTGCCAATCCTTAACCCGATCCATCATACCCAAGCGCGACAGATACGGCGCATCCAGCAAACCGAGGTTCGGTTTCCTCGCCTGGCCGACGGTTTCCTGGGCGAAAACATTAGCGACGTGAACCGCAGTGAGTGACGTAAACTCCTGATCCATAGATATATTCGGCTGGTGATGGTAGTTCACCGCTTCTACCAACGGCATGGATAGGCCCCACAGGCCCAGCAAATATCCCCCCACATCCGCATGGTCTACATTGTATTCGCTCTTTTCGAGTTGGATAAGTTTCGTCTTCCCCTGCGCCGCCTTTAAAAACACGATCCGATAGGAATCCGGCAAATTATCGATCAAAATCAATTTACCCACATCATGCAATAACCCCGCGGTGAACGATAATTCGGCTAATTTTGCGTTCCGGCTTTGCAGCCAGGCGATGCCTCGGGCCATGAGTCCCGTTTGAATGCTGTGTTGCCACAGCTTCTCGACCTTGAAATCATGGAATTTTTGCGGTTCCAGGCTCGCAAATAATTGATGCGTCAACGCTAGCGCGGCAATAATGCCCACCCCGAGAAACTGCACCGCCTCTTCGGGGTTGCTCACATTGGAGGCCGATCCAAAAAAGGCCGAATTCGCCAATTGCAACACTTTGGCGGTCAAACCGGGATCTTTAGCCACGATTTCGCCAATCTCAAAGCTGGAGACACTGGCCGACTGAAGCGCATTCATGACCTCAAAGTAAATGGCTGGAATCGTGGGCAACCGGCCGAGTTCCGTAACTAAACTTCGTATTTTGCTGTTTAGAAAGCGGTCGTTGAGCTGCCGAATCCGGAATAAAGTGGATTTCAGCATCTGCGGATCCACCGGCTTGGTCAAATACAGATGGGTGGCCCCGATCGAACGGAGCACCATTTCTTGATCGGCATAGCCAGATAGTATGATGCGCACGGTTTGGGGATATAGGCGCATCACTTTGTTCAGCAATTCCAACCCGGAGGTCACCGGCATTCGCATGTCCGTGATCAAAACGTCGAACGGCTGCTTGCTCATCCGTTCCAGGGCTTCCGCGGCGGAATTGGTAAACTCCATCTGCCATTCGTCTTGCAGAGATTTGAGCATTAACTCCAGAAGCTTTAAAATCTGGGGCTCATCATCCACAAACAAGACTCTTGTTTTCGTCGCTTGCATCGATTGAACTGCTTTCCGGGTAACCTCTTTTAACAAAAACCCATCAGTGTTTCCACCTAATGCTAGTTAGTTAAAACCTGCATGCCGCCTTGGCTTGCCAGTGGCGTAACCCCAGCTATTCCGAATAGCAAAACCCAATTGCCTCCCTCAGTCTAAAGCTATTACGTTGCTAATCAAGGAAGTTTCACCCCCGGCACGGGCGCGCATCGAGAATTCCCTCTCGCAGAGTTCCGTTGGAACGAGTCGACCGGACGAACATAATCACAACTTATATAGGCATGGTTATTTGCTGATTATTAGGCGTTTGCGAACAAATCCCGACCTATGGGCTGGGGTAATGACGCAAAACATTGGGCCCCGACAAAATATTTCAATTTTTCTTGAAAGATTTACCCAATCGCCAACGATTAGTAAGATAGTGCAAGAAGTGCCACCACAGGTCGAACCGGATTTTCTGCCCACCCGGCAGACGCTCCTCAGCCGTTTAAAGGATTGGAATGACCAGGATAGCTGGAAAGATTTCTTCGATAACTATTGGAAACTCATCTTCACCGCCGCGATAAAGTCGGGTTTAAACGAAACCGAAGCTCAGGAAGCGGTGCAAGAAACGGTGATCTCCGTCTGTAAAAGCGTGCCCGATTTCCAGTATAACTCCGGCAAAGGCTCCTTTAAGAAGTGGCTCCTCACGATTACTCGGCGCCGGATTGCCGATCAGTTTCGCAAGCGCGATCCATACCTTCAAGCCCGGGTTCGAAAGCCGGATGATACCCGGCAAACCGGCACCTTGGATCGGATTCCCGACACCTCCGTGCCCGACTTGGATCAGATATGGGATCAAGAGTGGGAGCAAAACTTGGTCGAGTCCGCCATTGAACGAGTCAAAACAAAGGTCGATCCCAAGCAATTTCAGATTTTCGACCTCTACGTGTTGCGCCAATGGACGGTTTCTAAAGTAAGCCAATCCTTGCAAGTCAGCGCGGCGCGCATCTACCTGGCCAAGCATCGCATCTCCGCCTTGGTCAAAAAAGAAATCAAACTCCTCGAATCGAAAAGTGTTTTGGCCAAAAAGCCACGGCATACTTGACAAACTGATTTATGGCCCGTTTCATAGAATGGTTAAAGGAAGCAGCTTGTGGCCGCTCCGGACCACGCTTGGGCGCGCGAAAAAAACAAAGCTTTTCGTCGATGTCCCTGTTGCGGATCCGACGACAATTGCTGCGAAAAATCATGAGCCAACACTATGAGCACCAAGCCAAATCGCAAAGATTCCAAAAAAATCAAGCCGCAGTATAGCCCGCAGCCCAAAAAACCCCGCAAACGCGCCGGAGATGATGGGGACACCGGACCCTCTTCGAGTCAGAGTCCAAGTCCGAAAGCTAAGTAAACGATTTTTATACTCGTTAACACAATTAGCTGCCAATTATGACTAAAAGTGGTTTTATCGTTGAATGACAGGCAATTTGCGCGCGGGGCTCCCACAGAAGTTATTATTAACCTGCAATCTTTCCCCCGGGGACATCATTATGCTAACCGCCGCCCTGAGGGATTTGCATCTCTGTTATCCACACAAGTTCATAACTGGAGTAAAAACCAGTTGCATGGGGATCTGGGAGAACAACCCTTATGTTACACCAATCTCAGTATCTGATAGTAGGGTTACGGTTGTTCATTGTCATTATCCATTAATTAATCAAAGCAATAGTATTCCATATCATAGCTTGCATGGGTTTATTGATTATTTAAATCAAAAGTTAAATTTAAATATTCGACCAACCGCATTCAAAGGGGATATCTATTTGTCAAAAGAAGAAAAACTGTGGTATTCCCAAATATACGAACTGGCAGATATTAACATCCCTTTCTGGATTATTGCCGCAGGTGGAAAATATGATGTTACCATCAAATGGTGGGACTCGCAGAGATACCAACAAATAGTCGATCATTTCCGCGGCCGCATCCAATTTGTGCAGGTTGGTGAGTGGGGGCACCACCACCCTAAACTTGATGGAGTTATTGATTTCCGCGGCAAAACGGATTTGAGGCAATTAATTCGCTTAGTTTATCACTCACAAGGGGTTCTGTGTCCAGTTACGGCATTGATGCATATGTCTGCAGCTGTCGAATTGCCCTTCCCGGAGAAAGGTTCTCGCCCGTGCGTGGTCATCGCTGGTGGACGCGAACCAGCACATTGGGAAGCCTATCCCAGCCATCAATTTATTCATACTAATGGGGCATTGCCTTGCTGTAATCAGGGTGGCTGTTGGAAAAATCGTTCTTTTGCGCTTGGTGATGGTGACCGCCGGGATCGAATCGAGCATCGTTGTAACAATATTTCTAACAACCTACCGCGATGCATGGATCTTATCTCGGTCGATGAGGTCGTTTGGCGAATCGAATCATACTTCAAGGGTGGCGCGTTAAATTATTTGAATGGAATAGAAATCCACCACGCCCAAAAAGCCATCCAAGCCACACGTCGCAATCCATTCGATCGCCAGCCCTTAAACCTTCACAATGTTCGCCACGCACTGACAGCTAGTATAGCCACACTTACCGCATCTCTCAACAACTTCCATGGCAACGGGATCGTCATTTGTGGTGGGGGTAACAAATATTTTCATCAGGCATGGGTTTGCATCCACATGCTGCGCTACCTGAAATGCGCACTCCCCATTGAATTATGGTATTTGGGTGCTAAGGAAATGTCCGATGAGATGCGATGGGCAATTGAACCGTTAGGAGTAGTTTGTATCGATGCCCATAAAGTGCGCAAATTGCATCCCGCACGTATCTTGCGCGGATGGGAGTTGAAGGCATATTCAATCCTCCACTCTTCTTTTAAACAAGTGCTATATTTGGATGCTGATAATGTCCCGGTGCGAAATCCCGAATATCTTTTTGAAACGCCACAATTTCAAGCCTGCGGCGCGGTTTTTTGGCCGGACTATGGCCGTACAAGTAAGGCTAACCCCATTTGGAGAAGTTTTGGTCTGCGAATACCCAAAAGCCCTGAATTTGAAACCGGCCAAATCTTAGTTGATAAAAGTCGTTGTTGGAAGGCTTTACGTTTGACCATGTGGATTAATGAAAACTCGGATTTTTTCTACCGCTATCTCCATGGAGACAAGGACACTTTCCATTTGGCCTTTGCCAAACTGAAAACCTCGTTCATTCAAATCAACACGCCCATAGAATCCTTGGAAGGCGTCATGTGCCAACATGATTTCGATGGTCATCGCATTTTCCAGCATCGCAATTCCCATAAGTGGACGCTTTCCGGGAAGAACCATAAAGTGCCCGGTTTTTTATTTGAAACCGAATGTCTCGCTTATTTACGCGCATTAAAAGCAATCTGGCGCAAAACCGGGGAACCAGTCGAATCATTTTCCTAGAGCTAGATTTCCCGTTGCCTCGCATTTTTTCTGGGATAGGTTGATTTTATCGCCAAACCAGCCCATTATATTGACCAATCCGGTATGCGGTGTTTAATGTGGAACCTAAACAGCCAACTCATAAGATCACTTCGACCAACGAGAACACGTTGGCTGGCGGTAATGTTGCGCATTCTCCACCCAAAATTCTCGATCATACCCTGATTCGCAAAATTGCCGAGGGTAGTTACGGCGAGATCTGGCTGGCGCGAAATGTCATGGGGACTTGTCGAGCGGTAAAAATTCTCTATCGAAAGCATTTCGACCATGAACGTCCCTATGAGCGAGAATACGAGGGCATCCAAAAGTTTGAGCCTCTTTCCCGTTCGCACGAAGGATTTGTCGATATTCTTCAAATTGGCCGTAATGATTCCGAAGAATATTTTTACTATGTCATGGAGCTGGGTGATGACCGGGCATATGGACAAAATTTCACCCCGGATACCTACCAGCCAAAAACCCTTTCCAGCGAGGTTTCCACTCGCGGCCGACTTCCAGTTGAAGAATGCTTGCACTTGGCTCTCACCATTACGGACGCCTTAAGCCAACTGCACGAGCACGGGCTTACCCACCGGGACATCAAGCCTTCCAACATCATCTTCGTCAACGGCA
>DBTJ01000031.1:0-5794 GCA_002306985.1 Verrucomicrobia bacterium UBA1319
TTACCCCGCCTTTTCACCCTTACCGGAGGGCCTTGTGAGCCGCCCGGCGGTCTGATTTTCTGTGGCACTATCCATCCCGGCGCTTTTCAGCGGCCGTTTCCACCCATATCCCCCGCGGAACGGAGGTTAGGCGGCATCGCGCCCTGTGGTGTTCGGACTTTCCTCCTCCAGTTGCCTGGAAGCGATCCCCCGCCCCCTCAAAATCAAGGCGCAGGCTACCAGCGGACCGGGGGAATAGCAAGCGCCCCCGAAAACTATCCGCCATTCGTTTGAATCCCCTCCCCCCTAAAAAAAACGAACGGCGCGGAAGCGCCGTTTGTCTGACTGTTATTCCCGTCCTAAACGCTCTAACCGAGCAATTTTAACACGGACTGGGTAGTAGTGTTAGCCTGTGCCAGCATGGCTGTGCCCGCTTGGACCAGGATGTTAAAACGGGCAAACTCAGTGCTTTCCACCGCCACGTCCACATCTTTGATGCGGCTGTTGGCCGCCGACATATTGTCTTTCAACACTGAGAGTTGATCTTTCGTACTGCTCAACCGCGTGATATTGGCACCGACTCCAGCCCGGTCGCTCGCCAGCGTTTTGATGGCTTGCATCACGGTTGCCAGCGTGGTGGCGGCTCCCGCGCGGGTGGTCACCCCAGTTGCCTGGGTGTTAGCCACCGTTAAGTAATCGCCAGCCTTCAAATCCAGTCCCGCCATGTAGAAACCCATGTCGGTGGTGGTCGAATCGCTGTCCGTAGTCACCGTCAAGCCGCCGGATTGGAACAAAGATATGCCATTGAATTTTTTATCCGCAATGTCCGTTACATAACCCTGCAACGTCTGAAACTCTTTATTATAAAGAGCGCGATCATCATCCCCTTTGGTGACGTCCTGCGCCAGGGTCGCCAGCTCACTCATTCGATTCAGAGCCGTGCCGACTTTCTGGAGAAATCCGTCTTGCGTTTGGCTAAACGAAATCGCATTGCCCACATTATCACCCGCCGCGGCGATACGATTTATTTGCGCATCGAACCGCATCGATACTGCCATGCCTGCGGCATCATCCTCAGGCGAAACAATTCTCGAACCGGATGACAACCGCGAAAGCGACTTCGCTAAACGCGCCGAAGAATCCGAAAGCAACCTTGCACTTGTTTGGGCCGTTACATTTGTATTAATAACCATACGAGACTCCTTCCTTGAGTCACCCCTCGCGGGGCATTTGATAATTGCAGCGTCATGCCGCAAGGCGAACTTTGTATCGGGCGTTCACCGATAATACCCGCTAGCTCTTTAGGGCTGCCAGCCGCCCATTCACCGACACTAGTAATATCGGCAGGGGGTGGGATTACTTGAACAAAAAAACGGCAACGCCCCGCTTCGGATTCGAAGCGGCGGAGCGTTGCCGTCAGTCCCGGCGCGGAAGGGAGCTTCCGCGGTCAAGACCCACTGGGCTATTTTAATGCGTTATTCGTCCGCGCGTGAACGGGGTGTCACTCCTCATTCGCGCTATATTCCCACGGACAATAAATTGGCTATGCGCTGCATAACTCCCACGGGTGGCCATTGTTGTAAACGAATGAAATCCAAAGCTTTCTCGACTTTCTCAGCCCGCGAATCCGCGGTGTTATCAAGTTCCTTTTGGAGGTCCATCGATTGGTTAAACGCTGCTGTGTCTATCTTGCCCACAGGTACGGTGACTTTGGGCGGAGCCACCACACGCGCGGCCGCTTCCGCCGCGACTTTGTTGGCATTGATTGCCGTGTTGGTGTCTATTTGCATAACGAACTCCTTTCCACCGCGGCAGGCGGCGGAACATTACTAAAAAAAATCTCAACCGAATTTCGACGTTAAATAGGATGATTGCTGACTGATCTTGGCTTGCGCGGTTTCCATGGCCGCGAAAGCTCTTTTCATCCGCGCAGTGTCGGATTCCACTATTTTTTCCATCGCCGCGATTTGGCTATCAATCGAAGTGGATTGTTTGGAGAGATTGGTCTCCGTGGTGGCGATAGTGCCATCTTCACCCGCAGTAGCCTGGATGTAAGTGCTCAGGCGGGAGGCAATTCCGGTGGTGTCTTGAGTAAAGAGGCTTTTGACCCCGGACAAGTTACTACTCAGCGCTTCGGAAAGCGCCGTTTCATCTGACAGGGTCAACGAATTGTCGTATCCGCTGGTGTTGATACCTAGGCTGGCTAGGTTGCTGAGCGTGCCGGTTAACCCGCCAACCGAGTCGAAGGCTTTGGCGCGCAACAAGCTCGCTATGTCCGATACATCCCGGCGGCTGGCTAACACGCCCGCCGTGACGGAACCATCCGAACTGGTTTCCGTCGCCGTATAGGTGTCGATCAAAGACTGGGTCTTGTTGTAAGCGGTGACGAAACTGGTGATGGCCGTCTTGATGGCATCGGTATCGGCGGCAACCGTCACCGTCGTGGTGGCCGGATTATCCGCCGTGCCCGCCTCCAAGGCCGTCACCTTCAAACCGGTGATGCCGGAAGTACTTTCCGTGATTTGATTGGTCTGACTGGTGATTTGGCCGCCATCGTTCACCGTGTAAATCAGGTTTTTGCCCCGGTTCAGGGTGCCATCGAGCAAACCCGAAGCGGACAAGAAATTGCCCTGCACATCTTCCAGGGCGATGCCGCTATCGCCGGTCGTTTTATTCGCGAGCTTGAAAACCCCGTTCACCGAATCGTAACTCGCCGTCACTCCGGCGCTGGAAGCGTTGATTCGGGAGAGGACGTCGGACACGGTATCCCCGGTGGCGTCGTAACTGATGGCCACGCCGTTGATCTTAAACTGGCCGGTCGTGCCCCCAGTGATGGCGGTGGCGAAATTGGCGGTATCCAGAGTGGCGGACACCTTGACGGCGCCTAAGGCTCCGGAACTGGTCACTTCGCCGGAGCCGTTGTAACCGAGCTTGGCGAGCGTGAGGAAATTGCTGGTGTCATTGGGGGAGCCCAAAACGATGGGCGTGGCGCTGGCCGAACCGTCGCCGGTTCTCGAAGTAAGCGTGATTTTGTCGGTATCCGAGTCGTACGCGGCCTCCACGTAGTTGCCGGCCGCGTCGGTGGTCGCGCTCTTGATGCTATCGAACACGTCCTGCAAGGTTTGGGAAGTCGAACTGATCGTGACTTGCTGGCCGTTGACCGAGAAGGTTCCCGCCGTGACGCTGGTGGCAAAACCCGCGCTGGATAAAGTCGTCGAGGCCGAACCTAGGCCGCCGCTGGCGCCGGATTTGCCGCTGAGGACCGCGCTCGTGGCCAGTTGCGAAATCTTGAAAACGTAAGTCCCCGCGGTCGCGCCGGTTTCCGCGGTGGCGCTGGCGACGGAGGTATTGGAACTGGCGGCGGTGCGGCCATCGTAGAGGTCGTTATCGGCCAGGCTATCCACCACCGTTTTAAAGGTCTCCAACTGGCTCTGCAGATTGGAATACGCGGTGTTCTGCTGCTTGATGGTGTTTTGCTGACTTGTCAGGGCCTTCTGGGGGGCGCGCTCCGCTTCAGCGAGTTTGTCCACGAGGGAGCTCCAATCGAAGCCTGACGCTAATCCGGTGATGCTTAAATCCATACGATGCCTTTCTCTCGCGTTAGCTAATCAACCCAGGGTAACCATGACGCCGCTAAATTTCAACTCTACAAGCTCGCCTGCTCCTCGCTGGAAGGCAGGCCCAATTTGGCCGGGCAGGGCCCGAAATACGACCCCTCGCGTTTTACGCAGCAAACGTCCACTTGGGGTGGTTCGTTGAGGATCGCCGTGGCGCCACGCATACGATTGCGGTCGTAAACCCTCGCCAACAAGCGCCAACGGGCGCCGCGCATATCGATGTATTGGTTGAGTTTCATGGCCTTAAAAGTGAGTCCCCGGTTGGTTTCCGCAGCCTTCCCGGTGGGTTCCTAGTTAATGGGCTTCGTTATTTCATTGGCTTTGAAAGTGGGAAAGCTCGGACGGCGCCCCCGCGCCGTCCGAGTTTGTCACCACTACTCAGAGACGCCGCTCATCTACCCGATGAGCTTGAGCGCGCTCTGCGAGGTGGTGTTAGCCTGCGCCAACATTGCTGTGCCTGCCTGAACCAGAATGTTGTAGCGGGCAAACTCTGTGCTTTCTTGCGCCACGTCCACATCTTTAATGCGGCTGTTAGCGGAGGAAAGGTTGTCCTTCAGGACCCCTAATTGATCGCTGGTGCTATTCAAGCGGACAATGTTAGCGCCGATACCGGCGCGATCACTGGCCAAGGTCTTGATCGCATCCATCACCGATGAGAGCGCGCTGGCGGCGGCCGCTTGCGTGGTCACCCCGGTGCTGCTCGTGGTGCTGACGGTGGCGTAATCACCCGCGCTTAGATCCACTCCACCCATGAAAAAGCCCATGGAAAGAGAGGTCGAATCGCTGTCGGTGGTGATCGTTAAGCCGCCACTGGTAAACAAGGAGATGCCGTTGAACTGCTTGGTCGCGATATCCGAAACGTAACCTTGCAGCGTTTGGAATTCCTTGTTGTATAAGGCCCGGTCGTCATCCCCCTTGGTGGCATCCTGCGCCAAAGTCGCCAATTCACTCATACGATCCAGAGCGGTGCCGACTTTCTGCAAGAAACCATCCTGAGTTTGGCTGAACGAAATCGCGTTTCCGACGTTATCCGCGGCCGCGCCAATACGATTGATTTGCGCATCGAACCGCATGGACACCGCCATACCTGCGGCATCATCCTCAGGGGACACAATCTTGGAACCCGATGAAAGACGAGCGAGGGATTTGGACAGCTTGGACGAAGAATCCGAGAGCAAGCGAGCGCTGCTCTGGGCCGAGACGTTTGTATTAATTACCATAATAGGACTCCTTCCGTGAGTCACCCCGTGAGGGGCATTTGTTATTTAACGGCGTTCATGCCGCGAGGTGATCCTTTGGGGCGTTCACCGTATTCCCCGCTGACTCTTGTTGGCTGCCAGCCGCCTTTCTTACCGTCAAATAATATATCGGCACAGGTCCGAATTACTTGAATTCTTTTTTCCCACCGGAGGGCGGCGCGATTCCCCGGGGCCGCGACCAACGAAGTCCGCCGCCCCGTCTGGAGGCGGATAAAAAACCGAAGCTGCCGCTTGACATTGACCGGGGTCAAATTCATTTTGAACCCGCCACCCGGCAGATTCCGGGAGACGGGGAACGAGGTCTTATGAAGCACGAACACAACCTGTTTAATTCACTGCAAGAGTTCAATTTAGGCAATGGGGCTAAAGGCCGTTTTTATGCCCTGCCCGCGTTGGAAAAAGCCGGCTTGGGCGCGATTTCCCGGCTGCCGGTGTCTCTGCGGGTCGTTTTGGAGTCCGTGCTGCGCAATTGCGACGGCCAGCGGGTGGATGAAAGGAACATTCGTTCGCTCGCCGCTTGGAAGCCCAAAGGGGAACGAAGCGAGGAAATCCCATTTGTCGTCGCTCGCATCGTGCTGCAAGATTTCACGGGGGTTCCCCTGCTCACCGACTTGGCCGCCATGCGTTCGGCCGTGGCGGCGCTGGGTAAAAACCCGCAAATCATCGAGCCGCTGGTGCCCGTTGATTTAGTCGTAGATCACTCGGTGCAAGTCGATTACGCGGGCACTTCCGACGCCTACCGCAAGAACCTCGAGGTGGAATTCCATCGCAACCGCGAGCGCTATCAGTTTTTAAAGTGGGGCATGCAGGCCTTCAAGACCTTTCGGGTGGTGCCCCCGGGCATCGGCATTGTCCACCAAGTGAATTTGGAGTATTTGGCCAAAGGCGTCCAAAAACAGGGTAATGTTTATTATCCGGACACGCTCGTCGGCACCGACT
>DBTJ01000031.1:6040-6346 GCA_002306985.1 Verrucomicrobia bacterium UBA1319
ACACGCTCGTCGGCACCGACTCCCATACCACGATGATTAATGGCTTGGGCATAGTCGGTTGGGGCGTGGGCGGGATCGAAGCCGAAGCGGGCATGCTCGGCCAACCCGTGTATTTCCTGACTCCGGATGTGGTGGGAGTTCATTTAAAGGGTTCTCTGCGCGAAGGAGTTACCGCCACCGATGCCGCCCTGACTCTGACCCAGCTTTTGCGTAAAGCCAAAGTCGTGGGCAAATTCGTCGAGTATTATGGCGCCGGCGCCGCCGCGCTACCCGTGGTGGATCGCGCCACCATCGCCAACATGTCGC
>DBTJ01000031.1:6621-8161 GCA_002306985.1 Verrucomicrobia bacterium UBA1319
ACGGCGCCACGATGGGATTCTTCCCGGTGGATCACGAATCCATCGATTACCTGCGCCAAACCGGACGCCCCGAGGAGATTTGCACCGCTTGCGAGAATTATTACCGCGCCCAAGGCCTGTACGGCATGCCCCAACAGGGCCAGATCGATTACAGCGTGGAGCTCGAGTTGGATCTTGCCACCGTCACCCCCAGCATCGCCGGCCCGAAACGGCCACAGGACCGCGTCGACCTGTCGCGGATGAAAGAGGAGTTCCAGTTATCTTTCCGCAAGCCGGTGGCGGAGAGTGGATTTGGCAAAGACCTGGCGGCGTTGGAAACCACCCAAATTCCGGTGGCGTTGGCCGATCAAAAAACGGGCGCCTTGCGCCATGGCAGCGTGGTTATCGCGGCCATCACCAGTTGCACCAACACTTCCAATCCCACCGTCATGCTGGCGGCGGGGTTGCTGGCGAAAAAGGCCGTGCAAGCGGGGCTATCCTGCCCCGCCACCGTCAAGGCATCGCTCTCCCCCGGCTCGCGGGTCGTCACCGATTACCTCGAGAAGACCGGTCTGCAAAAGCCGTTGGACGCGTTAGGATTCAACCTGACTGGCTACGGGTGTATGACGTGCATCGGCAACTCCGGGCCCCTGGCGCAACCCGTCGAGGAAGCCATCGTTAAGCACGATTTGGTGGTGGCCTCGGTGCTTTCGGGCAACCGCAATTTCGAAGCCCGGGTGCACCAAAACGTCAAAGCGAATTTCCTCATGTCCCCACCGCTCGTGGTAGCCTACGCGCTGGCGGGCCGGGCGGATATCGATCTTTCGACCGAACCGATCGGCGCGGGCAAGCACGGCGCGCCCGTTTACCTCAAGGATCTCTGGCCGACCCTGGCGGAGATCAAACAATTGATGGCGGTGTCCTTACAACCGCAAGTGTTTCAAAACTTATACCAGGATTTCGCCAACAAGAACCCGATGTGGAATGAAATCCCGGCCTCCACGGGCCAAGTGTACGCCTGGGATGAAAAGAGCACCTATATCCAGGAACCGCCCTTTTTCCAGGCCTTCTCGTTGTCGTCGGGCAGCATCACCGAAATCCGCCAGGCGCGCGCGCTGGGCATATTTGGCGACAGCGTGACGACCGATCACATTTCCCCGGCGGGCGCGATTAAGAAAACCTCCCCGGCGGGCCAATACTTGCAAGGGCTGGGCGTGGCCGCGACGGATTTCAACAGCTATGGCGCCCGGCGCGGGAACGACCGCATCATGACGCGTGGCACCTTTGCCAACGTGCGGATTAAAAACCTCATGACCCCGGGCATCGAAGGGGGCGTAACCCGCTTTCAGCCCGGCGGCGAGCAAACCACGATTTACGATGCCGCCGTGAAATACGCGGAGTCCCAGACCCCGCTAATGATTTTCGCCGGCCAAGAATATGGCACCGGCAGCTCGCGGGATTGGGCCGCCAAGGGCACTCGCCTGTTGGGCGTGCGCGCCGTCGTGGCCCAAAGCTACGAACGCATCCACCGCGCCAACCTGGTGGGCATGGGCGTGCTGCC
>DBTJ01000031.1:8393-9052 GCA_002306985.1 Verrucomicrobia bacterium UBA1319
ACCTGGTGGGCATGGGCGTGCTGCCACTCCAGTTCAAGGAAGGCGTCTCCGCGCAAACCCTCAAATTGGAGGGCACGGAAACGTTCGATATCCTCGGCTTGGACGCCGGGCTTAAGCCCCGCCAGGATATCCACCTGCGCGTCACTCGCGCCAACGGCGAGCAATTCGAGGTGGAGCTAAAATGCCGGATCGATACCTCCATCGAGATCGAATACTATAAACACGGGGGCATCCTGCCTTACGTCTTGCGCCAGTTGGTGTCCAAATGACGCCCCTGGTGATCGAAACGGCGGCCAAAATCATCGCCGCCTCGGGACGCGCCGACCCCGCCGACGCCGTGCTCCGCCGTACCGTCTCCGGCTTCAAATCGAAGCTGGATCGCCAATGGCTGGCGCGCGCGGTTTTTGGCTTTTTCCGCTGGCGCGGCTGGCTGGAGCCGGACTGTTTGGAACGGCAACCGGCGCCGGATGAGACCCAACCGAACGTCTCCCTTGATCCCGGGCGACTGGCGGATAAAATCAGCGAAGCCAGCGCGCTGCAAGAACGGTCTAACCGGCAACCGCAAAGCTTCACGGACGCGGCACTGGCGCGGCAGTGCGTACCCGCCTGCATCGCGCAAGCCATTTCCCCGACCCCCGAATAGCTGCGTTCCCTGCCAG
>DBTJ01000068.1:0-1413 GCA_002306985.1 Verrucomicrobia bacterium UBA1319
CGGCAATTTAACCGTCTGCGCCGGACGGAATAGCAACCGGAGTTCTGGATTTTGGCGGACATAAACCATCTGCCGATTTTAAGTTTGTCTGACAACCGGGAAATAAGCCAAGCCGCAAGTCCTCAGGCATAGAGGACTAATCAGAATGCCGGTATGCAGGAAGCCGGGCAACCCGTTTGTCCGGAAAGCCAAAAAGCTTTTTGGCTGATAATCAGCAAGTATGCAAATACACCCATAGACACGAATAACCGTTACCCAAAAGATATGGCTTGCGCATTAGCTGATTAGCCTAATGTCAGACAATACGGAAAACGGCTTTGCAGGCAATGGGCGGTCAAATGAGCGAAGTGGAATGCTCTCGGGGAGGGGAGGGGAAAAACGAGGATGCGTGGCGGTGATAACGCCCCATCGCGAAATCATGATATATGATATTGACTATCATGTTGAATGTGATTTGCTGCTCGTATGCCCCCCAAAAGCAGCAAACCTCTTGGCCACGGTGGTAAACGTCCCGGTGCGGGACGGCCAGTATTGGGAACGCAGGCCATGCTGATCCGTGTCATGCCACAGACTAGCAAGCGTCTCAAGACAATGGCTAAAAAACTGGGCAAAACACCCGGCCAATGGCTGGACGAATGTTTAGCCGCCGCCGGTAGCGGAATTGTGGCCCACAAACTGGCCATCCTGCGGTCGGAGCTTCAAGACCGCCGGCGCTTTTGCCGCAAGACGGCGAGGGATTTGAAAAAAGAGAACCCCAAGCAAGCGGCACACTTTGAGTCGTCCGCCGATGGGCTAGGGGAAGCTTTGAAAATGGTGGAGGAGCAACTGGAGATTGGTTGAGTCCTACTGCGTTGCAATCCTGGAAACACGGCAGCGAGCCTGTTCGGCTGTACAAGCCGGGCTCAGTATCTCATGGGCGCGGCGGCAGTGTCACCAATACCTTTCGGCAGCGAGCCTGTTCGGCTGTGAAAAATATGACGAAAGAACAAGCGACTGAGTGGGTGTGTCACCAATGCCTTTCGGCAGCGAGCCTGTTCGGCTGATCGAGGGTGGGGAGAAAAAGTACATCGTGTCAGTAAAGTCACCAATGCCTTTCGGCAGCGAGCCTGTTCGGCTGGAACGGAAATGATGAAAATGGTTAATTTGGCTGTTAACGAGTCACCAATGCCTTTCGGCAGCGAGCCTGTTCGGCTGGTCCATTTCGCCCCTCCGGCAAAGAGGGGGGGCTAGTTTCTGGTCACCAATGCCTTTCGGCAGCGAGCCTGTTCGGCTGGCCGATTGTGGGCTTTGAGACCGATGGGCGTATTGAGGTGTCACCAATGCCTTTCGGCAGCGAGCCTGTTCGGCTGTCGATCGATTCTCGACAGATGATCCTCAAGGCATGATTCCGTCACCAATGCCTTTCGGCAGCGA
>DBTJ01000068.1:1736-2277 GCA_002306985.1 Verrucomicrobia bacterium UBA1319
GTCACCAATGCCTTTCGGCAGCGAGCCTGTTCGGCTGCCCGGCTGATGTGGGAATCCTCCCAGGTGGGCACGAGTCACCAATGCCTTTCGGCAGCGAGCCTGTTCGGCTGACAAACAAAAAGAAAACGATGCGCGGGCGCTGGCGGAGTCACCAATGCCTTTCGGCAGCGAGCCTGTTCGGCTGGCGTTTATTCGGGACACAATCAGCGCGACATGCATTCCGTCACCAATGCCTTTCGGCAGCGAGCCTGTTCGGCTGCAAATCATATGAACCTAAACAAAGTATTATTGACACAAGTCACCAATGCCTTTCGGCAGCGAGCCTGTTCGGCTGAACAAACAGCACTACGCCTGTTTGGTTCATGGTTAATCGTCACCAATGCCTTTCGGCAGCGAGCCTGTTCGGCTGACTTACATAGTGCAGATCTGAGAGGTGCAGATCTGAGTCACCAATGCCTTTCGGCAGCGAGCCTGTTCGGCTGTGAGCCGTAATAACTGGTTGCGCTGCGGTGGTAGGGTCACCAATGCCTTTCGGCAGCGA
>DBTJ01000068.1:2535-2770 GCA_002306985.1 Verrucomicrobia bacterium UBA1319
GGCAGCGAGCCTGTTCGGCTGGCGTATCGCTCCCGCCTGATACTCGCAAGTTGGCAATTCGTCACCAATGCCTTTCGGCAGCGAGCCTGTTCGGCTGAAAGAGTCATCCTACGGTAATGCGAAACTTTAAACTGTTGTCACCAATGCCTTTCGGCAGCGAGCCTGTTCGGCTGTGAACGCTAAGAGAGAGCTTTGGCTGTTGGCGATGAAGGCGTCACCAATGCCTTTCGGCAGC
>DBTJ01000068.1:3046-3659 GCA_002306985.1 Verrucomicrobia bacterium UBA1319
GTCACCAATGCCTTTCGGCAGCGAGCCTGTTCGGCTGGCGGCTGTTGGGTGAGGTTCACCCAGCATTCAAGGTCACCAATGCCTTTCGGCAGCGAGCCTGTTCGGCTGGCAACCTATTGGTTGTATAGGGTTTGAAGCAAACTTGTGTCACCAATGCCTTTCGGCAGCGAGCCTGTTCGGCTGTTGGCACTTGGCTGAAGCCCTTCGTGATGGTAAGTTCTGAGTCACCAATGCCTTTCGGCAGCGAGCCTGTTCGGCTGAAACGATAACGATCGAAACGACTGAAACAGTATGAAGTCACCAATGCCTTTCGGCAGCGAGCCTGTTCGGCTGGTATGAACACTCTCGAATCGCCTGAATTGTGCTTTGCGTCACCAATGCCTTTCGGCAGCGAGCCTGTTCGGCTGGGACAATCACTCACATGGGCCGCATGCTGGCCTGAGGTCACCAATGCCTTTCGGCAGCGAGCCTGTTCGGCTGATCAGGCTGGCAACCAAGCCAGACGAAACGACCGAAAGTCACCAATGCCTTTCGGCAGCGAGCCTGTTCGGCTGTTACGGAAACGCGGATGAAAGCTCCTTTATCGCCGTGTCACCAATGCCTTTCGGCAGCG
>DBTJ01000068.1:3922-9979 GCA_002306985.1 Verrucomicrobia bacterium UBA1319
TCGGCAGCGAGCCTGTTCGGCTGTTTTAGGGTAAAGCTAGAAGTATACGTGCCTCGGGCATGGTCACCAATGCCTTTCGGCAGCGAGCCTGTTCGGCTGGCGTGACGTTCACCAATTCCGGTGCGGAGGAAATCCAGGTCACCAATGCCTTTCGGCAGCGAGCCTGTTCGGCTGTGGGTTCTTGTAACTCGTTGATGCTTTAGGAACAAGTCTCATCTGAGGTCTGCACCCTTTTTGGTTTACGGCACACATTATGCTTCAACCATAGGGAAAGTTGACTTCTTACAATCATATATGTCTGGTTATATAGTGCTTACAATTCCAGGTCAGGAGTGTACCGTGATCACCTGCTTTCGGCTCGTGACCTAAACCTACGGAATTTTGTTTTACACAAGGTAGCAGACGCATTTCTCCGAGCAAACCATGTTTCCTGCGGTTCGGGTTTCCTGAGCGCATCGCGCATCAACCTTGTAAGCCACGATCCGGTCTTGTTGATCATCAATCTCGCAACAGATCGCCAGCCAGAAGCTCTCAAACTCCTGCTCCTCCAGCCTGCATTCAAAAATGCTATATTGAACCCGCACTCCGTAATCCTCGCAAATTCGCGCCACACGGCTCAGGCGTTTGGGATCCGCAATATCGTAACCTACAATGCTTAACATTTGGCCTTCTCCGGGCGGTGATTTTTCATAGGGAATTTGCGCAAAAGCTTCAAACCACCAGGCGGCGTGGGCTGGCGCATGCTTTGGGGCGGGTGAAGAATTGCACCTCACATCTCTACGTTCGGTTTTCCGCTTTGGTTGGGCTCAGTTCATGAGAAAGGGCTCGAACTTTGCCTGGTCCTCCAGCGCCGCTTTGAACATGACCGCCTGTTGTTCGAGTTGCTGGCGCAACGAGGTCCGGTGGCACGCGGACTCGGAAAGGAACTGCCGTTCCATCCGGCGTTCGTATTGCAGGAAGAATTTCTTGCGGCCGTCTTCATTGAGATATATGCCGCCGTTGCGCGATTCAAAGTGATTCCGGTTGAGGACCTGGTGGCTGAAGAGGTCCAAGGTCAGCGCCTCCACCAGGACTGGACGAAACGGTTCCATCAGGTCCAGCGCCAGCGACCAGCGTCCGTCTTCCGTCGCGTGCAGCAATCCCAGGGCCGGGTCCAATCCATGCGCCTGAATGAAGGCGGTCGTTTCCGAATAGATCAAGGTGGCTCCAAAGGAGATGCAGGCATTGACGGGATTGAGGGGTGGCCGTTTGGAGCGGCGTTCAAACGGGAACTCCGGAGGCAGGAAACCACCCCAGGCTTGGAAATAACGGGCGGTGGCCGTTCCCTCGTAGCCCCGCAACTCATCCAAGTCTCGGCAGCATGGCAAGGAGGCCATGAGCGATTCCATCCAATCCAGATCCACTCGAACTTGTTCCGGAGAAGGCGCGGCGCGGGACGGCGCGGGTTCGGAGGCATCCTCCGTGGCGGCGCGCGAAAGCCCCAACCGCTGGATAACCCGGCGTTGGTTGTAGGTTTTAGCGGTGATGATGCGCCCGGCCAATTGCAGCGCAAACGCGGGGTTCGACGCCGCGCGATACTGGCGAAGCCGAGCTAGGCCGTGATCATTCATGGGGGGCAGAAACCCGCCAAGATATTGGCCGTTCCAGCCGAGTATCTGGACCGGGATGCCCGCGCGAAGCAGAGCCGCGAGGGCGTGCGAGGTGATCTGGACAGATTCCAGGATCACCAACCGCTCAAGGTCGCGAAGGGGAATCTCGCGCAGGACTTCCTCCCGGCCACTGACTGAGTTGAGGCCAATGACCTCCAGGCGTTCGCTCTTAAGGTGAAGGTGGCATCCGGATTGATTAACAATGGCGGTGGGCATAAGGGAAGTGATGAAGTAGTAATTATGAGTTATGGATTAGTGGGACCTTGATGGGGTGGCAGTAACCGCATTGAATTGGACTGATTCATTTGTTCATGGGACACAGCTTCGCACTTGGCGCGGAGAATGCGCGGATTCAGACGTCTTGGAACGTGCGGCGGAAATCTCGGCAAATCGCCACGGTTCACCGCATTTTAACAGCAATCAACCGCGAATGTGGTTTGATGCATTGTGATGAGCCTCGTTATTTAATGAAAATCATGGATGCGGGAATATCGAGAGAAAAACGCCCCTTTTCGGGAAGGCAATGGGCCAGGTAAAGCGCGTCTCCACCGGCCTCTTTGAGTTTTGTTTTGATGCTGTCCAACAGTTTTCTCAGACTGTCCGTATCGTCGTCTGCCAGGCTTTCATTCATGCCGGGGGAACATCGCCAGTCATGCTCGCGACTGACCTTGGGCTCCATGTAAAGCTGGGCGCGAAACGCATCAAGCGGATCGAGCGCCATTTTATAGGAGGACAGAGCCGTTTCCCCGGCTTTGGCCCGGCGAGCCAAGAAGAGCAGAATCAGGTGCTCGCGCGGCGTGAGGTGGATGACGGAGCCGTTGACTTCAATCCGGGGACGCGCGGTGTCGACGGTAAGCCGGACTTTCTCCGCGGCATGAAGACGGATGCCCTCGCGGCATGAATCAACGAGACGCGAGAATGTTCCCGCCTTGCGGTTGAGTTCGCGAACGAAAAGGTTGCGTAACGGGACAAACGGGACGTCCGCCAATTCCAGTCTGGCTTGGTCCGGTTCAAATGCCGTTTGCTGGCGTGAAAGAATCCGGCCGCCCGGCTGGCCTGGAAAGAAGAAATCCGGAAGGGTATCAAACGGTTCGTTGACCAGCACATGGGTGAGCCGGTCGGTTTCACGCGCCGCCAGGTTCATGCAGGCATACAGGAGAGCCCCCATCGTTTTGCGTCCGCCTGCCAGCGAAGCAATAAGCTGCTGATCAACGTTTTCAACGATGGTGCGAACCTGATCGAGCAAATAATCGGCGGCGGCCTCGTTCTCCTGTGCCGTTCGAATATCACTCATTTCGACAGTCCGGCTAGTGGCGCGTTCCAGGGTTGTCATGATGCGGATATCCCCATGCGTATCGCCAAACTGCAAGCGGCCATCAAGGTCATGTCCCTGCGCTTTGAGCGCAGAGCGAAGCGTGTCCCAAGCGGATTGATTATTGAAGAGCGGCAACGGGGTCAACAACCGCTGGATGATCGCATCACGCCCGCGTTTCGTGGTAATAACAATAACCCGAGACGGTAGGACCGGCGGTTGCTCCTGCGCCAAAGCCCAGACCGTTTCGGTTAGAATGGCGGGCGACATGCCGGTGACGGCGAGGAGGATAGGGTTGGGGCGTTGGGATTGCAGCGGAGTAGGGATGGATTGTTTCATGGGTAAGAAATAGAGCGAGGCGGCACGGACGACGAGAATATCGGATTATGAGACGGCGCGCGTGCGCGCTACGGCCAGCGCACGGAGTTGATCCATGGCGGCTGACTGGTTTGGAAATAACGTTGATTTAAGGTCACGGACCAAGCTGGGCCTGAGAATGATTGGGATACGGCGGCTTTGGGCAAAATCGTTGGCTTGAGGTGGCAATGGATTGAGCCGAATGCAGATGGCCTGCCCCAGCAATCCTCCAACTTCAGCGATATTAAGTAAATCCTGTTTCAGCGGATGAAGCTCGCGTTCGCGCAATTCTTCGGTCAGTCTTTGCAGCAGTTCTGCAATTCTAGGGCTGATGGATGTCTGGCTGAGAATCTCGCGGCGAAGTTTATCAATTCGGTCATCGGCAGCAATCCGGTTTTTGCAGTCCACAACCCAAAGCCTGCCTGTCCAGTTAAAAATCAGGTCGAGTTCACCTTCCTCGCGCCCCGAACCGCGAAGCAATTTTGGCACGAGTCGCACGCTTCGTTGCACAACAGGCACTCCAAGTTTCAGGA
The DNA here is from genome assembly GCA_002306985.1 of Verrucomicrobia bacterium UBA1319. Taxonomy (GTDB): domain Bacteria; phylum Verrucomicrobiota; class Verrucomicrobiia; order Limisphaerales; family UBA1319; genus UBA1319. The sequence continues at coordinate 7,774 of DBTJ01000068.1, forward strand.
GGGTAACAGCCGTAGCGTATTCGAGCGCATCGCCGGGATTTTCCTTTTGCGACGGCATGTCCCAGTCAAGGAATTTGCGAAAATCCACGTCACGGTTTAATAAAGGACCGATTTCGTTTTCCGGCAGCTTCCTGCCTGGCTCATTGAGCTTCAACCTCTGCCCCGGATCGGTCACCTCTGAGTCCCCAAGCTGACATCGCAACAAATTAAGCGGGTCGAGCTCGCGTGCAAGGTGAATGTCCAGCTTGAAGTCAGGCTGTGGAAGTAAATCAACGCCTTGAGCGTGAAACTTAAACACGCGATTGTCTCGTTCCAGATAAAAGCACGGAACGCCCGCCAATCGGCACCATTCGGCAGCGGCCAACGCCATGAGTTTGTTGCCCCCCGTCAAATTTACCATGCAGTTTGAATCATCCAACTCCAACCGCTCGGCAATCGAGGCGAATACGTCAATGATTTTAGAAAAATCATCATGGGGAACCAGTTGTAGTTCAACGACCACCGATGAATCAATGCCACCCTGTTCAAAAAACTCTTTCAACCGCTGCGCCGGTTGGCTCGACTCGGTACTCTCGGCGGTGTGGAACAGAATCAAGCGCTTGGGGCGCGTGTGAAGCACCGAAAGGACCTGCGGCCAGATTTGTTTAGAGGCGAAAGAAAGAATAGTGGTAGACATGTTACGCGCATTCATTAATTACTTACTTAAGAACATTTGGCTAATATCGTTTGAATCCGCAACCAGCGTGATGCCAAGCGCTTTCACCCCATAGCCAGAGTCTTTGAGATGCGCTTGAAAGAAATAAAGCCCGGCTGAGCGTATGGATTTTGTCGTATTCGCGTCTCCTCCTTGCTAGCTCGTGTTAGCGCCACTACGGCTTGCCGCCGCCAGCGCCCATCTGCGGGGCATTGATAGGAGGTGGAATATTCCCCGCCAAACGCGGCGCGTTCTTTCTTGAAGGAGGGCCAAGAACCTTGTCTGACGGCGCTTCAAACACCACAATAGCGCAAACCGTGTCACCCAGCTTCACCGGACGCAGATACACGGCACTCGTCTGGCGAGGCTGGCTGGCTCCCATCGGGGACGGGTTGGATTGTCCGGATCGTCCAGCGGAGTATCCCGCTCGAAGCCCTCTTAACTGGGCTCCCAAACCATCGAGCAATTGATCTTTCGTGCCCCGGAATTGACCGATTCCGGCTTCAAACGCCGGGGCGCACTTCCTAATCCTCGCTGATAACGATTTGAACGCTTCGTCTCCAAAAGGGCGTTCTTTGGTCTCAAAACAGCCGAGCCCCCGGGTGCCGCGCAAACCGAGCGAGCCCAAGAGCAGGAAGGCATCCAAGGTCAGGTCGAATAATGATCGAGCTTCGCTTGATACATTGCGTCTCCATAGCAAGTTAAGTTCAAAGGATGCGCCGCTGGCCACCGCGCCTCCGTTTACCCACCGAGCGCGGTTTCCAGATGCTTTGGCAAAGTATAGCACATAGCCTGAATTTGAGATTCCTGAAAAGTCAATCGGCTGCCACTTGGGCTGGGACGTAGCTTCAGAAACCCGGACTATGAGCGAGCTGGATCGTCCAGAGTCGCCATGGATCGAACCGAACACTTCGGATTCCTGCTCGCGCGTGCCCCCGAGCACTCGGAACCACCAGCGCAGTTTGCCACGGATTGAGGGAGCGCGGATCTCGGCGGCGGCCTGGGTTGCACCGGCACAAAAGCAAGGGGTTATAAGTTCAAGTTGGAAGCTAAGTTTTATCATGGCATTTTACCCAAGTCGAGTTGCTTGCTGATCTGGCGGATTAACTGCTCAATTTGCGCGGATTTGCCGCCTTTTCTCTGCGCCTTGACCTTTAAGTCGTCCCAGAAAGTCCGGCGAGAACCCCTGCTACCAAGATCAACGCGTAGAGCTCGGACCACAGCCTGTCTTTCTGATTCGGTTTTGATTGTTTGAAAATTGTCGAGCTTGGCGCGGAACTGATCATTGGTGAGTTTTTCGATTTTATAGTCCTCCTGCTGTTCGGGGGTAAGTATCGCAAGTGCCTGTTTTTCCAGTCGCCGCTTTATTGCGCGCTCATCCTCTTCCTTTTGGAGCCGGGCTTTTTCCGCATCGGCCTCCTTTTTCTGGCGAAGATGGGCCAACTCCCGCGCTTCGTCGGCGACTATCGTTTGGTTGAACTTTTCTGATGCGTCAAACCAGCCATATCCGGC
>DBTJ01000068.1:10216-17817 GCA_002306985.1 Verrucomicrobia bacterium UBA1319
CTTTTCTGATGCGTCAACCCAGCCATATCCGGCAGCGGTCTTTGCTCCAACTCCGAGCGATTCCAACCCTTGTCTCAGCCATTCCAGTGCCACGACCTGAAGTTTGCAATTTGGCTGCGCATGGGAGTATCGCTCTTGGCGCAAGGGCAGTACGGCGAACTGGAAGACGATCTTCGCAGCAACAGCGGGAAAGACGACTGGATTAAGATCCTCATTATCCAAAGCCACAGGTATTTTCTCTTCATAATATTTGGGATGATGGCAGGTGAGAATATCCAGTTCCAAGTCCTTGGAAGGAAGCGCAAGCGGGTAGGCGGGCAAGAAACTGACAGAGCCGCCAAAGTCCTTGGATGGGGGCAATAATTGGCGTACCTGAGCGCTAACATCAATCCAGCGGTTCTCACCAACGGCATGCACAAAATCAGACGTTAATCGCCCTTTCTTGTCTTTGTCGGTTTTCCAGTCCTGCTCGCCCCAGCCAAATACCAGTGCGATGTCGGCAAGCAGCAGAACAAGCTTCTCGGATGTCCCGTTGGATTCTCGCGCTTCCATTAAATTTTGGATAGCCATGTGTCGTCCACATCCCTTTACCGCACTACCGGGGATATAAGGGATGCCGAAACGATCGAGGCACAACCCTGCATTTTCCATCACCCCACCGGCCATGTTCACCATCATCCGCGACTGCAGTTTGGCGAAAAGCCTTTGAGGGGCGTTATCCTTGCAAATACTTTGGAGCCAACCCTTCCATGAGACAGTCTTCTCGGGAGCCGGATGGGCGCCGCAACCATCAGTGAAGAACTCATTGCGCACCTCTCCTTTCAAGGCTGGTCGCGCAAAGCGGTCAAAAAACAAGCTTCGGCTGCAATCCTTGACCGAAAGATCCTTCAGGGCCAATCGCGTGTCGGCGGGTATATTATCGAGTTGCATGGCTCATTTTTCCGATGCATCCGCACCTTTGGTGGCAAAGCGTTTGAGATAAGCAATGTAGGCCAAAGCTTCCGCAGTCGATCTTTGCAGGTCGGTTGAGGAACGGGAGGCCAGATCTTTTATCAATCCGCCGGTGTCGGCATTTCCTGTAATGTGACCCTGAGATTTCAAATGTTCAGCCACGGCATTCATGGCATCGCGCAGCCCATCCCGATCACCATCGTTTGCGAAGGCCGATGCGGCCAGAAGGCCATTGTTGACGATCATGGCTGGAAGTTTGTTGACCGCTCGCTTGTCGAGGTTGGTTGCCTTTTTAAAGGCGTGAGCGGCGCGAATTTGTTCAAGGTTTTGCATGGTAGTCTCCTTTAGCCGAGTTTGACACTGCAGTAGCCCAATCCAGTCGAGGCGTCGCCGCCGAACTGAAGCGCACCAGCGCCCAGCTTGGATGCGAAAGCCTCCAAAGCGTCTTCAGCCTTTTTAGCAGCCTGGTTTCCGTTCGGGTTGCGGTTGTCAGTCGCTCTAACAACGGCGTAGAACAGGGTTTCGCTGGGAACGTTCTCCTGGTTGAACAAAGCGCCGCCCTCGGCGGTGCCCGTTTCGTCGCTAATCCGAACATGCTGAGCCACTTCGCAGGCGTTTTGAGCAAAAAAGCTCATCATGCCGTCGCTGAGAATCACCAAGCGTGAGGCGATTTCAGTCCAGACCGGATCCGCCACCATCAACCCGCCCAGGTAGTCGCCCAATTTGCTCGCAATAGCTATCGACTCGAACGTGTATTCCTCAATGACGATTTTATTGCCCAAGGCGAGCTTGGCCTGTCCTCCGGCCTCCAGGATGGCCTTATCGTCGCTGGGTTCCTTTAAATCTTTTAGCAAATCGGCCGGGATAACCCCATCCCGCTGAGCTCGGCGCAGAATTAGCGGACTGGTAATCCACGCAAAACTGCCTTTGACCGAGCGGATGGGAAAGGCCAACAGCCGAGCTTCGGTGAACTGCAGGGTACCCGCGCGCGCATGTTGATCGCTATCGGAGCCAAACAACCAGGCGGCAGCGGTACTCGTGCCGTCCTTGCGCACCCGGACTTTCTTGACCTCGCCCTTGCCATTGGTTTCTTCCAGCAGTCCGTCATTCCACGCGTCGGCGAAAGTGCCTTTGAGGGATGATGCCGGTATGATTGGGAATCCCGTATGGCGCTCGCGCTGGACGGGTTGATCAATCGCGCCGACACTAGCGCCAGCTCCAACATGGAGCGGGGTGCGGGTGAACAGATAGAGTATTTTGGTTTGCATGCGGATATCGTTTGAATTTGTTGCCAGTATATTAGTTGATTCTGCTCAAATTGTCTTTCTATCCGACGTCCGTAGACGTTTCGGAACCGGGTTCATTGGCCTGCCCCAAATGTTGGACTGATCGCATGACCTTTACGCGTTCGATGCCCCGAAGTAATTCCAAGTACCGCAGACGCCCAGCCCAAAACCTTTTTCACCCAGAAGAGTGCTGCGACGGTTTTTGATTGATTTGATTTCCGCCGCATTGGCCTGGCCATGCCAGTTAAGAACTGCGGACAGTTTTTCTGCCTCGCTGGCCGAATCGGCCTCGAAGTAATAAACTGCTCCAGCAGGGACAGCTAGATGCGTGCTTTTGGCGCCGCCCTTTTCACCCGTGAGTTCATCAGGCAAAGCCCAGCCACTAACCCCCATCGATTTGGGAACAACGGCCGAGACCAGCTTTGCCAAGATATTACCTTGTCGTCGAACTCGTTGCCTCCAAACATCGCGGTTTTCACGTCCCTGGCGGGAGGTCTCTCCAGCCTTAAGGAGCACCTCGCCGGTTTGCGCATGAATCCAATTGGGAAGCCACCCACCCGGGTGGGCGTTGATGTTTCTCGTCCCGTCTGGCTTGATTTCAGGCCAAATGGACGGGGTAAGCAGAACCCATTTCACAAAAACTTTGCCGTTGAATTCGCGAAACTGATTCACCTTACCGATCGGCAGAGGGATCGTACTTTTCTCCAAGCACAACGCCGAGCAACTCCTCTGCTGACCACCGACAGTGATCTGACGATGCTCACCGGTGAAAAGGTCCTTAATTAGGTCCCGCATGCCTTGCGAACGTTCGACTCCCTTATCATCGGCGCTGGCGCAAACCCCCAACTGCCAATTATCACGCAAGCGCAGGTAATGAGCCGAGTATAATTTGCCCACAGTATCGCCTTGTCCCGCAGTCCCTGTTTCCGAGTCGATTTCTATCCCAATGGAGTGCTCTGTATCAAAAAACTCAGCGTCATTTAGCGAATCATCAGGTTGGCCATCGCGATCCGAGGCGTTGAGATACTGCTGGTAGGACGCTTGTGAGAGCCAGCCTTTTGCAGCGGAAATCTTTTTGGGTGGAAGACGGTTGGCCACGGCATGCTTAAGTGGAATGGGCAGACTCGATAGTCCGGAGTCAGATTCATCCACAGGAAGTAGTGCCGGTTGGAGGGTCGCGTCCTGAAGATCAAGCGGACGGGGGAAAAACCATGTCTTCTCATCCTTGACCGGAAAGGGGCCAACGGTGATCAGCGATCCAAATTTGCGGTCCCGCTGAGCCTCCTCTTCGTATCTTCCGCGCGATCCGCGTCGATGCGAATGGGTCATTTTCCCAAACCCCGAGCGGTGCAACGCGGCATGGAAGGCCGCATTGACCACGTTGGGCATTGGCCAAGCTGCGCCGTGACCTGCCAGAGCGCCAGTCATGGGCCTGCCATCTCGGAAAAACAAAACATCCGTCGGTTGTAGCAGTATGGTATTCATGGTTGTGCCTGCTTTTCAGCGGAACTAAGAATTGAGGGTGAGGAGGATCGGGTTGCTGCCACCCCATCGCTGCGGGTACGGCGGGCGAAGGCAACTGTCTGGCAAAGTCCGATGACAGCGCTTATTCGCTGCTGGGAATCGTCTAGTCTCGCGAGATAACGCCCCAAGATGACAAGAAGGTGATCTGATATTTCCCTCGTCCATTCAGGCCCGCGCTGCCGCTCGCACACAAGTCCGACTTCTCGACAGATAATTTTGTTGGTATCAGCCTCAAAATCTGGACTTGAAGTGACTTTTGCCAACCCAGCAAGCTGTGTCAAATAGGGATCAAGCGTCTGCGCCACCTGGTATGGAAACTTGCTGCTGAACTCATTTGCCTCAATGGCCGCATTCAAAGCGCGGTAGAGGTCCAACCCGCCACTTTCCCATTGGGTTCCCCATTCGATGGTTTCACCCGAGCGTTTAAAGAGGGTCACGGCCACGGCGCTTTTCCCCAGTTGGTTCTTGGCCCGTTTCTCGGCCACCTGGGCGGCACGAACGACATCCTGAAGCGGTGATTTGAAGTGCGCTATCGCAATGCCAACCGACGCGTCGGTGGCGGGGCCGGGAACCAGAAAGGGTATGGGGCGGCCACGACGATGATCGTCCTTTCTATTGTCTGAGGAAAGAAAACCTGGCGCTACGCAGTGGAAGATCACGTCTCCGTTCGCTGCCTTGACTTCATGTCCTGTAAAAGCCAATCGCAACGCTTCTGCGCACGCCAAGGCGGTATCGGCAGGCAAGAGAGCTAGGACATCATCGCCTCCGGCATAAATGAGACGTCCATTGTATGCTTCGACAATGGGACGGGCGCAAAGCGACGCGAAATTGCTCAAAGCCTCGCTAAATTGAAGGTGGTAGCTGGGCGAGAGTGGCCGGCGAGCTTCGAGGAACCCCTTAAACTGGGGTTGCTCATAATAGGTCTTCGAACCATATCGCTGCGTTCCTGAGCCATCGTGGTAGTCTGCCAATTGGCTGGCAAATGTGGGTGCCTTCTCACCGCTCACCCATTTGCCGATCTCATCACCGTCGAAGGCAAGGACGGCGAAGTATTTTTCGGAAGGGGGGGCGTCCTCCGCCGATTCATCATCACCGCAATCTTCGAAGGGCGCGTGCGCAGCGATTCCTCGGGTATTGGGCATTGGAAAACCATTTTTCATATTACTACTCAAATCCAATTCCCACTGCTTTTCCAAATACGCCCGATGCCAGACCCGTTTGACCAAGGTTGAGGCGCTGAGCCAATCCCCTTTTTTGAACAACGGCCGCCAGAACGATCCAACTGCCTCAGCTCGACGGGACCACTCTTGCCCGCCTGCGACCGCCTCATCGCGACCTGTCAGCGCATCTTTGTTGTTAAATGTGGCGGTCTGCCAGCCACCACCGTTGGCGGCCGCAAAGTTACGCGTTTGCCGAACGGCGTCCAATTGCCACGAGTTGAATGAAAGGATCACCGCCCACCCGAGGCCGACATTGTTCAATTGAGACTTGGGGCCATCCTTTCCGCCCACGTAATAGCGCGAATCCCGATCCTCCTTAGGCATCTGGCCGGTCGCCATATTCACCACATTTTGCACCCGTTCGCGTGCCACTTGGATCGGCATTGTTTCATCAAATCCCTCCGCCATTTTCAGCGCATCCTCCAGCTTTTCGGGCCAGGGAGTGGCTTGCCATGAGATAGAGAGGAAACGGGCAATCTGATTGTCGAACCGGGTTTTGCGATCGGCGGAAATGATACCGCCCTCGTCGTTCGTCAAGCTAACTGCTTCACATGCGGCCCAGACCGAGCCAGCAATTTGCTTCCACTCCGCCTGGATAACCTCGGCGACCTTACGCCCCAATTCCGCAGCGCGGTCCGCAGGGACAACTGCCAGGAAGACGTTTGGTATGTTGGGTATCAGCAGGTCGCTATTTGACCAGGCGAGCGACTCCCAAACGGTCTGGTCGCCGATTTTCGCTTTATCCCACAGCTCCTTGCGCCAGTGAAGATCGAAAAGGGATTGCCCGCGCAAATTCGGGAAGATCACGGCATCAGGACCGACCTCAGCCGAGAGCGCTTTCAATCCAGCGGCCATCAGCCACGACAATAAGTAACTGCCGCTCCAGAGGTCACGCACGCTACGTGCGGCAGCAATAAATTCCTGAACGGGCCCCAGTTGGAGTTTAAGAAATGCCGGACGCAACCCTTTCTCCCCGACGCACCCTTGGAGGGCTGATACCACTTGCATGTGAGTCCAAATCGTATGATCTGGAATGCGGGTATCGGCCGGAAGCATGGCAAGCCGATAATCGTATTCCATGGCGTGTTTAGGCCACAAACGCCAGTGCGCGAACAAACGTGCTCGCCACAGTTCACCTTCAGTGGCGAATTCTTTCTGCGAGGCTGCCGACAGTGCCGGTTGAACCGAATTTTCGCCTTCAAACGCCTGTTCGATCGTTTTAAACTCTGCGTGATACGGTAGCCGCAGCGTGCCCTGTGCGCTCTGGCCAAGAGGGTGAACAAAAGAATTTCGCACTCCGTCGAAGGAACATCGCAGCCCCGACGCGCGAGAGTCAGGAAATGGGAGCCGATCCGCCGCCGCCGCCGCATGGTCCGCTCCCGAGTAGTAATCTCCGATTTCGGCATCCACAAAGCCCGCCTGACGGAAAGCAGCGTCGGACCGATTCACGTGGGTCTGGATATCCAGCGCCTTGCTAGGAGGATCGTGCAGATAGGCAGCAAGTTTAGTTTTCCAGTTCGTCATAATTGTTTGTCAAAATGCCATTTGAATGCAGCGCCAGTGTGGAGAAACGCCAGAAGGAATTCAATTGGCTGGACGTCAGTCGACGTCGCGCTACGTCTTCCGCCTGGAATGGTATATATCATTGATTGCCTTAAAATACTGTAATCCAAACGAAGACCCAGGCGCAATCCATTTACCGTTATATTATAAAGTAAAGGGTAGTATTTCCAAGAAACTCATCGTCACGAGAGGTGTTAACGTGCCTGGGAAACTCATGGAACAATTCGGGCATCCCCACGGCTTTGTGCTCACGAGTGATAATAGCAGGTTACCCGGGCGGCTCTGGAGGTTGCCTCAGGGGATCGGAAAAGCCTCCAGAGCAGGAAGATAAAAAAACATGGCATCGACAAAGTCGTGCAAGCTGCCGAAGTCTATCAGCTTCCCGCGCCTGACTTTCAAACCACCCATCAGCGCACGGTGGTTTTGATTTCCGGGCCAAGGGATATCGAGGCCATGGATCGAAAGGATCGCATCCGGGCTTGTTACCAACATTGCGCGCTTAAATGGGTTATGCGGGAGTTCATGACCAACCAGTCCTTGCGCGAACGCTTTCAACTCCCGGAAAGCAAAACCGCCATCGTTTCACAGGTGATAACGGCAGCCATCGGAGCCGGGGCTATCAAGCCGGACGCAAAGGCTGGCTCGTCACGGAAGTTCGCCCGGTATCTGCCTTTTTGGGCTTAACGCTTATTTAAGGGCTTGCCCACAAAATCTTATCAAAGATTTACAAACATATGGGAGTCAGTGAGTTATTTATTTAAGCGTTTGCCTCAATTCCTCGCAACAAGTTCGCTGGGGTTGGTTTCGGCTGCGGGCGGGATTCACGACGGTGAATGAAAGACGCGCGCTGGAACCGGGAGGGTAGGGAAGAAAAAACATCTGGCGTCCACTTTTTAATAATCTCGCGGGGCTAGGTGGCACCAGGTTTTCAGCATCGAAAGCCGATATCGTTCACGGGCGCTCTTGTTGGCGCACGAGGTTCAAGATAGGAATGTGACTTTTCCCAAATACGCGGCCGATGGCTCGGAACCCAAGCCCTTCCTTGCGCATTCCCAGG
>DBTJ01000211.1:0-2215 GCA_002306985.1 Verrucomicrobia bacterium UBA1319
ACGATGACGAGGACGACGACGAGGACGAATAAAAACAAAAACGCCTTCACTCCCGCAAAACGGAGAATGAAGGCATTCAACGAGCCCTGCCCGCACACACGCGACAGGCTGGCCTCATCCTTCTCTTTGACGGAGAAGCGGATTGGCGCGGGCGCGAAGCCCCTGAGCCAATCCTGACGAGCGCGTTCGAACCGGTATCCTGACTTCGGGCTTCAAGCCTAGCTCCCCCTTCCCAGCCTTTCCGGCCAGTGGGTTACGGAGTTTGTATCCCGTCACAGTGGCGCAACCGTCCCCGCATTTCACGGAGTTCCCTAGACATTCGATCGCATTTAAGATGGCTGCGGCGCATTGCTTGTCGCCCAGGGCAACCACCCTATTTCAAAGAGCGGAGCCATCCTAAGTGCGCGTTTGAATTTGCCAAGAGGAATTTACGCAACGTAAATTGAGCGCTCTGGCCGGTGGGGGGGGCGATTGTACCGAAGGAATTCGCCGGGTTTTCAAAAGTTCGATGGCCAGGCGCGGGGAAAATGACTAATATAAGCCAATCTTTGCCAGAACGCAGAGTTCGGGGCGCAGGCTAGCCGCCTGGGGGGGGCTGGTTAGCGAGTTGAAAACGGGATGGAAATACTGATTGCCAGTGGTTTGATCGTGCTGTTCGTTGCCGCGAGCTTTTTCTTCGCGGTGTCGGAGACGGCACTGTTTTTTCTCAGCCCCTGGCAGACCCGGCGGTTGGCGGAACAGCATCCCCGTCAGGGCGGATTAGTGCGCGAACTCCTGAGCCGGCCGGCGGATTTGCTGGCTACGATTGTTTTAGGCAACACCCTGGCTAACGCGGGCATCACCGGCATCGCCTTTTGGATGTGCATCCAGGCGAAGTGGCCGATTGTGCCGGTGCTCGCGGGCGCTTTTTTGCTTATCCTGCTCGGTTGTGAAGTGGTGCCCAAGGCCTTGGCTGTGCGGTTGCCGGAAGTCTGGTCCCTGCGCGTGGCCGCCCCCATGCTTTGGCTCCAACGCGGCGCTCTTCCGCTGCAATGGCTAGGCCAAAAACTCAACGCTATGCTAACGCCTCGCGGCGCCGCTCAGGCTAAGCAAGCCAAGGAGATGACCGATGACGATTATCGCGAACTGATCGAAATGGCTTATCAACAAGGGGCGCTGGCGGTGTCCGAGAAGGAGATCATCCTGCAAATCATCAGCCTCGACCGCCGCACGGCGCGCGATGTGATGCGTCCGCGCGCTGGCATGGCCGCGATTTCCGACGAGGCCACGGTGGAGGAAATGCTCGCGGCGGCACGGAAATTCAAGCACCGCCGCCTGCCGATTTACGATGAGACGCCGGACACCATCGTCGGCATCCTGAACACGCGCGCCTTGCTGCTTGACCCGCAAATTGACCTGGCGGAAGTCATCGAGTTTCCGTCGTTCGTGCCGGAGTCCATGAATTTGCTCCTGTTATTCCGGGCGTTGCAAAAGCAGCAGCGCGGGCTGGCCATCGTGCTGGATGAATTCGGCGGCACCGCCGGAGTCGTCACCCTGAAAGACATCCTCGAGGCCGTGATGGGCAAGATCCGCGCCGAGGGCGAGGGCGAAGTGCAGGAGATGATCGACATCTGCGACTTCGCGCTGGGCCTCTCGCGCCAGCTATATGGCATGACGACGAACTCCGAGCGCCCGTTGCACCGCATGTATGAGCAGTGGCATCCGCTGGGCGTGGTGGGCGTGATCAGCGCCTTCAATTTCCCNNGAAGGAGATCATCCTGCAAATCATCGGGTTGGACCGACGTACCGTCAAAGAAGCGATGCGGCCTCGCTCGCGGGTGGCGTACATCGCGGATGACCTTTCGATGGAGGAGATGAACGCCGCCGCCATCCGCCATAAGCATCGCCGCCTCCCCATGTACGACGCGGAAGCGGACACGATTGTGGGGATTCTGAATACCCGCACTTTTTTGCTCGATCCCCAGGCGGATTTTTCCGAATCGGTCGAGTTTCCTTCCTTCGTTCCAGATAGCATGAATTTGTTGAAACTGCTGCAAAGCTTGCAACGCCAGCAGCGCGGAATGGCCATTGTCACCGACGAATTTGGCGGTTGGGCGGGGGTCGTCACCGTGGAGGATATTTTGGAGGAAGTGATCGGCGAGATTCGCGGCGAAGGCGAGGAATCCGGGTTTTTGATGGAAAAGCTTGGGGAAGGCCAGTGGCGGGGCAACGGGGC
>DBTJ01000211.1:2470-11979 GCA_002306985.1 Verrucomicrobia bacterium UBA1319
TGGGGAAGGCCAGTGGCGGGTCAACGGGGCTTTGCGACAGGAGGATTTTCAGCGCGAATATCCACCCTTGCCGGTGGCTCCCGCGGTTGAAACCATGGCGGGCTTGGTGGTCGCCTTGGCCGAACGCGTGCCGGCGCGCGAGGAGTTCTTCGACCGGGGGAACCTGCGATTTACCGTCCTGGCCGCCGACGAGCGGCGGGTGAAGGAAATTCGGGTCGAGCTCTTGCGTAAAACCGCGGGAGGCGCCAAATGAATTTTAACGGCCTTTCCTGGATGGTGATCGGATTGTGCTTGGTGCTTTCCTTCGCCATGTCGGGCATGGAGACCGGTGTGTTTGCGCTCAACCGCTTTCGGTTGCGCCGCCGGCAGCGCGCCGGGGACGCCGCCGCGCGCCAGCTCTTGCGGTACTTGGAGGAGCCGGAAAGCTTCCTCTGGATCATTCTGGCGGGCCACGCCGTGGCCAACTTTTTCGGCGTCGCGCTGCTGGCTTCCGAGCTGTATGCCTGGCTGGGGGCGCGCCCGTTGGTGTTTTGGTGCGCTTTCGGTTGGTCGGCGGTCCTGCTGTACGTGCTCAGCGACTTGCTGCCCAAGCGGCTATTCCAGCTTTATCCCGAGCGTTTGTGCCTGGCGCTGGCGCGCCCGTTTGGCCTAGTCCAGGTGGGGCTGTCGCCGCTCGTCTCCTTCATTACCTGGTTTTCCCGGGGCATGCTGCGTTGGACGGGCGGGCAAGTGTTTACCGGCCGATTATTCGCCAATCGGGATGAATTGCGAATCCTCATGCGGGAATCCGGTCAAAACCTCAGCACTGAGGAAAAATCCATGATCGACCGGGTGATGGATTTCCAAAAGTTAACGGTCAAGCATGCCATGCAGCCGCTGGATAAAACGGTGCGCATCCCCGCCTCCATGCCGCTCGCCCAGGTGTTAAGCCTTTGCCGGGAGCGTTCCTTGACCCGTTTGATTGTCGAGAAGGATGGGACCTCGCGGATCATCGGCCTGATCAGCCTGCGCAATATTTTGTACCGCGAAAATATGGACCCCGGGAAAACCGCGGGGGATTTCGTGAAATCCGCCCTGTTTCTACAGGAGGATTTGTATTTGGAGTCCGCTCTGCGGCGCATGCAGCGCAGCGGCCAGCGGTTGGCGATCGTGCTGGGACCGGATCGGCGGGAGGCGGGGATCATCAGTTTGCAGGATGTGTTGCGCGCGATTTTTGGGGAGGTGAATCTCTGATATGGACACCACCGCCATGGAAATCCTGATCCTGAAGATATTGGCCGTGTTGGTATTGGTGTCCATCAACGGCTTTTTTGTCGCCGCCGAGTTCGCGATCGTCAAGATTCGCGGCACGCAGCTGGATACCTTGATCGCGGCGGGCAATCGCCGCGCCGTGGTGGCCCGGCATATCGTCAGTAATTTGAATGTCTTTCTCAGCGCGGCGCAACTCGGCATCACCCTGGCCAGCCTCGGTTTGGGCTGGATCGGCGAGCCGGTGTTCGCGGCTTTGCTGGCGCCGGTGCTTTCGTGGCTGGAAGTCAGCTCCCCCAAAGTTCAGCATACCATTTCGTTCGTGGTCGGGTTTACCGCGATTACTTTTCTGCACATCGCCGCCGGCGAGCAAGCCCCCAAGGCGATGGCGATTCAAAAACCGCTCGCCGCTTCGCTTTGGATCGCCCAGCCGTTGTTCTGGTTTTGTCGTATTTCTTATCCGTTTATCTGGGTGCTTAATAACAGTTCCCTATGGATGCTCCGGAAAGCGGGCATTGAACCGGCCGACGAATCCGAACGCGCGCACTCGGAGGAAGAGCTGAAGTTGATCGTGTCGGCCGCGGAAACCGCGACGAACGATTTGGATATTGGCCGGACCATTGTGCTCAACGCCATCGACCTGCGGCATCGCACCGTGCGCGAGGTGATGCGCCCGCGCCAGGAAATCGTCTGTCTCAACACCGAGGATAGCATCGCGCAATGCCTGGATGTGGCCGAGAAAACCCGTTATTCGCGGTTTCCCTTATGCGAGGGTGGCGATCTGGAGCGGATCATTGGCATTGTTCATATCAAGGACTTGTACGCCTCGCGCATCAAAGCTCGCACCGGGGCCGATTTAGCCGGCGTGGTCCGCAAAACCATTTACCTGCCGGATTCCGCGCGCTTGGAGCGGCTCCTGCAATGGCTTTTGGAGAAGAAACTGCACCTGGCCATCGTGGTCGATGAGTACGGCGGCACGGTCGGCATGGTGACGCTGGAGAATATCCTGGAGGCGTTGGTCGGTCAAATTCAGGACGAATTCGATCAGGAAAAACCGTTGCTCGAAAAGTTGAGCGACACCCAATGGCGAGTTTATGGCGCTTTGCCGCTGCGCGATCTGGCCGAGTTGGTGGGGGAGGATCTGTCGGAGGAAAGCGTCACCACCAGCGGTTGGATCACCCAGAAACTCGGCGGTTTCCCCCGCCGGGGCGATCGCGTGAAAGTGAAAACCTTCGATCTGGAGGTCGAACGCATGGACGGCATGATCGTCGAGCAAATCAAAGCCACTCGGATCGCCCCCGCGTCCGCGCCGCTCGATCCCAGCCTATGAGTCGGGTTTGGCTGTAAGCAGAGGCGGGTTGACTCGCCTTAGCCTCTAGTTTTTACGTCGGCGCTTGGGCGCGCTCGCCTTGGATCGCGGTGACGACAATAAACGAGGCTGACGCGCGCCAGCGGATGGCTATTTCCTGGCCTTCGGCGCAGGATCGATGCATCCCTTGGCAATTCCAGCCCAATGGCGCTCGTAAGCCGGGTCCGCATTCAGTGCCGGTATTTCCCTGGGTGGAGCGAAAAAGGCCGGCGCGGATGCCGACGTTTAGCGCTCTGACATTACGCCAAGCGCGAACCCACCCGGGCGAGACGGTGACCGCCAAAGATACCGAAACGGGGTGGGATCGAATGGCTCGGTCCCGGCCGGTTTAATTCAATACCGTGCCCCGGCGTTTGAACGTTGGCAAATCCAGGTCCACGCCTTCGTGGATGGTGGGCTGGCTTTTCTCGAACCGGCCTTTGGAGATCACGTCCAACGGCAGTTGCCCTTGGCGCAATCGGGGCAACACGCGCCGCAACGGGGCGGGGATGCCGGTTTTGCGATCCATAAAGCGTTCTTTTTGTTCCGAAGTCAGCTCCGGCGGCGGCGGCATATATCGCGGGGGCGGGGGCGGCGGTTCCGCGCAGCCGCGCATATGGGTGCCTAGGCTGTTATCCGTCTGCGCCGGCAGCAAGGCTTCTTGCAGCAGGCGATCCGTCATTTTTTCCGCTTCCTCGACCGTGGTGAGGCGGCGAGTGGCGATCACGGTAACTTCCAAGCGGTCTTGCAAGGCGGGATCGATCATGGCGCCCATGACCACGTCGGCGTTGGCGCAACGATGGTTAAAAGGCTCCATGAGGCGGTTGACTTCGGCCATGCTGAGCTCGGCGCCGCCGGCGATGCTGATGAGCACGGACGCGGCTTCGTCGAGCTGTTTGCCCGCCTCCAGCATGGGACTGGTGGTGATGCGGTCCACGATCTCGCGGGCCCGATTGGGTCCGGAAGCCTCGACGGTGACGAAGGCGCTTTCCCCGTGGCGGTCGCGCAGGACGGTTCGCAAGTGGGCGAAATCCACATTGATGAGGCCGGGTTTGGTGAGCAGTCGCCAGATGCCCCGCAAGCCCTGGCCGAGCCATTCATGACTGAACCGGAACGCTTCCAGCAAGCCGGTTTTCTCGTCGATCAGGGTCGCGAGCCGTTCATTGGCGAGGCAAATCACGCCATCGGCTTCGTCCTTGAAATGCTGCAGTCCCAGCCGCGCCTGTTTTTGGCGGCGGGGATTTTCGAAAGCGAACGGCATGATGGCGAACGCGAGCGTCAGCGCGCCGCACTCGCGGGCAATGCGGGCGACTACCGGGCCGGCGCCGGTGCCCGTGCCACCGCCCATGCCGGCGACGATGAAAACGAGGTCGACTCCCTGGCAGAATCCGCGAATCCGCGCCGCATCCTGTTCGGCGGCCTGGCGTCCCTGGTCGGGATCGCCCCCGGCGCCCATGCCATGGGTCAGCCGTCCGCCTAAGCGGCATTTAATGGCCGTCCGACAATTGTCGAGCGCCTGCAAATCGGTGTTTAGGGCGATGAATTCGACGCCCGTGAAACCGGCTTGCGCCAGATATTCGACGGCGTTGCCCCCGGCGCCGCCCACGCCGATGCATTTCATCGCCAGCGCGCGGCGCGCGGGTTCCGCCGGAGCGGGGGAGGGATTGAGGTCTGGGTTCATAGGGTCGTTGATCCGTTTAGGGTTGTTTGGCGCACTCGAGTGGCGCCGTTTTAGCGGATATCCTTTACCGTTTCCACGGGTTCTCGCACCGTGGGCTCGGCGGCCGTTTCGGGCGGCGCGGCGGGGGTGGGCTCGGGGCGCGAGGGGCGCGCCGGATTGCCTAGCCAGGGGCCGACGAGCCCGCGCAGCCAGCCGGAAATGGACCAGTTTATTTCCGGCCGCCGCAGCTGCATCGAGCCGTATTTAACCAAGCCGATCGCCGTGGCGAACTCCGGCTGGTCGAGGGCCGATTTGAGGCCGCTGATCGAACTGGTTTTACCGATGTAAGCCGGGAGATGGAAAATGCGCTCCGCCAGCGTTTGAATCATCGGCGTGCGCGCGCCGCCCCCGCACAGGAATACGCCCGCGTGAAGGTCGTCCAAAACCCCGGCTTTATCGAGGTCGTCGTGTATGATTTCGAAAATTTCCTCCAATCGCGCCACCATGATGCGTTGCAAATGATCCAGGTTAACGGGTTTTTCCTCAATGCCATGTTCGTTCGTCTGAGTCACGACTTGGCCTTTGAAGGAGTCGTCAAGCATGGCTCGGCCATGGCTGATTTTAAGCTGTTCGGCGCGGGGTAGGGGGATTTTAAGCCCCACGGCGATATCGTTGGATACGTGGTCGCCGCCCACGCCCAGCACGCCCGCGCAGCGGATGACGCCGCCGGAATAAACCACAAACTCGGTGGTGCCGCCGCCTAGGTCGATCACGAGCGAACCATGCTCCTTTTGCGGGCCGGCCAGCAGCGCCAGGCTGGAGGCGATGCCGGTGAACACCGGGGCTTCCACCTCCAGTTGCAGGTTTTTCACCGCGCGAATGGGGTTTTGCAGCCGGTTTAAATTGCCGTAGATGACATGCACTTCGACGTCGAGCCGGTTGCCGAGTCGACCGCGAGGATCGACGATGCCCGCTTGGTCGTCCACCGCAAAATGTTGGCGGATCGTGTGGATTACGTGGTGGCCCATCGGCAAGGTGATGGCGCGGGCGTTCTTCATCACGTCCTGCACATCCAACTCGGTGATCTCGCGATCGGCGGTGACGATGGTATGGGTGCCGCGATTATTCACGCATTGGATGTGATTGCCGCTGACGCCCAGGAACACGCCGCGAATCTCGGCGTTGGACATCTGCTCGGCTTCGACGATCGCGTTGCGCACATCCTCCTCGGCCAGGCTGGAGTTGACAATCTCGCCT
This sequence comes from Verrucomicrobia bacterium UBA1319, assembly GCA_002306985.1. Taxonomy (GTDB): domain Bacteria; phylum Verrucomicrobiota; class Verrucomicrobiia; order Limisphaerales; family UBA1319; genus UBA1319. Next base: position 7,984 of record DBTJ01000211.1, read on the forward strand.
TTGCGCACGCCACGCGAGCGGCTTTGGCCGAGACCGATGATGCTGAGCGTTCCGCCGGAGCCGATGGCGCCGACGGCCGCGCATACCTTGGAGGTTCCAATCTCCAGGCCGACAACAATATTGGGCGACTTAAACATGTTTGTTCCGGGTGCGTGAGGTTTTAACCGGCTTGGGGAGAACCACCGGGATTTGGTTGGTTTCCACCCATAAGGCCGGGATATTATTGGTCACAGATAAATCCAAACTGGCGATTTGCTTGCCTTGCTTGAGGCCGAAATCGTGAATGGCGCGCCAGCGGCGCAGCTGGGTTTCCAAATTTTCCATGCCGAAGACGATTTCCGCCCCCTGGCTGGTGGTGACGAGCAGGACTTCGGGTGTTGAAATATCGATCCGCGCCAGGTCCACCACCCCCAACATGGGAGAGCGCGCGAAGGTTTCCAGTAAGCGCAGGGAAGCGTAGACTTGGGGGGATTCCGCTTTGCGCCCCGGCCGCAGATCGGCGCGGCCCAAGCCGGTTAGCACGGCGTAATTCTCTTGCGCCGCGCCGCCGCGCGGCGGGGAATCCATGGGTTTCATCACATATCCCTCGTCATCGAGGTAATACACCGCAATGTCGAATCCGGACTCGCCGCTTTTGGGGGCTAAAACATAGGCCTGCACCATGGGTTCGCGCTCCGTCACCCGGATTTTCAAAGTGGCGGGCATGATGCGCTCCACCGATACCTCCCGGATCAGCGGCGACAATTCCAGGTGGCGCTTGATCTGCGGCAAATCCACCGCGAGCAAATTATCGCCGGGATTGATCCCCGCCCACAGGCGCAGTTGCTCGGTGGAGATGACCCCGTCCGTCTGGATATCGATATGGCGCAACGCGAACGCCGGGTTTTCGTAAACGAAACGGCGCATGCACCAATCGCCCGCCCGCCAGACGGCCACGAGCGCGGCGAGCGCGCCCGCCGCGGCGATCATGGCCAGCAGGGTGGTGCGCCAGCGCGAGGCCGAGGCCTGTCGCCGGGTCGAGAGCGTTTCCAGCCCTCCTTCCGGTTTTAACCGACGGTTTTTGGCGGGACGTTTAAACCACCACCTCATGTTTCCTCCCGCCGCCTGGCTGTCCCGCCGCGCGTTTCAAGGCTAAATCGATCATTTTCCGGCACAGCTCCGCGTACGACAGGCCGACGGCCGCCGCCGCTTTGGGCAGCAGGCTGGTCGCGGTCATGCCGGGCAGAGTGTTGACTTCCAGCACCACGGGGTTGCCCTCGCGGTCCACCATGATGTCCACCCGGGCGTAGTCGCGTCCGTCCACGGCGTGGTAGGCCGCCAAGCCCGCCTGTTGCACGCGCGCGGTGGTTGCCGAGTCGAAATCGGCCGGGCAGAAATACTCGGTCGCCCCGGCCGTGTATTTATTATGGTAATCGTAGCCGCCTTGCCGGGGCCGCACTTCGACGATGGGCAGCGCGACGCCGTCGAGAATGCCGACGGTGGTTTCGCGGCCGATGATTTTCGGCTCCACCAGAACCTCCGAGTCGAACTTGAGGGCCGTTTGCAGCGCGGCTTGCCATTGGGCGGGCGAATCCACGAATTGCAGGCCGACGCTGGAGCCTTGCCGGGACGGCTTGATAACCAGCGGCCCCGGCCATCCCTCCGGCCACGCGGCGGCGGCGTGGCGGAATACCTGGTAAGGCGCGGTGGGCACACCCGCCGCGAGAAATTTTTCCTTAGTCAGGATTTTATCGAAAGCCAGCCGGCTGGCTTCCGGCCCGCAACCGGTATAGGGGACGCCCAAAGCTTCCAGTTCCTTTTGGACGGTGCCATCCTCGCCATAGGTGCCATGCAACGCTAAAAAGACCGCTTCGATGCCGGCGGGCAGCGACCACTGGCCGGGCTGGGGGTCGATTTCAACCACCTCGTGGCCCAAAGATCGCAGGGCTTCGGCGACGGCGGCGCCCGTGCGCAAGGATACTTCACGTTCTTGGGAAGGGCCGCCTCGCAAGACGGCCAGTCGCGGAATTCGGGCGGAATTAAAATTCTTTTGTTTCATATATGCTCCAATTGCCTGACATCGTCCAAGCGAGTGACCATGCTGGGGGGGGCGGCTCATGGCTCCGGCTCCTCCCCCACAATTTCCACTTCGGTTTGCAGTTCGACGCCCGCGCGGGCGCGCACGATGTTTCGGACTTTTTCGATCAAATCCAGCACGTCCCGGGCGGTTGCCTGGCTCTGGTTGACGATGAAATTGGCATGCGTCGGGGACACCATCGCCCCGCCGACTTGGGTTTGTTTCAACCCCAGTTGGTCGATTAACTTGCCCGCCGATTGGCCGGGCGGATTTTTGAAGACGCAGCCCGCGCTTGGGGCGGCGGGTTGGGAGGCCCAGCGCTGGCGATTATGCTCGGCCAGCTTGGCCTCGATTTCCGTTTTCGGTGTTGGCACGCAGACCAGCACGGCTTCGAGGGCGATGTGGGTGTGAAAGAGCGGGCAGTCGCGGTATTGAGCGCCTAAATCGGCCACCGCGCTTTCGCGCGCGTTTCCTTGGGGATCGAGATAGCGCACCCGTTCAACCACTTCGTAAAATTGCCGGCCCATGGCCCCGGCATTCATGCGCATGGCGCCGCCCACGGTGCCGGGAATGCCTTCGAGAAATTCCAGCCCACCCAGGCCTTGGTTTTTGGCGGCCATGACTACCTCGCGCAGCCGCGCGCCCGCGCCGCAACGGATGGTTCGGCCTTGGATATCGATGCGAGTGAATTGGCCCGCCAGGCAAATCACGACGCCCGCGATGCCGCCATCGCGCACGAGCAGATTCGAACCTCGTCCGATGACCCGGCACGGAATCCGGTTTTGGGCGCAATAGGCGAGCAGTTTGGCCAGATCCGCTTCGTTCGTCGGTTCCACATAGAATTCCGCCGGTCCGCCCGTGCGGAAGGTGGTATGTTTGGCCATCGGCTCATCCCGGCGCGCCACGGTTCCTGGCGCGAGTAAACTGGTTAACGTCTGGTGCAGGCGCGCCTGGGCGGTGGCGCGGTTGGCGCGAAATTTGGCCGCCAGCACATACGCGGCTTGGGTGATGTCCCCCGCGCCTAAAAACAACGCGGTGTCCCCCGGTTGCATGGCGGATTGGACGGCGACCGCCAACCGCTCCAGTTCCGGCACATATTCCACTTCCTGGCCTTGGGCGCGAATGGCCTCCGCCAGCGCCTGGCTGGTTACCCCCGGAATGGGTTTCTCGCTGGCGGGATAGATATCCGCCAGCCAAAGCCGGTCCGCCTGGCGAAAGCAAGCGCTGAATTCCCGTATCAGCAGCTGGGTGCGGGTATATCGGTGCGGTTGGAAGGCGACCAACAAGCGTCCGCCCTGCGTTGGTCGCAAAGCCTGTAGCGTGGCGGTGATTTCCCGAGGGTGATGTCCGTAATCGTCAATGACCAGGCCTTCAGGTCCTTGATACAAGTGTTGTTGGCGTCTGGCCGCGCCGCGGAAGGGTCGCAGGGCGGCGGCGATTTCGGGCGCGCCAAATCCGAGTTGATGCAGCAAAGCCGCCACGGCCGCCGCGTTCGAAATATTCTTCTCGCCTTGCAAATGATTTAGCGTGAACTCGCCCAAACAAGCGCCCTGATGCCACAAGCGAAATTGGCTGGCGCTCTTTGGGGGCGGGGCGGCCGCGGCCACGGGCTCCACGCGGTAATCGGCGGTCGCCGCGTATCCATACGACAGCGTTTTGACGCAGCCCTCAACTACTCCGGCCAACCGGGGGTCGTCCGCGCACCAGAGCACCAGGCCGGTGGTTTGCCGGGCGAATTGACGGAATTGCCGGCAAACGGCGTCGAGATCTTCGTAATAATCCAAATGCTCTTTGTCGACGTTGAGCAAGATGGCGATTTCGGGATGAAAGGCAATGAGCGTGCCATCACTCTCATCGGTTTCCGCCACAAAAAATTCTCCGAATCGATCGAATCGGGCATGATGTTCCAATTGCGGCACCAACGAGCCGATCGCAAAACT